>CAXUEY010000008.1:0-52582 GCA_964250225.1 uncultured Ktedonobacteraceae bacterium | reverse complement strand
GATCTGCTCCTGGCTACGTTGCGCTTTGCGGCGCTGTGTGTGTTGCACGCGTACTCCGAGGGTGCTCGTTTCGGCCAGCACGAGTTGGGCCAGGCGCTCGGTCTCCTCAACTGTGCAGATCAGGGTGAGCAGGACCGCCGGGCGATTCTTTTTCATCTGGAGGGGCTGATAGCTCACGTCCAGCGCCCCAGCTACCAGCAGACGTTCCAGCAGGTCGCCCAGCAGCTCGCCGCTCATATTGTCGATGTTACAGGAGAGCAGGCTGACCCAATCGGTGTCTGGCAGCGTCTCCTGGGATGAGGCGACGGCCAGGGGACGGCCCAGGCAGGCGCGCAGGCAGTTGGGCCAGGGAAATTGCTTGCGCCCAAAGCCGTAGCCTACGCGCTCGATGGCTATGGCGGGCGTCTCGAAGCGCGCCAGCGTAGCCAGGATAGCCGCGCCAGTGGGTGTGACCATCTCGCCCTGCGCGGGTGACGGTTGCCAGGGGGCGGAGACTCGGCGCAAGATTTCCAGGGTCGCGGGCGCTGGCACGGGCAGCAGGCCATGAGCGGTCTGCACGTGGCCACTACTCAGGGGAAGTGGAGAGGCGTAGATTTGCGCGATCCCCAGTGTTTCGACGGCCCAGGCCGCCCCAACGATATCCACAATCGCGTCAACCGCGCCGACCTCGTGAAAATGCACCTCGTTGATACTGGTGCCGTGGACGCTGGCTTCAGCCTCGGCCAGACGCTGGAAGATGGCCAGGGCAAGGTCGCGAACACGGGGCGGCAACGTCCCCGCGTGCAGAATAGCCTGTATATCCGAGAGATGGCGCGTAGGTTGTTCGGCGGTGAGCTGCACGTCGAAGCGCGCGCCGCGAATCCCCTTATCTGAAAACGTCTCGTATGTCAGTTGAAAATCGTCGATGGGGAGCGCAGTCAGGGTCTGGCCCAGGTCATCAAAAGGCAGGCCCGTGTTAAGCAGCGCGCTGAGAAACATATCGCCGCTGATCCCAGAATGACAATCCAGATAGGCAATGAGTTGTGACATGATGGCAAACTTCCACTTTTTCTCTCATGATATAACAGAATGCCATGCTATTGTATGTGCGCCGTGCTCCAAAATTCCCAATTTGGAGCACGACGCACATACAATAGCAGGAATCTACAACCCTTCGCGCTCCAGAACCATCTGCCAGAGACCTTTCTGGGAAGCGGATAACTGTGGGCTGGCCTCCATTGCCGTGCGAAAGCTTTGCCGAGGTGGAAGTTTGTAGGATGCGCGTGCCTCGGCGAGCATGGGCGTCGCGGGCGGGTCGAGGATGCCCAGAGCCTGGCGCACCACGCTGATCGATTGTGTCAGCGCATAGGCCAGGCGTTGTAAGAGTTCGTAGGGTAGCGTGGCCGGTTCAAGTTGGCGCCGGGCCAATTGCTCGACGAGATCCACGCTGAGGTCCAGCGTATCCGCCAGTTGGGTCAGTGTATAGCGTTTGTGGCGTGCCAGCGTGGCTAAAGCCGACGATTCGGAGGCTGGCAACGCGTCCACACGCTCCCAGGCCCGGTCCAATGCTGCCAGCGAACTGGGGGAAAGCGAAGGGACTGACGTAGTATCCGTTGGCAGACCCGCTTCAACCGCGTAATAATACGTCACAAAATCTGCAATCTCATCCACATATTGGGGGTAGCGCTGTGCGTAATCTTCCAGGCGCGGCCCCTGGCCGGACTCCTGCTCAGCTACAAACTGTGCGGTGATGCGCATCAGCGTCTCTTCACGCGCCTTCTCCATCGACCACCTCCTGCTCGGCTTCAAAAACCTCGCGCAATTGTGTGAGCGCTGCGCGCAAGCGATTGCGCACTGTACGCCCTGAAGTTTTTAATAATGTACTCACGGTTTTCGTGGTGTGTCCTTCAAAAAAAATCAGCCAGACAACTGTGCGTTGATGCATAGGTAGAAGCATCAGCGTCGCCAGAAGATCTGCCTGTTCCACCTGCTCAAACGCCTGTTCCGCGCGTTCATCGCGAATATCCAGTGTGCTTGTGCTATTGGTCTGGTCCGCATCTTCATCGCGGCTAAACCATTTTTTGCGTGTTGGTTTGCTAAAGTGCTCCAGGCTTTCAAGCAAGCTACGCGGCACGCGCCTGCCTGAGTTAGAGATCAGGTGTCCTTCGCGCCGCAAAAAACTCTTATAAGCGTGTTGGCGGGCAAAACGCAGGCTGTGCAGAAAATTTTCTTCCCAGAAAGTCTGGTTGGGGTCTATCAATGTGCGCAACAGCAGCTCGCAGAGGTCAGCGTAGAGATCGGCGACCATGTCGCGCCGTTCATCGGCCTGCACATAGATGCTGGCCAGCACCTGGCGGACCCATTGCTCATTTGAGGTCTGCACACGTGCAAGGATGATCGTGCAGAGCCGACGCCTGGTCTTTTTGTCATCGCGCGCGTCCGCCTCGCGCACCACTTTCACCAGCACTTCCAGCGGTAGAGTCTGTGTGTCTTCCTGACGCCCCTCAAGATGGGTCCAGAAAGCGCGCGAGCCATATGCTGGCAGTGCGTAATATTGTCGGGTCAGGGCGGCCCGACGTTCCGCAAAAAAAGTCTCCGAGGGTAACATATGTGGTGAAATATCCTCGGCCCGTTTAACATCCTGTGCCACGTTTGTAATCTCCTCCTATGCCCGTCTACATGAACCGGGTATAGTATAACGTTTGGCCGATGCAGGGTCAAGCTCTAGAACTATCGGGCTATAGGGAGTATGCCCGATCTCCTATTTTCCACTGTGGTGAAACTCGATGGCCTGGTGATAAACCTCGACATAGCGGCGCGCTGAGGCTTGCCAGGAGTGGTCTGCGGCCATGCAGCGCTGCTGAAGCACGTGCCAGGCATCTTTGAAGCGATAGAGTTCGATGGCGCGCACAATCGCGGCGAAAAATTCCCAGGGGTCGTAGTTGGTGAAAGTAAAGCCATTGCCGGAGCCGGTATTGGGGTCGTATTCTTCAACGGTGTCGGCCAGACCGCCCACGCTGCGCACTACGGGGACGCCGCCGTAGCGCATCGCAATCAACTGGCCCAGCCCACAGGGTTCAAAGCGCGAGGGCATCAAAAACATATCGCACCCGGCATAGATTGCCTGGGCCAGATCAGAATTAAAGGTCAGGAAAATCGCTGCCTGTTCGGGGTAGCGAGCCGCCAGTGATTGAAAAAGCTCGTGATACTGTTGATCGCCGATGCCCAGCACAATCATCTGGACGCCCTGCGCAAAAAGCGGCTGGGCGATCTGCGCAATCAGGTCAAACCCTTTAGAATCGGCCAGACGCGAGATCATAGCCAGCAGCGGCACATCGGGTTTGATGGGAAAATGCGCGCGCTCTTGCAGGACACGTTTATTGTCGGCGCGTTTCTCCAAAGAGTGCGCGTCAAAGCGCGCGCGAATATAGTGATCGGTGGCCGGGTCCAGCTCCTGGTAATCGATGCCGTTGAGAATGCCGAAGAGCCGGTCACGCCGCGAGCGCAGCAGATGATCCAGCTTCTCGCCAAAAGGTGGAGTCAGGATCTCCTGGGCGTAGCGTTCGCTCACCGTCGTAATCGCGTCGGAGAAGAGGATGCCGCGCCCCATGATATCGACCACATTGGCCAGTTCAACGATCTGAGGATAGAGGAACCCGCCTGCCGTAACGCCAGCCACCTCCAGAATACGGCGGCCAAAAATACCCTGGTACGCTAGATTGTGAATGGTATAGACCGTCGCTGAGTCAGCAAACACAGGATCATCGCGATAGAGAGTATGCATCCAGTTGGGGACAATCCCCGTCTGCCAGTCGTTACAGTGGATCACATCCGGGGACCAGCCAAGCGCGCGCACAGCCTCCAGCGCGGCCTTGCAGAAGAGAATAAAGCGTTCGCCATCGTCGGTATAGCCGTAGATATTTTCGCGTTCAAAGTAGCGTGGAGCGTCGATGAAATACACGGGGATATCCTCGCCAATCGTGCCCTGGAGCACGCGCACCTGTTCTTGATACGGGCCAATGTTCACAGAAACCGCCTCAAGCACCGTTTGGAGATGGAACCGTTCGGGTTTTACTTGAGTATAGCGCGGCATCACCAGGCGCACATCGTGTCCCAATGCCTTCAGAACTTTGGGCAAAGCACCCACCACATCGGCCATCCCGCCGGCCTTCGCAAAGGGGACAATTTCAGCGGCAAGTATATAAATTTTAAGGTGCTGTTCATTTTGCATGAATTTCTCTTTCCCACAGGGCACAAATTGTTTAAGTATGTCTCACATGTGTTCATAGTATAGCATACGCGAGATCCGCCTGCGCGTAGAGCGCGCGTGGTTTGTTGACGCCGGAACACACGCCATGCTATCATGCGTGCATGAAGTTCACACCTTTCACAGCGGGGCTGAAAACCCCCGAATGGATGATCCATCGCCATCGGATGTGCAATGGCCGCGCCAACGCCGTATAAGCCCGGCACTTTTGGTTTGTACGGCAGAACAATGGTGCCGCAACTGTTCATACTGCTCAGCCACGATACAGACTGAGGTATGGGGTGCTGGCTGCCATTTTCTCCCTCACGCACGCTCCTTGTTTTTCTTATAGCCGGGAAACATACCATCTCACTGTTTGTTGGCTTGCCCGGCTTTTCTAGATTATTTGCATTCCTTTGGTATTGAGAACGCTGTGCTCTCCTGCTCCTGATAGGCAGCTTTGTTGATAAGAGAGCCTCGCGCTCCATCCCGCAGTTGAGATTGTGCATGTTTGCCCGTTGTTCGCACCTTTTCTGTTGCATGGAAGGATTGAGTATGACAATGACGCACAATAAAACTGCGCAGGTGGAACGAGCGAAAAAGGTTTCTATCTGGCGCAACCGCGATTATCTGTTGCTCTGGAGTGGACAGGCCGTCTCGACGATTGGTAGTGGTGTCTCCGAGCTGGCTTTCCCTTTGCTGGTGCTGGCTGTGACTCATTCGCCAGCGCAGGCAGGGATTGTCGCGGCTCTGCGTTCCCTGCCTGTTGGTCTCTTCTCGCTGCCAGCCGGGGTGCTGGTGGATCGCTGGGACCGCAAACGCGTGATGCTGTTCTGTGAACTGGGCCGTTTTTTGAGTGTAGCCAGTATTCCGCTGGCCTTCGTGCTGGGTCGCTTGAGCATCTATCAACTTGGGATCAATGCCTTTCTGGAAGGGATACTGGCCATGCTCTTTGGTCTGGCGTACACAGCCAGTCTGGGGCAAGTGGTGGCGCGTGAACAGCTCTCCTCGGCTCTAGCCCAGGAGGAGTTTATGGAGGGAACCACCGCGTTGTGTGGGCCGTCGCTCTCCGGTCTGCTCTTCACCTTGAGCCAGATGTTCCCTTTTATCGCGGACGCCATTTCTTATGCAGTCTCAATCATCTCGCTTCTGTTGATCCGCGCGCCGTTTCAGGGTGAGCGCAGCAGCGAGCGGCCTCATCTGCTGGCAGAGATCCGCGAGGGCCTTGCCTGGATGTGGCAACAGCCTTTTGTGCGCACTATGATGCTATTTACAGTGCCAGGCGCATTTATCCTCTCTGGCAATATATTAGCTATTCTCGTGCTGGCTCAGCAGCGCGGCGCTTCGCCTGTCGTTATTGGCGTGATCTTTGCTTTTGGAGGGATCGGCTCGATTGTGAGTTCTCTGCTGACGCCTTTCTGGGAGAAGCATTTGAGCGTAGGGCAGGCAATTCTGCTTTGCAGATGGCTCTTTGCCATCCTGTGGCCGCTTTATGTGCTGATACCTGTACCGCTGCTCATGGGGCTGGTAGAGTTTGGGGTGGGTTTCGCTGATCCAATTGAGGATGTGCCGTATTTCAGCTATCGCCTCTCACTGATCCCCGACGTATTGCGTGGCCGGGTCATCGCCGCCTGCCGCATTTTTCCAGGTTTCGCGCGCCCATTGGGCTTGCTTCTCACTGGCTTTCTATTGCAATCTGTGGGTCCAGTGCCAACGTTATTGATCTCCTGGGTTGGTGTACTGCTCCTCGCGTTGCTGATGACAGGTAATCGGCCTATTCGCGGGGCCAGAAAAGCTGAGTAGTTAATCTAAAAGTACTGGTGAGCTATTTTGACCGATCAACGGGATATAATGGGGAAAAGGACTTTTTCTGACCTGACAATCTCTCCAAAGAAAAAAGGAGGTACTGCGCTTATGGAGATCACTACGGGTGTTCATCTTTTGAAATCGACCAGAGGGAGCTATGTGTATCTTGTGCTGGGCGATGAACCGATTCTCATTGATACCGGCTTTCCAGGACGTTCGGCGGCTATTCTGGCAGAGTTGGAGACGCTCGGACTGAAGCCCACGGACATCGCTCATATTTTCCTGACCCATCACGATGTCGATCATATTGGGAATGCTCGCGCCTTGCAGCAGGCGTCAGGCGCGAAGTTGTGGGCACCCCAGGAGGATGTGCCTTATATTCTCGGTCAGCGCAATCGTCCCGGCATTAAACGCTTAATGCAAGCGATCATCAAGGTTGAGAAACCGCAGATCGATGAGACGTACACTCCTGGGCAAAAGATTGGCGGGATTGAGGTCATCCCCACGCCAGGACATACACCCGGTCACGTCTCGTTTCTCTCTGGCGAAACCCTGTTCAGCGGCGACCTGGTCACCAGCCGCAAAGGTAAATTGCAACCCGCGCCGGGTCTGATAACCTGGGACAAAGCCGTGTTGAAACGCTCACTAAACGAGGTCAAGCATTTCACCTTTGACTGGGTCTGTACGGCGCATGGTGAGCCTGTGCAACGCGGTAATCTTTGGGATACGCTGGTTGAACGAGTGTAACCTGGTGTCTTCTCGTTCGTAATGATAGGAAAGTGGTTTCAAGCGTATGCTATCAGAAAGGTCCGGGAACACCATGTCACAACAGATGCATTTTGACGAGGAACAGCGTGGTTATCAGGCTGCGTACACACCTACATTAGGTGAGAATACAGGGGGCTACGATCAACATTCAGCACAAATGCCGGCGCAAAAAATAGGCTGGTCGGCTGGGGAGCGAGGTGCTTCGGCTGGGCAGCGCCTGGCCCTGGCCATTGTCTCTCTGGTTGTACTGCTCGGCTCTCTATCCGTGCTCTCTGGCAGCTCTTCCGATATGGGTCAGGTGGTTACCAAATTGATGAGTATGGCTATCCTTTGCATAGCAGTTATTGCCATCAACTTCATCTTCAATTTTAACTGGCGACGTTTATTCGGGCTGATAGTTTGAGCTTTAGCCTAATTTATACGTTACTCCACAAAATCAAAAAAGCGTGCGACTGTTACAGTTAATTGTGGCACAATGCGTGAAGGCAACGTTTGTTCGCCTTTAAACACGCCGAGGGAATGATATTTGCTGTTTTGTAGAGAAAAAAGTTCTACTGTGCGCTTTTTGACATTCACCAGCCAGTACTCAGGGATACAAGCTTGCTCATATATCATATGTTTGTTTACCCGGTCGTAGAGTTTACTGGCTGGCGAAATGATTTCTACCACCAGATCTGGTGCCCCAACAATGTGTTTCCCTGTAGCCTGCGCCAGGTGCTCTTTTAGCAAGACCACTACATCAGGTTGAAAAACATTATGTGGGCTAAGAACTACATCCACTGGGGATGGAAACACCAATCCTAACCTCTTCAATTTCACACGCTCACGTAGATACGCAAAAATTTCACCAACTACATCCTGATGGGGTAGATCGGGCGCAGGTGACATCACAAGCACTCCTTGCATAATCTCATAACACTTACCATCATCCGTTAGAGCTGCATAGGCCTCATACGTCCAGTCACCTTGCTCTGGTCCCGAAATCCAGTCCGCGGGTGTGACCGTTGTCAATTCATCGAGTTCGTTATGCATGACTTCCATAGCCACGCTCACCTCCATTCAGAAATGCAGCATCCCTATCTACCTATTATACCACGCTATCCTATTCTTTCAGGTTCAGCAAAATTAACAGAGTAAATTCACCCCCCAAAAATATGCCTTGCTCACGTCTTTCTCATGGATGCTTTTTATCATGTCTTGTGTATGAGAATGTCTGCAAATTGGGAGAGGAAGGGAATGTGAGGGCTTATATGAGTGTGGCGAAGGCGATGCGTATGCAGGGGGATGAGATGTAGTGGGGTCTATCGGGATAGGAGTTGAGGGTTGTATCTACGGGTGGATCATGTTGAAATTGTCTTCTGTGATCGAAGGATGTGGCGTCCTCTCAGGAGGTTAGAGGAACGCGGGAAGAGAGGCCGGCATGGTGGGATTTGCCTGGCCTCTCTTTATTTGGGTTGCCTGT
The DNA here is from genome assembly GCA_964250225.1 of uncultured Ktedonobacteraceae bacterium. Lineage (GTDB taxonomy): Bacteria > Chloroflexota > Ktedonobacteria > Ktedonobacterales > Ktedonobacteraceae > Paraktedonobacter. The sequence continues at coordinate 44,321 of CAXUEY010000008.1, read as the reverse complement.
AAAATTAGAAACTATAGATATTTTGGGAAGAATGTTCATGTGTAGCGAACCTCACTGAAACAGCGTGATACAGATAGATATGGATTGATTTGCGGTTGGCTGGTGAGACAAAAGTACCGAATACTCGAATATACTTGGGCTTACCTTTAAAAAATCTGTACACTTAATTATGTCGTCCAGGGGCGAGAACCTTCTGATCGGATTCATTTCATCCATCTCAACAAGGTCTTTTCCTGCGCATCAATAGTAGCGCGAAAAGAAGGTGCTCCGACGGGCTGGGAGAGGAAGATGTGGGGCAGTTGTAGAATTCCTCGGCGTTGAAGTGAGGGCAGGATGCTGAGTATTGGCGCGCCGTGGAAGTTGAAAGAGGTGTATGCATCATGGACGGCAAGAGTAGGAATGACCGGTCAGCAGGCCATGACGGGTTGCGAAAACGTCAATTTATCTTAGGAAACATGAAAGATCGAAAACACATCATTACGTTCCTAAACACACATAAAAAGAATCTGTTCGTCGGGTTTCTGCTTGTAGCGATCCTTGCGCTCCTGTTTGGCATCGTCAGCCAGCTCCAGACCCCGTCAACAAATACAGTTCCCAGCGGCGAGACTTCCATAAATTATAGTGCATTTTTGCAGCAGTTAGACACCAATAACGTGCTGGCCGTTTCTATTCAGGGCAATGGTATGAGCGCGCTGCTCCAGCGCCCTCTGGACGGAACATCAGTTTCCCATGAGACAGCCACGCAACGTAAAGCGGAGATAGCGGCCTGGATGCAAGATGCTGGCTCGTTCGATCCCAATTGGGATACGTCAGTGCCAGCAATTGGCGCAGATCGGCAGGGCTATACTGTGCTCCCGGCTGGTGGGTCGAGCGTCTTGATGCCGCTGTTGACCAGCAAACATATTCCAGTTGATACGCGAGCGCCTGCGACGACGCCGAGCTGGGTGGGTCTGCTCTTGAAGTTCGCGCCCCTGCTCTTCTTGCTCGTTCTGGTGGGTATGGTCCTGACGCAGCGCAAGCGCATGCGTTTGCCGCAAAATATGCAAGATCAGATGGCTCATTTTACAAAGCGACGTGTGCGGCGTGCTGATGGCGCTGGGCCGGTTGTCGGTTCACAGCCTGATGCTGCTCAGAATAAACTGACGCCCCATAAGGCTCTGCGTAACGCGTTTAAGCCGACGGGTTCAGCGACATCTCCGGTAGCTAAGCAAGTGCCGCCGGTCAATCTGGCCCCGCCAACGACCTTCGCAGATGTCGCGGGTATCGATGAGGTGCGCGTTGAGCTTGAGGAGATTGTGCAGTTTCTGCGCGCACCTGAGAAGTTTGATCGCCTGGGGGCGCATATCCCGCGTGGCGCGCTGCTGGTGGGTCCGCCGGGAACTGGTAAAACGTTGTTGGCGCGCGCGGTGGCGGGTGAGGCTGGGGTGCCGTTCTTTAGCATCAGTGCCTCTGAGTTTGTGGAGATGTTTGTGGGTGTGGGCGCGAGCCGCGTGCGCGATCTGTTTAACCAGGCGCGCCAGGTGGCTCCGGCGGTCATCTTTATCGATGAAATCGACGCTGTCGGCAAAAAGCGCTCCATGAAGGCGATGGGTGGTGAGGAGCGCGATCAGACCCTCAATCAACTGCTGGTTGAAATGGACGGCTTTAACGCGAGCCATGCTATCGTGGTTATGGCCGCGACCAACCGCGCGGATATCCTTGACAAAGCCCTGCTGCGTCCGGGCCGTTTTGACCGCAATATCACCGTTTCGTTGCCTGATCGCGTGGGCCGTCAGGCAATTCTGAAGATTCATAGCGCGAAGACGCCGTTGCACGAAGAGGTTTCCCTGGAACGCCTGGCGCGTATGACCACCGGAATGAGTGGCGCTGACCTGGCCAACCTGGTCAACGAGGCCGCGCTCTGTGCTGCGCGTAAAGACCTTGAGCAGGTCGATAACGCCTGCTTCGAGGATGCTCTGGCCCGCGTTCAACTGGGTGCGCTGCGTCCACTGGTGATGAGCGAGAGGGACCGTCGCATCATTGCCTATCACGAAGGCGGACACGCGCTGGTCGCGCACTATCTCAAAGAAGCAGATACCGTCAATCGCGTGACCATCCTGCCGCGTGGGCAGAGCCTGGGTGTGACGCAGTTTATTGCCGAGGAGGATCGCTACAATTATAGTCGCGAGATGTTGATGGCGAAGATTGCGGTAGGTCTCGGCGGCCGCGTGGCCGAAGAACTGATGCTGGGTCGCGAGCGTGTGACGACAGGCGCCGAGAACGATTTCCAGGTCGTGACCGGTATGGCGCGCCGCATGGTCACGCACTGGGGCATGAGCGATACCGTTGGTGTGGTCTTTGCTGGTTATGATGAGAGCGGCGCGGGCTTGAATATGCGCGCCCTCGATCCCACGGCTTTCTCGCAGCGCTCGCAAACCCTTGCACTCGACGCCAGGGGTCGCCTGGTTCCCAATGGCGAGTTCAACCCGGCGCGTCGCTATGCCTTTGCGATGGCCGCGCCAGCCGCGCATAACGCGAGCAGCCCTGACATGGCCTCGACAGTGGACCGCGAGGTGAAGAAGATCCTGGACGAGGGTCACGAGATGGCACAGCGCATTCTGCGTGAACACATCGACCAGCTCCAACGCCTGGCCGAGACGCTGATGGACCGCGAACAGCTTGGTCGCGCTGAATTTGAGGCCTTGATGCAAGAATAGGGCTGTCTCAAAACCGTTCGTTTGCTGCAACAGACAGATGAGTGGGCAGGCCATTTGGTGGAGGGCTTGCACACAGTAATCAGATACGAGTCATATCCCTCTATAAGCAATTTGAGCAGGTGTGTATCCAATGAAATGCTTGAACGCTCTGGTCATATGCGACTGATCGGCATAGCCAGCCTGATACGCTGCCTCAAGCAGCGAAACGCCCCGCTCCAGGAGAGTCTGAGCCTGCTGCGCGCGTTCGATTTGCGAGATCACTTTGTACGTGAGCCCGGTTGCGAATAAGAAACGACGCCTCACCGTGCGCAATGACATCGCCGGTGGCTGGCCAGCTAAGACCGCCTTCACGGTCTCGTCAGAAACCAGCAAATCCTCGCGTACCAGCCTTTCGACAAACGTCTCGACATTTTCATAGTCAGGAAATTGGAAGCTTGAGCCGGCAAGCTCGAAGGACGTTTTTGCGGCGAGAGACAAAGTGGCCTGTTCATCCAGGAGAGATCTCGCGGGCACAGAGGACAGAAAGGTGCCAAGTGGAAACGTGATGCCAAACCACTCAGTTCCCTCGGCCTGAGTGACAGGAGTCGCTCTGGTCAATGGCCCCTGCACGAAGACTTTGACTCTTCCATTCTGTCTGAGAAAGAGCAGATGCCAATGGCTGGAGGCCGGACAAATAGGAGCATAATCACTGCCAGCCCGACCGCGCCAGACCGCTTCTATATATGGAGATCCCGACCCTCTTCCCTCAAAGAGCGTGTTCATATTTCTACCTCCGATTTGTGTTGACAAGTCTCTCTGCGCGTGCGCAGGTTCTTCATGCTCTTCTTTTTCGGGTCTGTCAGGTCGGTTATGCTGGGAGCAGAGGATCTGGATGGCTCTCTCACAAAGGGTAAGCTCGTCTCGAAATCGGACGTTTTCTGCGACATACTGCTCTGGTTTCTAGAAGAGCCAGAGTAGTATCCCTGCGAACACGAACCTTCTGCTTGATGAATCTCAAAACTCATCTTATAATCAGAATCTCAAAAGGGGAGGTCGTTGCCGAGAAACTTGAGACACATAGAGGATCTTATGAAAATCGGGTATGTGTGCGTTTCCAAACAGGAGCAACATGAGGCACTCCAGAGAGATATGCTCAAAAAAGTGGACTATATAGTATTTTCTGTTCTCATCTCTACGTTTATAAAGGTAGGGAGGGGGTATTTTTCCGATGATCTCAAATCAGAAATGCATGGGGGCTTACTATACAAGCGAAGATATTAGCGCGTATATCAGCAAGAATACGCTTATCCCTTTTCTCTTCAATACGGTAGCACAGAAATGCCCTGCCGTCTTTGCTCCCACTGCTCCAGTCTGGGCGCTTTTACGAGAGCAGCCAGATCGTTATCTCTACGCGGCCCTGTGCAAAGGATGCACATTGTCACTGCCGCCACCTATCGACGCCGGGATAGGAGATGTCGCGCAACGGGTTGGGTGGAACCAGCCCGCGTCGGAGGAGTACGCGCTGCCTCTGGAGACGTGGCGCGAGGTTGTGGACAGGCGCCAGCGCTACGCAGAGATCAAGGCGCGTGTGAGTTTGGGCGAGATTTGCGCTATCGACGACCTGGTTACCTACAACCTCGATATTTGCCGCTTCACCCAGGATACGCTCACACATTGCGAGGAAGCTGAAGTGCTGCTGGCCTGGTACGAGAGCCTGACGAGCGTGACCATCCTCGACCCCACCTGCGGCACCGGAGCATTTCTTATAGCCGCTATGCATATCCTGGAGTCGCTCTACGAGGCATGTCTAGCACGGATGCAGCGGATGTTGACGGACCGCGCCGGGCAGGATAGAACGTCAGACGCACACCTCTGCGACTCGGCTATGTTTGAGCGTTTTCATGGTATTCTGCGCGAGGTGGAGCAGCATCCCGACCAGCGGCATTGGATCGGCCAGACCATCATCGCGCACAATCTTTATGGCGTCGATATTATGCCAGAGGCGATAGCTGGTTGTAGGCGGCAGCTTGCTCTGGAGTTGCTTGCAGCCCGTGATGTAGAGATTGCCGATGAGATGACAGGCGCGCTGACGTGTCATATTCGCATGGGCAATGCCCTGGTGGGTTGCGTGACTGGTGAGGAATGGTCTGGTGAAGATGAGGGCGTATTTCACTGGTACGCCGAGTTTCCTGAGATCATGCAGCGTGGTGGTTTCGATGTGATTATCGGGAACCCACCGTATGTTGCTTACAGCAAGGTTAAAGAGCGTTACCAGATCCAGGGTTACGAGACCCAGGCCTGCGGTAATCTCTACGCCTATACACTGGAACGCGCGCTGACCCTTCTGCGAGCTGGTGGCCGCTACGGAATGATCGTGCCGGTCAGCGCCATTGCCAGCGTGAACTATCAACCACTGATGAATCTTGTCGTCTCACGTCGGATCTGGGTTAGCTCGTATTCGAATCGGCCTGCGCGGCTCTTTGCGGGCGTGGAGCAGCGCCTTGCCATTCTGTTGCTGCACAATATACCTCAGTCGGCGCTCTTTACCTCGGCCTATCAGCACTGGTATGAACAGGAGCGCGCGCATCTTTTCGACACCCTTATCTATACGCCCACCTCACGCTGGTCATCTACGGGCATGCCGCTGAAAACTGGTACAGTACGAGCGGAGGCAATTTGTGCGCGTTTGTTTCAGCGACGCGGTTTTCCACTGCTCGACGCTCAGTCGAAGCACGCGGCGGTCTGGGTTCACAACGGGCCAACCTACTGGGTACGCGCCCTGCCCTTCGAGCCAAACATCGGGCACCAAAGCCAGCGTTCTCACCACTACTTTCGCATTCCGGTCAATTCGCAGGGCACAGCCCTGGCTCTCACGGCTATTTTAAGTAGCAGCACTTTCTACTTCTTCTATATCACTATCAGCAATTGCCGGGATCTGGGGCGCACAGAACTTCGCCATTTCCCATTGGGGCAGCTTCAGCCAGAGCTAGCAGAACGCTTAACGCACCTGGGGCGGGCGCTTGCGGAACGCTTGCAAGCTACGGCTACGCTGTGTACAAGACGCTATCCTAGCGGGCTGATCGAGTACGAGGTATATCATCCTGCTAGAGCCAAAACGCTGCTCAACGAGGTTGATTGTGTTCTGGCCGAACATTACGGTTTTACAGATGAAGAATTTGATTTTATTGTTAATTATGAGGTGAAGTATCGTATGGGGCAGGAAGGATAGCTCTGGCATGTCTTTTTCCCTCAACGATCCTGGTACTCTTGATTCGCAGCCTTTCAACCCGGTACAATGGTGCAGAAGCAGCTGATACTATTCTCACAGACATAGAAAGGTTAGGTGCAATGATTCCTCGCGATGATTTCACGCCGCATGGCTATCTGGATAACCCCTACCATGCCTGGAAGCTCAACCCCAGCGGCGTGCTGCGTTCCATAGCGCCATTGGGTATGGGCTGGCATGTGCCTAACCTGGGCAGTTACGTCAACAACCAGTTCCAATATACGGCGCATCTGACTATTGGCCTCAAAATCAACGACCTGGTCCTGGTTACGCCCGACGATTTTCGCCTCCACAAATGCAGCATTACCAGCGCTATTCATACAAAGAATCGTTTCGGCTACACCTGCCATATTGCGCAATACGATCTCACCTTGAACGTCTGCTATTTTCTGGTGCAGGAGCATGTGCTGGGCTGCCGGATTGAGCTGGCTAGCAAACTGGATTATGCGCTGGAATTGACCTGCTATCTCACGCACCTGCACACGCACAATCCCAACACCAGCCGTCTCTGGGAACATGGTTGGTACACGTTGAGTGACCGCGAGCAGGGGTACGCCATGCTGGGCCTAGCCAGCGAGGGCGATGTCTTTTTGCACGGCGCGCGCGCTGCTGCTGGCACGCCGCTCAGATGGGGCGAAACAGGCGTATGTGAAACGTTGGAGCAGGTTTTGGCCTGGGCGCGTGGGGCGCGTGTGCCTATCCCCAATATCACGCAGTGTCAACCAGAGACCGGCTGGCAACAGCGCGCCTTCGTTCTGCCCTGCACGCTGACCGTTGGTGCACACACAACTGAGCCTGTGGTGCTCAATGCTCTTCTGGTGCGGAGCGTTTCACAGGACCAGGCGCAATGCTACTGGATCGATGGTTTGGAACAGATTGCGCGTGTCCACGCCGCGCATCTACAGGACGACGAGCAGTTCTGGCGTACTGCCCCGCAGTTGGGTGGCGACTGGCCCGCGAGTTGGCGGCGTGGCCTGGTCTATGATCTGGAGACGTTGCGGATGACCATGCGTCCGCCGCTTGGGGTTATCTCGACTGTTTGGGATGGCATGCAATTGCAAGCTCCCCGCACGGTTCTGGCCGAGGCTGCGATGGACGTGCTCTTTCTGAGCTATGCCGATCCTGAACTGGCGGCAGAGGTCATCCTGACGCATTTTGAGTCGGCGCCGCGTGCTAACCTGCCCTGCATGCGTGAGGATGGCAGCTACAACATGGTGGCCGATGATGGGCAGATCTGCGGAACTGCGCCCGAATGGGGCTATCCCCTATGGTGTTGCAATGAAATATTTCACCGAACGGGCGATCTGGCGTGGCTCAGGCGGCTCTATCCAGGGGCGGCAGCTTATCTGCGTTGGTGGCTTACCAATCGCCGGGATAATGAAGGCTGGCTGACTTATGCCTGCTCGTGGGAAAGTGGGCAGGATGTTTCCAGTCGTTTCGGACCCCAGCAGACCGGCGGCACGATTATCCAGCATGTGCGCCCGGTAGATTTGCAAGCCAGCATGGCTCAGGGTGCAGCGATTCTAGCTTCCTGGGCCGAAGTGTTAGAGCCAACGCATACCGATGAGATTTTGAAGAACCCCTATCGAGCCGAGATACCGTTTTGGCGCGAAATCGCCGAAGAATTTACCGTGAAGACACGGCTGATGTGGCGCGATGGCTGGTTTCGCGATTACGATGCGGTGGCTGGTGTCTGGTCCAGCGAGCGCGACGCCATGCACCTGGCTCCCGTCTTCTGCGATGTGGCTGAACGAGAGCATATTGAGCGGTTGCGCCCGGTCCTCGCCGAGCCGCCGCGCCATAGTAGCCAGTGGGCGCCGCTGAGCTGGCCACCGGTGGTGATGACGCTGATTGGAGCGACTGGCGCCGCTGGCATGGCTCAGGAGGCCGCTGAACTAGCCTATCGCTTTATCGATGCTTCCTATCGCAGCACGGACAGTCGCGAACTTGACGAGCACGGCGGCCTGCCTGGTGTCACACGCGAGTACCGCCAGACCATCACACGCGGCAAGTGGGGCGAGACTGACTACGCCAATGCTGGCATCGAGGGCTATGGCTGGGGCGCCTTGAGTGTTCACCTGCTCATGCGCCATCTACTGGGCCTGCGCGCGCGCGAGTTGGGGAGCATTGAGGTCATGCCTATGCTCCCACAAGCGTTACGCAAAGTCGGTGCAACCTACGCGGCTGGCCCGATTGGCTGGGGAAAACATCTGTTGCGTGTGAAGCTGAGCGTGCGTGATGCTCAGGGGTATAGCGTGCAACTGCGCTGCATAAAGTGTGAAATAGACGATAATGCGCAAGAGGAGCAAAGGTGGGATTGGGAGGGTAGGTGGGGTGATGCGCGCGTGATCCAGCTTCCCTCGTAGGTTGGATTAGGCTGAATAGCGGCAGGGCTAATTAGCTGTAACTCCTAAATGTGCTTTCATGATGCGCGAAAAATGACGGTTCCTCAGATTTTTTGAGAAGCACAGATCCGCCGCGTTTATCTTATCATGGAGAGCTATTCTGCTGAACGCTTTTTATAGCGAACGGACATCTCTCTAGCATGTCCGACCAGAACTTTTGTATAATACGACTAACGTAGAAACATGACGATATAGGATACCGCATGCAACATTCATCGATGATTCTGTTTTGCGACGAATGTGGAGCAGCCAACGAGCTATCTGCCACCTGTTGTGTGGCCTGCCAGCAGCCGCTTACCCACGCGCCCTGGACTTTGCCGACCGTGCCACAGGCCGCGCCGGTTAGAGTTGCGCCTCCGGCTGTGCGCGAGGTCGTGGCTGGCGCGCCGGTGACGCCAGCTCACTCCGGGCTACCAATGAATCTTTTGCCGGGTACGTTGTTGTTCGGGCGTTACCAGTTTCGCCAGGAGATCGGGCGCGGCGGCTTCTCCGTGGTCTATCTGGCCGAGGATCTACGGGAGCAGCGCCGACGGGTGGCGATCAAGCGTATCCATCTGAGTACACTCACAGCGCGCCAGGTGATCGATGCTACCGAGACATGTAATCGCGAAATCAAGCTGCTCTCATTTTTGCAGGCTGTTGAGGGTGTGCCCAGGCTGTATGAGAGCTTTACCGATACTGAGAACTGGTATCTCATTATGGAGTACATTCCGGGGCAGACGCTAGAAGAGTATATGCAACATGCTCGCGGCGGGTATCTGCCTGAAGGTGAGGTGCTGGAGATCGGGGAGAAACTGGTGAATCTGCTGGAGAGATTGCATAAGGCCAATCAGCAGGTCATTTTTCGCGATGTCAAGCCGGCGAATATTATGCTCACGCCCGATGGCCAGCTTTATCTGATCGATTTTGGGATTGCGCGCTTCTTTACACCTGGCCAGAAAAGAGATACCACCCCGCTTGGCACACCTGGCTACGCACCCCCGGAACAGTATGGACGTGCCCAGACCGACAAACGCGCCGATATCTACAGCCTGGGTGCGACCCTGCAAACGCTGCTGACGGGCCGCGATCCCCTGGATCTGACCCAGGGCGAATTACCGCGCAATCCCAAATCGCCCTCGCGTCGCCTGCGCAATCTGCTCGACACCATGCTGGCGCCAGATGTAGTGCAACGCCCGGCTACGGTAAAAGAGGTGGGAAAACGTCTGATCTGGCTCAAAAATTCGGGTGATAAGAAGCGTGTAGCTCTCTCGGTCTGCGCGGGAACAACACTCGGTGTTCTCTTTAGTGGAGTGATGTTCTTGATATTTAGCGGCAGCAGCAGTTTTCCAAGCTTTTGGATCTTTCTAATGGCATTTAACTTGTTCAACATTTTAAGAAATAAAAAGGGTAATAAGAAGATAAATCGACATTTCTATACACATTTTGTGTGGATCAGTTTTGTTATAGTAGTCTTTATTGCCTTCCTGGTGCAGATTATCCGTTTTTTTGCTTTCATGTGGTAGCCGCCCTTTAAAACTGTGCTCAGGCGGCGAAATCCTCGGTGAACCAGACCCAGCCGTTGGGGGCTATGTAGATACCGACACCGACGCGGTGCAATGTGGTGCTGGTCAGGGTGATGCGGTGGAAGCCGTTGGGTGGCTCGTTAATCATACTCTCTTCCACCTGGTAGACGTGCGTCCAGGGGGGAGTAGAGGGTCCGGCCAGGCCAATATTTTCGCCCAGGGCCAGGCCAGCAAAGCCCTCGTTCGCGATGCGCGTGAACTGGCTGACGCCGTCGGGGCAGGTGTGGCTAAAGCCGCAGTGATACATGTTCCAGCTATGCAGGCGCGCGCCTCCCTCTAGTGTGGCGTTCCAGGCGTAGGGTGGGAGACCACGCGCGGCGCGATCCTGGTTAATCTGGTTGAAAAGCTGCTGGGTGAGCTGGGTTTCCAGAGACGTGAGCGCGGGGGCCGGTCCATAGGGAGCTGGACCAGTTCCGGAGGGCGGCAGATTGGTCGGCGGCGCTCCATGATAGCCAGGTGTAGGGGTAGGCGTGAGAGTTGGCGTTGGACTGGCGACCTGCTGGGCAATCACCAGAGCGGCTGTTGGTGTGGTGTACAGGAGACGGACGGTTGGCTGCTGGCTGGCCTGCACACACGCGGCAACCAGCGGGATTAGGATGCACGCAAAGAGCAACTGCCAGCGTTTTCTGTTCACCGTACAAGGCCTCCTCAAAAAAATAAGCAACGTCGCTCAGCCAGGTGTATTGAGGCGCGAGCAAACGTATAATCCGGTTGTGTTTCCAAGAAAAAGCACCTGTGGTAGTGTAACATATGAAATATCTATATGTGTGGAATAGTGCCTGTAGCTGGTACTTTTGGCCTGCCCAGTAGCGCGGTGGCGTGCGTGTTTTTCGCTGCCGGGCAGGCCAGTTTCCTAATGAATCCTGGTCATGACAATGGCGCTCATATCGTCGGGCTTGGCGCGGATGGTTGTGTAGCGTTCCTGGCGCGAGCGTATGAGAGAGTGCTCGACAAGATTGCGGGCTGCCAGGTTGCGTGGTGTGTGGCGCAGGATTTTCTCGATCTCTACGTCGGTCAGGTTGTCGTGAATGCCGTCGGTACACAGGAGCACGCGGTCTCCCAGACCTAGTGGCGTCGAGTTGATATGGATGGTTGGGCGCAGGGGACCGCCTAGAGCCTGGGTGATGCCGCCACGATGCCGGAAGTAGCTCAGTTCCAGGTCGGTGAGTTCGCTGACATACATGGCCTGGTCGATGCGCCGGGAATCCTCTTCATTCATCATCTGGTTCTCTACCAGGCGACCCAGCAGACCATCATCCGTGGTCAGGCGGCGCAATGGTCCTTCTTCGGGTAAGAGGTAGGCGCGGCTATCACCGACGTGGGCATAGAACATGTGCATCTCGTGGTTCTGGCGGCAGAGCGCGGCAATAGTAACCGTCGTAGCAAGGTCCGTGGTGCCAGCCAGTTGCGCACCTTCGGTGCGTACCTGTTCATCGGCAAACTCAAGCAACTGTTCCAGCACGGTACAAAAGTCGATTTTGTCACAGCTTTCCAGAATCTGGCGTGTCTTGCGGCCCTTATTGAGTTGATGCCAGTTCTGTTTCCAATGTTGGCGCACCGCTTGTGCGGCGGTTTGCGAGGCAATTTCGCCTGCGGCGCTTCCCCCCACGCCGTCAAACACCGCCATCATGCCACTGGTGGGTTCGAGCAGGTAGCTGTCTTCGTTGCGCTGGGGATGGCGTTCACAGGGAATGCTGCAACCGACAATCTGAAAGGGGAGTTGAAGCTGAAAGGGTGTTTTTCGTGGCACGGACCATCGCGAGCGGGCGGCAACTTGCGATGGGCGGCGTACAAGGCTTCCCGGAGGAGCCACGCGCTGATTCTTGTTTTCTTCCGACATCGATGTCGAGTACTCCTTACGATTGTCTGGCTTAGCTAGTTGATTTTCTGCTTGTAACACGTGCTTCTCACATTTTTAGACTGTTTAACATTCGGAATGGGTGGTATACAACCACATTATATATGCTTGCAAGTATAACAGAAACGTGGGAAAAAACAAAGTGGCACGTGCCAGATATGCCAGAGTGCTTCTCCCTGGCCCGCTGTTGTCCAATGTTCGCCTGCCTGTCCATTGCTCAGGGTGAACCGTACGACGCGCATCGAGCGTGTAATAGATGTGAGTAGCCATATGAACAATGATTCATTGAAGAGAGGAAGTATTCGTCTATGATCCAGCATCTTTTAGTTCCCACTGACGGCTCTGAAAATGCTGAGCGCGCTGTACATTTTAGCGCTCAGGTCATCGATCAGCATCAACAGGCAGAGATAACGGTGGTGTACATCCACTTGCCCGTACCCATCGTTTCTCCCATCGTGTCGTCCGCGCCTGGAATGGTCCCTGAAATACCCCTGGAGTCAAATGTGGTTGCCAATGAAGAGCGGGAGGAGACCGAACTCGTTCAGGGTCGGAGAATTGTGGAGAGGGCGGTAGAAGAGTTACGTCGCCTTTTGCCAGCGCCAGATATCCATGTGGTAGGCCAGGTTGTGACAGCTCAACGCGTGGCCGAGGGGATTCTGCACGCCGCGCAAGAGTCGCACGCTGATATGATTGTGGTGGGCACGCGAGGAGTGAGCGCGTTGCGCGGCGCGATTCTGGGCAGTGTCAGCCACGCGCTCGTCGAGAAGGCAGAGTGCCCCGTGCTTATCGTGAAATGAGTTACGCCTGAAGTTATTCGATCAGCCTTGCGATGCGCAAAAAATTCTCAAACAGTATGCGCGTATGTTCACGATATGTGGCTCCCTTCGCGCTCCATACGCGTTCCAGGCGCTCTGGTGCATCTGACGTGTTTAGCGTCTCACGGATTTCTTGAGCAAAGGCGGGATAGCGCAAAATTGTTTCCAGGTAGCCTGGCGGGTCGTCCCAGACATGTTGCAGTGCCGGCACGCGCCTCATGAAGCGTATCCTTTCAAAATAGAAGAATGTCTCTGTATTCTCATGCTATCCCAGATATACCCAGACCTGCAAGTTTTCTCAGAGAGAAGAAGAGTAAAAAGCAGCGGAGCCGACCTTGTGAGTCGGCTCCGCTGCTTTTTTGCTCTTTTCTGCTCTTAGAAAATGGCTTGTTCTGTATCTGCATCGAAGAGGTGGATGTGGCTGGTGTCGACCTGCAAACCTACACGGTTGCCAACGCTCACCCGCGAGCGCGGATTGAGGCGGGCCTGGATGCTTTTGCCACCGCTGGTCAGGTAGACCAGTAGCTCGTTGCCCAGGTTCTCAATCACATCGACAGCGGCGTTGATGTGCGAGTCATTCGCCTGTTCGGAAGCGACCAGTTCGCGGTCCTCCAGGTGTTCAGGACGGATGCCAAAGGTCAGGTTGCGCCCGGCGGCTTCTCTGGCCTGCACGACGTATTGTTCGGCTACGTTGATGCTGCCAACGCCTTCCAGTTCAATTCTGGTCGAATCGCCATCTCTCACAACCTGCGCGCCTGGGAAGAAGTTCATTGAAGGTGAACCGATGAAGCCGGCGGTGAAGAGGTTGGCGGGATGATCGTAAAGCTCCTGCGGCGTGCCGAGCTGCTGCACCACGCCACCGTTGAGCACCGCGATGCGGCTACCCATCGTCATCGCCTCGGTCTGGTCGTGCGTAACGTAAACAAACGTGGTCTGCACGCGCTGATGGATTTTAATGATCTCGGCGCGCATCTGCACGCGCAATTTGGCGTCCAGGTTGGAGAGCGGCTCGTCCATCAGGAAGACCTCGGCGTTCTCGCGGGCGATGGCGCGACCCAGGGCGACACGCTGGCGCTGGCCACCGGACAGCTCTTTCGGTTTGCGTTTGAGATAATCTTGCAGGCCGAGGATTTCCGCGGACTCATACACGCGCTTCTGAATCTGCGCTTTGGGCATATGGCGTAGTTTCAGGCCAAAGGCGATGTTGTCGTAGACGGTCATATGGGGATACAGGGCGTAGTTCTGGAAGACCATCGCGATATTGCGGTCTTTGGGATCGATGCCATTGACGATGCGGTCTCCGATCCAGATGTCACCCTCGCTGACCTCTTCCAGGCCGGCGATCATGCGGAGGCAGGTACTTTTGCCACAGCCGGAGGGGCCAACCAGGACCAGGAATTCCTGGTCCTCAATGTCGAGGTTGATGTCGTGGACGACCTCGACTTTGTTGAAGCGTTTGTAGACGTTTTGAAATTGGACACGAGCCATTACGGGTCACTCCTTTTCGCTCTGGTCACAGGCCGGACGCGTGCATCCATGTGCCACGCGGACACACCAGGTTGCCTGTCACCAACACATTTTTTTGAGCTTCGCTTAATGCCCTCAGTGCATCTATCCGGCACATGTCCGATAGATGGGAGTCAAAGGGGCCTCTTCACATTCATATCGCCGCCAGATGGCCATACAAGGGCTGGCAATCGATAGGTGCTAATGGGAAGTATACCATAGGCTCAGCCAAAAAAGATAGAGGAGCAGACCTCTTGACAAAAGAAAATGCGTGGCTATAATAAACAGATAATCTATCTATTAATTAAGGAGGACCCCATGGCTCGCACTGTCAACCCAGAAGCAGTTGCTGCCAAACGCAGAGAAATTTTGCACGCCACCCAAAAGCTGATATTGACCAAAGGATATGAGCAAATGTCGATCCAGGATATTCTGGACGAAGTGCAGATGTCTAGTGGGGCATTTCATCACTACTTCGACTCGCGCGGGGCCTTGCTGGAAGCCTTCGCCGAGCAGATCGAACAAGAGACAGAAAAGCCACTTCTGGCCATCATTCATGATCCGAGCCTTTCCGCCATCGAAAAACTTCAGGGTTTTTTCGATACCCTGGACCGCTTGAGAATGGCCCACAAGGCGGAGGTGGTTCAGCTGGGGCGTGTCTGGTACACCGACGACAATGCTGTCGTTCGCCAGAAAGTAGATCAGGCGGTTTTTGCGCAACGCGCGCCGCTCTTGACCGAGATTGTCCGACAAGGCATTGAGGAGGGGAGCTTCACCACTGCTTCTTCAGACAAAGCTGGCGAAGTCATCATGTCGCTGTTACAGGGCATGGACAATACTCACGCCAGATACTTTTTTACCTTAGAGCAGGAGCGCGACAATCCGAGTTGGACCGCTGAGATCATTGCAACCCATACCGCCTATATGGATGCCATCGAGCGAGTAATCGGCGCACCCACACATTCCTTTTCCCGGCTTGATGCTGACGTGGTGAAAGCCTGGGTGACGCGCTTTACCCAGGCTCAATAAGACAAAGAAAGAGGAAGCCACAGGAGATGTCAGTTGGAACCCCTTGACATATGCTGATTTTCGGCTATAATTAATAAATAGATGGGCCGTTTATTAATCGAGGATTGATCTGGAGAAAAAAAAAGACCGAAATGGTCATGTTACGAAGAAAGGAACATCTCAATGGAAGATGAAATGAAGAATAAAGCAGACGACGGGACGAAAACTGATGGAGATCCCCAACAGAGGATGATTACGCGGCCAGCGGAGCCTCGCATTCCACTGCTGAACGTGTCCGCGCTGTCGCAAGATCAGCGCGCTGCTACTGTTAGCGGAGCGTCGAACGTACTGCGAATGGTAGCGCACCGTGCAGACTTGCTGGCGCCCTGGCTAGAGTTTGGAGAATATGTCACATCCAAAGGGCGAGTGCCCATGCGAACACGCGAACTGGTGATCTTGCGCATCGCACTTCACGCCGGGAGTGAGTACGAGTGGGGCAACCACGTTCCCGCAGCCCTCAGTGTTGGCCTGACCTCCGCCGAGATTGCATCCTTTGCGAAAGGAGAAGGTTCCTGGTCCGACGCTGAGGTTGCTGCACTGTCCTTAGTCGATGACCTGTTTGCAGATGACTGCGCCTCGGAGGAGACGTGGCGGCGACTTTCAGCAGTGTATGACGAGGGCGAGATCATTGAATTGGTGATGCTGATTGGCTTCTACCGGATGAACGCCGGGCTCCTGAATTCGCTTGGCGTGCCGATTGAGCCTGGGCGCCCTCGGCTCGGCCAGGGAATGTCTTATGAGGCACCCGTGCGCCAACGACCGATCAGCACCTCCACGGACGGAGTACTCTCAGAGGTGAAACCAGACGGGACCTGGCACCTGAAATTTTATCACCCTGCCGCAACACAGGAACTCCAGCTCGTGATTGTGATGGGAGAGGGAGGGGAGTTGTCCGGTTCGGTCGCCAATGAGGTAGCAGGGATCACCTCGCCCATTTCTGAGGGAAAGATACATGAACGCCAGGTGACGTTCACCACAGCCATGACGAAACCGTATCCAGTCACCATCTTATGGGATGGGACAATGGATAGCGATTTCATAGCAGGCACAGCTAAGATCAGCGGCATGGGCTCATTCCCCTTTGATGGTACGCGGATCGGAGAGAGATAACTGGATGCTGATTGGTGCGCATTAGTGCGTGCGCTGGTATCTGGCTGGATTGCTGATCGTGTTGGTCCTCGCGAAGTTGGTTGGGATGAGCAGTGGGCTGGGGGCACCGGAAGTTTTCACCACTGGACAAACCATTTACCTGGAACAACTCAACCTGAAATTAGCTCTTGATGAGGTCTACGACGGCGTGTTCTGCAATGATCCCGCCGCCGACCCTGTGCAGGCGATTTCAATTTGCCAGCACTGGCCCGGTTCCAGCAGGAGGGGCCAGAGCAATGTGAGGCAACTGCCCTGGTGGTTGCGCTCAAAGCCCGCCTCAGAGCCGGTGACGGTTTCGATGGAGTAGCGCCAGAGCGTGGCGGGCTGGCTGAGCGTAAATTCAACATCCTGCTCTATCCATGTGTTACCGATGTGCAGCGTCTCCACGTGCTCGACCTCGCCGGTGCTGTCAAAGTGCTCGTTCTCTAGCGAGTGGCCCGGCACGCGATAATACGCCTGCTCGTTCCCGCCGCCGCCGAGCAGATGGACGTTCCATTCGCAGGCAAAACTCGTTTGTAGACGGGCCTGGCTTTTATTCTGGATACTATAACGCACCAGCAGCTCTTCGCGTCCATTGGGCACGAAGAGCGTTTTCGTCACGAGCACCGCCTGAGGTGGCAGCGCGCCATGTCTACGCACGTGCCCCTCGCGCTCCAGCGTGGCTGTGATGCCCAGGCCATCCTGCCGCGCCTCGGCCTCGTAGGGTTGCTCGACAAAATCGCCCAGTTCTGCGTAGGTACCCGCGGCAAAGTATTCCAGGCGTGTGCTAGGCGCGCAGAAATGATCGACCAGGCTGGCGCGCCGGTGCGTATCGATGACCAGAAAGCGGTCCAGGTCTGGCTCTTTGGTACGCACGGTCGTATGTGGGTTCTCCAGTTCGCCTGCCGCTGCCTGGTCCGCGTTGTGTTGGGACTGCTCTCGTCTGCGCCGTTCCCGCTCGTGTTCGCGCAAGGTGCGGTGATAGCCCTCTTCGCGTCTGGTCATCACACAGAGCAGATTGTGCGCGCTGCGACGCATATCCCACTCGAACAGCGTCCCACCGCGCTGGGGATCGAGATACAAGTTCTGCTGATCCCCCTCGATCAGCAGCTCGTCGCGGCTATCGCGGTCCAGGTCGGTAAACTCGTAGCTCTGCCAGTGGTCTGCCCCGTGGGTGGCTCTGTGCGCGGCATTCTCGGCCTTAATCAGATGATGGTAGATGGCGGAGCGCACATGGCCCATATAGACGCCACCAAAGAGGCCGTGCCAGTAGGTATCGTTGGCCTGCGCCTTCCACAGATGGCTCAGTCCATGCTCTTCGCATCCACCTGCCGCGTAGA
Organism: uncultured Ktedonobacteraceae bacterium; assembly: GCA_964250225.1. Taxonomy (GTDB): domain Bacteria; phylum Chloroflexota; class Ktedonobacteria; order Ktedonobacterales; family Ktedonobacteraceae; genus Paraktedonobacter. Next base: position 26,675 of record CAXUEY010000008.1, on the reverse strand, counting down.
CAGCATCATGCACGCGCAGCATTTTTTTATGCTGGTTGTTCACTTCGGGATAGCGCACCAGGAAATTACGCCAGAAGCCACCACGCATAAATTGCAGCAGTTCTTGCTCATACTCGTCTTGTAGCTGGTGGAGCATTTGACCGAAGATATAGGATTTGCGCGGGGGAAGCGCCCACTCGGTCATCTCGATATACGACGAGGTAGGGATATAGATACGCCCAAGTGCTGAATGTGCGCGCGCGTATTCACCGAGCAGGGTGGTGTGCAGCCAGGCTCGGTTCTCTTCCAGAGCAGTAAAAAAGGCTTCGATCCAGCCGGAGCGTCCATCGTGGCCCCAGCAGTACTCGCGCGTGCCCGGCCAGCTCCCGAACTTCTCCCCATCGTCGCCCATCGCCACAAGCCGCTCGCCGGAACTGGTGGCCAGGGAGCGCAGCAGATCGATGGTCTCCTGCACAGGTCGCCAGGGAACCGTGTAGCGCATGGCCTGGCTGGTCGCGAAGACCTTGAGGATGGGGCTCTGATCCTCGGTGGCGTAGTAGCCATAGAGGTCGCTATCCTCCAGGCCCACATTCTTGAAATGCACATCGTCGAGGATCGTCCATTCGATGCCAGCCGCGCGCAACAGACGCGGTAGTCCCGGCTCCCAGACGCGCTCGGCCAGCCACATTCCGCTGACCTGTGCCTTAAAATCGTCTCGTATACTCTGGCTAAGCTTGCGGACCTGCCCAATTTTGTCAGCATCGGGGATCGAGGGGAGAATCGGCTCGTAGTAGCCGCCGCCGACCATCTCCACCTGGCCGCGCTTCACCAGAGCCGCGACACGCTGCACAAACTCTGGGTGCGCCTCACCCAGCCAGTCGAGCAACGAACCGGTGTAGTGCAAGGCCAGACGTATGCCTGCGTGGCGTTCCAGCGCCTCGACCAGCGGCAGATACGATTCTTCATAGACCTGCTGAAAGACCCACGGAAAATTGCCAACCGGCTGGTGATTGTGGAGTAATAACCCAAGATGAATGCTCTTCCCCTGCTCGATTGCCATAAAACCCCTTCTGTACGTATATCGCTCTAGAGGCGCCTCGCCTCATATGTCATATGAACCTGCATTTGCGTGTGTGATGTTATCTGGAGATGCCTTATATAGTCTGCAAACGTGCGCGTTTACTATAGCTCAAAAATGCTTCCCTGGCAAGCGAAACGAATACGCATTCACCGATTCCCGCATTCAGGACAGAAGATGATGCCTTTTCCCTCTGCACCGTCGGGTCCTCTGGCTATCGGTCCTCCACAGAACCCGCAGTACCGCCAGTGCTCACAGACCTCCTGATGACATGCAGGACACCTGCTGAACCTTCCCTCAAAAGGCTGTATGTCCGTCTCATCAAGGGTTGCAGTATGATCAAAGCAGTCCGCTACCAATAACTGATCGATCTGCTCACGTCGGCTGATCGCCGCCATCACCGCCATTGCTGGACGCGTGTTGCATCCATCGATTTCGCTACACAACTGTCTCTGCCACTGCTCACCTACTTCTCTCATCTCTTGTTGAGCGAACGCATCAAGCTCGTCGAGGCAGAGAATACAGGGAGATGCCCTTTTCCCTTGCTCAAAGAAGTCATGGATTATGCGACATCCTTGTTGACCAACCGTCTCTCGTTCAGCCTGACCCGGCGCGGAAGACGATTGAGCATTGCCGAAGATCCCCTCCTGATCGCCACTTGCAGTGCTTCCCATCTCAAGCAGGCCAGATATGGAAAGCGAGAGGAGCGGGACAACGGCTTCACCAGCCAGAGCCTGTCCAATGAGCGTTCGACTCATGCCAGCCGGTCCAACCAGGAGCAACCCATAGAGGTACGAGCGCAGATCCTGGTGCACACGGTGTGGATTCCGGAGAAAGTTGATCACTTCTCGCAGCTCCCGCTTCACCTTCTCAAACCCCATAATATCAACGAAGGTGAGAGCTGGGCGCTCGAAACTGCTGAGGATTCTGCCGGAACCATCGTGGTTGAGATGGACTATGCTGCGCCGACGTATCCTTGATGTAATGAGCTGATCCATCGTTGCCGTATAGGCTGACTCCGAGCGCTCAGCTACAGAAGAGGGGAGAATGCTTCCTGCATTGATCAGAAGCAGTGCCAGGAGCGGTTGAATACGCTGATGGCGCACACACCCCAGGAGCACATGCTCAAGCTGGACACTTGAAACACGGAAAGACGTTGCAAATGCGATGGCCCACTCAATACAGGCATATGCTTCCTTAGACAATGGAACGTCCTTCGCATCTCCTTGTCCTACAACAGAGTGAGAAGGGAAAAGAGACGCGAGTTGCGTGCGAAGCAGCGCTCGATCCAGCCCCAGCGTGCTGAATGCCTCCATAACTCCATCACCGTCCTGAGCAAGAACCCCGAAGAAGAGATGCTCTGGCAGAACCTCCACGGCATTCATACGAACGGCCTCGCGTTGGGCCGTGGAAAGCGCTTCACGTGTTGCGAGTGTGAAGTGTTCCTGCCTCCTTGTCATGATCATATCCATGCGTCTGTTCCCTTTTCTAGCCTCTCTCAGGACGATCAATGAAGCGGTACTACTCATACATGACCTTGACCCGACCAGCACGATCCACCTCCGCATGCAGCCATTTCCCATCAGGAGAAGCAGCGACACCTGCTGTCCAGATTACTGTCTTTGCCGGAAGACACGTGCCTGCGATCAGGAGCACGCGCGGTCACGTCTGCACACAGGTCGCGTGATGGCCAGCATTGCCTCTATGTTCACCGTGAGTGGGTGTAACCCGTTCGAGCGTCAGTCGAGCAGGGGAGGTCTGGTCGCTAATGGGTAACGTCACCATCAGCACGCCATTGCCATAAGTAACATTAGCACACACGGCATTGACCGGGACGGAGAGTGTGAGTTCGCGGTGATAGGCGCCCACACTCCATTCATCGAGCAACAGTTCTTTGACCTCCTTGAGGAGCGCGCGCTCGTCTCCATGAAGAATAAGGCGACCATCGTCAGTGACTTCGACCCGAATGTTTTCGGGTTCCAGTCCAGCCATCGGAGCTGCAATCATCACGCGATCATCAGTGCGGTAGACTTTGACCGGAATATGTTGTTGTTTTCCTTGTTCGTGCATCTGTTTTCCTTTCATTATATTTCACATACCCGTGAGTAATTTTCTCCGTTCCAGCCATTTCCTGCATGTGCAGCCCTGGTATCCCAATAGAGTTGTAAATAGCCCCTCAAGTTCGAGATACAGCTCTGCGTCACCAATCGAGGGAAGAGGGAATGAAGAATGGAGTTCGCTTTACTCTGAAAAAAATCAGAGATGCTCACAAAAGACACCGTCTTCAAGGATGAAGAGGCCAGGAAGGGTCACGGCGACAAGTTCAGGACGAGACTTGACTCGCAAGCGATAGAGCGCAAGATCCGTTGGTAAGCTGCCTGTATACCCAATACGGAGGGCTTGACCACAGACATGATCAGGTGCCTCTATCGTGGCAATCAAGAGTTTCCTCGCTGAGTGATTGAGAGTGCCAACAAGAGGGACAATGGCCGGTAGATACCTGGGGCGTGGGACCATAGGTAGAGAGGTATACATAAGTATGTACTTTCTCATCACGATGTGACCTGAAGTAACAAACGCCTGGAAGCTTAGAATGTTTCTAAGCTTCAGAGTTGGTACGTTGATCATCCCAAAAGAGTTTCAGATCAACATGGCCTCTGGACACTCTAGCGTTGTGTTCTCATCACAGTCATAAAAGAGTAAATTCCTTAGCGTGGTTTTTCGTTCCATTCATACTCAAGGGCCTTAACTTGTCTAGCCTTCTAGACCCATATGTGCTATGGCATGGGCAAAACCTATCTTTTTGAGCGCGCGCTCCTTAAAATTGGAGTATCCACATATATTTGTGTGAAGAAGAGTATCCTCACAAGGAGAGTTGTGCCCATGAGAACCTTCTTTCGCGCCAACGGTATTCTGACCCGGTTTTCTCTGGCCCTGATTGCCGTGGTCTCTCTCTCGCTGGCTGTTTCTACGCTTCAGCCGCCTGTCACACACGCGGCTGGCCCCCAATTCGCACCGCGTGGTGAACTGGACTGCAATGGTTATAGCCCAATTCAGCAGGCGGTCAAACGCAATTTTCCCTGCGCGGACATGACCGGTCTTCATGGCGAGCGTGGCGAGGACAATGGCCATTACATTGGCCATGATGAACCCAGTTCGCAGTTTTTATCGAACCGGCCTGGTTCTGGCAATAATGTGCGCTGGCATATCACGCTGCCCAGAGAACATCCTCTGCCCGCGACTCAGAGTTTTCAGAATGCCGCGACCTTCTGGTTCAGCATGTCGCTGTGCGAGTCGTCGTCCTACCCGCTGAAGCCCTGCACGCCCGATAGCGACAAGAACCCGCCCTCGCAGTTCTCGAACGACCCCTCGGTGGCCGGGTCCGCTATTCTGGAACTGCAATTCTATCCGCCCGGCTTCTATCCCTATCTCACTCAGTTGAGCTGTGATGCGACCCACTGGTGCGCGGCTATGACTATTGATAGTTTCAAGTGCGATCCGGCTGCTCCAACCTGCAACCCCAACTGCACCGAGCCAGCTAACTTCGCCTTTATCCAGCGCGATGGCATTCCCACTGGCCCGCCAGGACCAGCCAGCGCCACCAACGCAACCTTTACGCCCAACACGCAGACGCTCTTGATGAACCAGGGTGACGATATCGAGATTACCATGCACGATACGCCCAATGGAGTCATCAATGTGCTGCATGATCGAAGCACCCATCAAACCGGCTATATGGTTGCCAGTGCTGCGAACGCCTTCCAGAGCCTGGATGTGAACACATGCGCGCCTACAAACTTCTCATTCCACCCTGAGTTTAGTACCGCGAAACTGCATAATGTCGTCTCCTGGACCTTTCTGCAAGCCAACATTGGTATTGCCTACGAGGTTGGGCATTTTGAGGCTGCTGATAACGATGCCGACGATGGCTCCTGCTTCTCTGGTCCACTGATCCCCGGCTGTACCGCTAACGATACCGACTACGATGGCAACTCCTACCAGGCTGACTGGCCTGATGGTACGCGCAACACCGCTACGCCCGCGCTGATCCATCCACCGCGTAGTTACTCTGGTCGCGACGATGATCTCGCCTTCGCCTATGACGAGGGGGACGGCGCATACAGCCACGAGTATAGCTCGCTGATCTTCCAGACAGAGGTGCTTTCGACTGAGCCAAATTGCAAGGACAACGGCAGCGATTGTACCGTGCCGCCGCCTGGAGCAACCTTCTACCCCTTCTATGCCCAGTCGGGCTACGGCTCACACTGCGTCCTGACCTTTGGTAATGACATTCGCGGTTCCACAATCAATGATTTTGGTCGCGATGCCCAGTATGGCGGCCCCGATCTTGCCTGGTTCTTCGGCACCGCCGACAGCGGCGTGCGTCCGAACCCCTGTCCGTGAACTCAGGCGTGAATAAACAGGAGGAGAGCAACACCGCGGTGTTGCTCTCCTTTTTGTTCTGGCGGGAGGTGGGTACACAGATGTTGTAGCGCGGTCTATACTGGAAATAGAATGTACAAATGCTTCACCGTCGTTTGCCTGACGCGCATGATCGCATGCTGCGTTTCTGATGGAAGAGGGAAATGGTATGCAAGGCAACACTACTCGTTTTCTGCGCATCAGCGCGCTTATCGCTCTTGTGCTCTCTCTGAGGCTGCTGGTAGCGCCAGCGGCGCACGCCACTACGCGCCATCGTCTTGTCCCGGTAGGACCAAAATCCTTCTACCTGGCTATTGGCGACTCGCTGGCCTTTGGCTACCAGCCAGATTTTAACTGGGCTGAGGGATACTCAAGCGACTTTTTTCGCGATCTCAAGGGGCACGGCGTGCAACATTACGATAACCTGGCCTGTCCCGGTGAGACGACGGTGACGATGATCAAAGGCGGCTGCCCCTATCCACTCTTGCGCAAATACGTGTATACTGGCCCACAACTCCCAGCGATCCTGAAATATCTGCACAAATACGCGGGTCAGGTCAGTCCGGTAACGCTGGATATCGGGGCCAATGATGTCATTAAGGATATCAACGCCTCAACCTGTCTCGTCAACGCGAACTGGGAAACCGATCTGGCCACGATGGATACCAATCTGACCCAGGTCATTCTGCCACAACTGATCGCGGCCCTGACCGTCAATGACCAGCTCACCAGCGATGTGCTCTTGATGGACTACTACGATCCTTTCCAGAATAGCTGTCCAGCTTCGGTCCCCTATGTGCAGGAACTCAACCAGCACCTGGCTACCGACGCCGCCGGCTTTGCCACCCTCGTCGATGTCTTCGCGCCCTTTGGCGGGGCGGCCACGCCCGATCCCAACACCTGCTCCTTCACCTGGATCTGTAGCACTTTCAAAGATATTCACGCGCGCGACGCCGGGTATAGCGCGATGGCCAGCGCATTTGAGCAGGCGGCTGGCTACTGATCTCTCCTAACTGGTTTCACTCAGGACATTGATCTGTACCCTGTGTGGTACAGGTCGATGTTGGTTTCCTATGGGCGAGAAGCTCGTTATCCAGGGATGCCTACAGATAGCTTGTTCTCAGCTCAATTTGTGAGAAAATACTTATAGATCATCTCTTGTATAATCAAGCAGTTGTTGCAGTGCGATGACGATCTCTTCTGTCGTCCACTGTTCTGCTGCTTCACCTATTGTGATCTCACTCATGGTTAAGGCAGGAAAGGTCGTTTCCATAAAGCTGCTGAAGAGCCAGAGACGCTCCGTTTTTGCCAGCTTCTCGGCGGCTTTTTGCAGCTTTTCACGAGTGGTGGGCAAATAGATCTGGAAGGCGTTGGTATGCGGTGGATCGGGCACAATCATCACACCTGGCAGGTGCGCGAGTGCGGCGCTCACCTCGCGTGCTCGCGCAACGTATGCCTCCATTTTGGGGAGATGGTGATGCAGCCCGTCGTAGGCGGCCAGGATATAGGGGAAAACTGTGTAGAGGCTCCCTCCCAGGCGGATATGCCAGGCACGCGTCTCCTCGATAAAGTCCGCCGGGCCAGCCAGGATGCACCCTGCCAGCCCGCCCAGACCTTTGTAGAAAGAGACATAGACCGAATCGGCAAGGGCCGCAATCTCGGCGTAGGAGCGTCCATAAAAAGGGGCGCACTCCCATAGACGCGCTCCGTCAAAATGCAGGGGGATGCCCTGTTCGCGTGCCCATGCAGAGATCGCAACCAGCTCTTCCCAGGGCAATAGTTTGTACCCTGCGCGTCTCAGGGGTAGCTCGATGACGATAGCGCCGCAAGGTTCGTGGAGCGCTTTGAGTTCCTGGAGCGTGAAGGGACGGTGGTCTGCACCCGCGCATAGTCCAACGAGTGGATGCAGCCGTTCGTAGGCCTGACGCTCATCCAGCTCGATATGACTCTTCGGGTGTAGCGCGACAGCGCGCTTTCCAGAGCGATCAGTCCAGGCGCGCAGGGCCATCTGCTGGGCCACTACACCCTTATGAACGAAAAGCGCCGCCTCTTTCCCCAGGAGAGTTGCCACTTCTCCTTCCAGGAGGGCGATAGCAGGCCCTTCGTTATAGACATCCAGGCGCAACTCGGCCAGCGGTGAGGTTGCCAGATCCGCCAGCCAGGTTCGCTGCGTTCTGGGAAGGTGTCCTGATAGAAAATGCTGACAACTGGCTCGCAGTTCAGGATTGGGAAATGACATGCTGTGTTCCTCTTTTTCACTCTATAATCATCTCGTACAATTTCTGCTGCCGCTCACGCGCCTCCGCATAGATCGCGTGCTTCTCCAGATCGGGTCGCACAATGCTGGTCGGTGTGGGCGCGAGTTGCGCGAGATCGGGCAGGAGTCCCAGCGCTTCCAGGGCCAGGAGAGCCGCGCCACGTGCCGAGGCTTCGCTGGCCTTATTGAGTTCGATGGGGCAATTGAGTGTATCGGCCAGGATGTGCGGCAGGATTGATGAGTTGAGCAGAGCCGCGCCGCTGGCGATCAGGCGGGGGTGCGTGACCTGCCCGGCGAGTTCGTCGGTGAGCTGGTCGTAGACGCGGCTGAGCTGGAAGACGAGGGCTTCGAGGGTCGCAAGCGCGATTTCAGCGGGTGTGGTATGTACCGTCAGCCCGGAGATGGTCATAGTGGCGCGCGCGTGCCAGCCGGGGCCGCGTTCCCCTGTGAGCATAGGCAGGATGGTCAGGCTGTGTGCCGCCGGGACCAGGCGGGCCAGTTGGTCGTCGAGTGCAGCCACGTCGGGCAGTTGCAGGGTGTGTTGCAGCCAGGCCAGCAGATTGCCGCCCTCGCTGAGCGCGCTTCCCAGCAGGGCGCGGCGCTGATCGATGGCGTAGAGCCAGAGTCCCTGCTGAGACACGACCTGTTCAGGCGGCACAACTACGCGCATGGCGCTGGATGTTCCTATAGTCACAGCCCAGGTGGAGAGTGTCGCGCAATTGGAGCCCACGTTCGCGGCAGCTCCATCCCCAACCGCCGGGAACCAGGGAACGTTTTTAAGCGCGGGCCAGCGCGTGGAAAATTCAGGTGTCAAACCTTGCTGGGTATCGGGCAGGTCGCATAATGCAGGCAATTGAGTGGGCGAGATGTGCAGAGAGGTGAGCAATTCTGTATCCCAGGTGTGGGTGCGCGTGTTGAGTAGACCGGTACCGGAGGCTGTTGAGAGGCTACAGTCGGCGCGGCCCAGGAAACGCGTGTAGAGATATTCGGCGAATGAGACATACTGGGCTGCGCGCGTAGCGATTTCGGGCTGCGTGCTGGCCAGCCAGGTGAGCTTCGCGGGCCAGTAACTGGTGTGCAGGCATACTCCTGTGCGCTGGTGGATCGCGTGCTCATCGAGGCGAGCGCGCAGGTCGGTTGCCGCCTGCTGCGGACGCGTGTCCTCCCAGGTCAGCAGCGGCATGAGTGGACGGCCAGTGGCATCCAGCGGCACAAACGTATGCCAGAAGGCTGAGGTTGCCACGCCGATGATGTGTCCGGCGCGCTCTCCCGCTTTGTGCAGTATCTCATCGATAGTGCGTGCCACCAGTTCGACCAGGAAATCCGCATCAACCGAGGCTTCGCCTTCGTGTGAGGTTGTGAGCGAGTACGTTTGTTGGGTACACATATCAGGGACGGGTGTACCGCTGGCATCATAGAGGATGGCGCGTGTAGAAGAGGTGCCGATGTCGAGCGCGAGTATGGTGGACTGATCTGCCATGAACGTGTTCCTTGCTGCGTATGAACGTTATCCTGACGCGGCCCGTGTGAGCAGGCGGTGCTAGCAGTTATTGTAGCACGTTTGACGGGGCAGAGAAGCGTTTATGAGCCAATATGCGGTATAGGTACAGGACTGAGGACGCTGAGGATACAAATGGCGAGCACAATGCCAATAACAATAACCGCGATCAGTACCCTGCCAATTTGTAGCAGGCGTTGGCGGCGTGTAGGTGCCATCGCTGGCATGCGATACGCCCTATTGGGTGTGGGTGCGGACGACGGTGTTGGGCGCAACACAACCAGGCGGGACAGTGGTGCATAACTCTGGAGCAGGCGCTGGACATCCGTGATGCTGGCGGGTCGCTGCGCCGGATCGAGTGCGAGCATTGACGTAATCAGATTTGCCAGTGGCTCAGGTACGGTGGGACAGAGCGAGAGGATTGGCGGCAAGTGGAAAGGGGTGTTGGCGGGATCGTAACCGGTCAGCAGGAAATAGAGGGTTGCGCCAAGCCCGTAGATATCGGTGCGCGGCGTCGTCTGCGCCTTGCCATACTGTTCGGGTGCGGCAAAGCCTGGGGAACCGAGTGGCGTGGTATCTTTGCTCTGGCCGGGCTTGAAACGGCGCGCAATGCCGAAGTCGATCAGATAGAGGCTGCCGCCGGGTGTGAGCATAATATTGGCCGGTTTGACATCGCGGAAAATAATTGGTGGTTTCAACTGGTGCAAATACTGCAACACATTGCAGAGTTGGAGTGCGAGATCGAGCACCTCTTTCAGCGGTAGACGACCCTCCGCGACCTGTTGCAGGCGTTCTTCAAGCGGTTCACCGTCGATAAAGTCCATCACCAGATACCAGTGGGTGGCGTCGATAAAGTGCTCATAAACATGTGGCAGATTCGGATGGTCAAGCGTCGAGAGCAGGCCCAACTCGCGATTAAAGGTGTCGGTGGCCTCAATAGCTTGCGAGGCGCTGAGGGTATCTAGCTCGATAGCTTTAATTGCCACCATGCGGTTGCGCCTGAGTGTGTCGCGTGCTTTGTAAACTGCGCCAAAGCCACCGGTACCCACTTTATCAAGCACCTGGTAGCGCTCGTGCAAGAGATTTGTTGTAGGCTGGGGTTGCTGTAACTGGATCATTGTTAGCGAGCCGGATGAGAGGTTTAGCTCGATCTGCATAGGTGTGGCTGGTATGTCCGGTGCAGGCGGTGGATCAAGCGGATGGCGGCAGGCAAAACAGATCGTGGCATGCCGCAGATTAGCCGCGCCACATTCGGGGCAGTAGAGATCCGGCATTTGCATAACAATGGTATCTTTCACTCTTTTGAGTGGTGGATGCATTCTCCACTTTCAACGGAGAACACATCCACCACTCAAAGCGTTAGTCGGCCTGTGTCTCGACTTTGTGTCCATTGGCGATATCAGCAGGTGGGACCGCCTCAGATGTAGCGGTTTCCTGCGGATGTTCATCGCGAATGAAGGCCTCGGTCAGTTCGCGGGCCACATCGTCGTGGTGCTGTACTGGCGGGGACTTCATCAGGTAGGAGCTGGGGCCTTCCAGGGAGCCGCTGATGCCGCGATCCAGGGCCAGCTTGACCAGGCGTACCGCGTCGATCACCACGCCGGCGGAGTTTGGCGAGTCCCACACCTCCAGCTTCAGCTCAACGTTCAGCGGCACATCGCCAAAGGTGCGACCCTCCAGGCGAATATAGGCCCATTTGCGGTCACTGAGCCATTCTACATAGTCCGAGGGGCCAATGTGGACATTCTCGGCGCCAATCTCATAATCGAGCTGGCTGGTCACGGCGTTCGTTTTACTGATCTTCTTCGATTCCAGACGCTCGCGTTCCAGCATATTGTAGAAGTCGGTGTTGCCGCCCACGTTGAGCTGCATCGTCCGCTCCAGGCGCACACCGCGCTCCTGGAAGAGACGTGCCAGGACGCGATGGACAATCGTCGCTCCCACCTGGCTCTTAATATCGTCGCCGATCATGGGCAGCTTCGCCTCTTTAAAGCGGTCCTGCCAGTATTGTTCGCGCGCAATGAAAACCGGGATGCAGTTTACAAAGCCAACGCCTGCCTGCAAGATCTGCTCAACGTACCACTTGGTCGCGTTCTCAGCTCCCACCGGCAGGTAGTTGATGACAACATCGGTCCCGGTATCCTTCAGAATGTTCACCAGATCATCCGTTTGCCGTTCTGATTTGGTAATCACCTGCGACAGATATTTGCCCAAGCCATCATGCGTCATGCCCCGATACACGGGAGCGTTGAGGTGTGGCACCTCAGCGAAGCGGTACGTATTATTGGGCGCGGCGAAAATAGCCTCGCTCAAATCCTTGCCGACTTTTGTCTCGTTGATGTCAAAGCCTGCTGTGAACTCGATATCACGAATGTGATACCCTCCGAGATTGGTATGCATCAATCCGGGGACAAAATCCTCAGCTTTGGCATCACGGTAGTACTGTACGCCCTGTACCAGCGAACTGGCGCAGTTGCCCACGCCAATAATTGCCACGCGTACTTTTTGGTTGCTCATCCTACAAGTCCTTTCTGCGCAGTGTACCATCCACTCATGCGAACGGATGTGTATGCTATTTGATATACTTAACTATACCGCGTCGAGGACTGTCCTGGCTAGCTCTTTGGCAACGAAAATGTTGTGAGATTTTTCGCTTGTGTGTCACATTGTTTCACGTTGTGTCGATCAGGGTGCGTGCGAGAAACGCAGCGGCGTTCGACGTTAGTCCAGGTGTTTGAGCGCGTTTTCCAATGCCTCTGGATGCGCCAATACGGGGAAGATACGCAAGCCCGTCGCCTGTTGTAAACGCTCTAACGCGTGATGATCCTGGGGGTCGCGCATAGCCACAGTCAAGGTGTTGCGCGCGCGCCCGACGGGGTAGCAGTGAAGTTCGTGCGCAAGTCTGGCGTCGACGACCTGTTGCAGGCGTGGTGGTACCTGGTGTGGTAACAAGGAGAGATAGGGAATGCCCAGCTTCTTTGCCAGTTGCGGCAGCTCCTCTGGCGTCTCCTGCTCTACTGGCGCGATCTTGCCCAGGCAACGTCCTCGGCCACGCAAGCTCACACGTTTGCTCTGCTCGCGCTGGCGTTTGCTGATCTTATCGGCTGCTGTGAGCAGGGCATCCGGGCTGGCTTGTGGCTCTGGGAAGGCGCTATATCCAATCGTCATAGTCTGTGGACGCAGCATGTGCAACTCGCTCATATTGTGCGCGCACCAGAGCAGCGCCTCCCACAGCCGTTCTTCAACGATCTGCGCACCCTGTATAGTAGCTCCAGGCAACACAAAATACATACTGTGCTGCTGGATAAAGACAGAATCGGTTTTACGCACTCGCGCGCGCAGATGCTGCAATAAATAGATACTGCTCTCATGCGTGTGTTCTGCTAGCACCGCGCGGGTCTGCGCGTTTTTCTCAGCGCTTTTATAGGTCAGGTGAATAGTTACCAGCCCGATCTGTCCGCTGCCCGTGGCGCTCAACTGGCTAACTGCCTCGCTGACTTGCGCTCGTTTCTCAATAAATCTATACGTATATTCCTGCGATAAAGTATTGTTGTTTGTGATAGTGGGTATTTCGCTATCCATCCGGCACCTGCCTTTCAAAACATACCGAGATGTGTCGGTATTGATGATGAGTGTAGCCCTTCTGCCGTTAGGAAAAGATTTCGATCTGGTTATGGTTTTGTTAAGACGCTCACAGCGGGGTTAAGATCTCTACCACTCGCCATAAGGTAACTGTAGGGCGTAGAGTGATATGGAAAAGCGTATCTATATATTCATCTTTTGATATCAAAAACCAGTGGAATGTTCATGCCTGCCTGGATCACTGCGTCTTATACAGTTCATAATCGCCTCTGGAGTCTGTAGAAGTTACCGAATCGAACCAGATCCCTTTGATAGCCCCATTTACGTTGGCAAATGCATAATATTGCACACCAAGAATAATAGTGTAGTTCGGGCTGGCTGTTATGACGCTATTCTCAGTAAATTTCAGCCTGGTTCCCCTCTCGTTCACATTGAACCCTGGAATTGCTTGCCATTTACTCTGTTCAGTAGCATCCCCAAGTTGATCCACAATGGTTCCTGCTAGTGCGGTAACACTATTCCCAAGATCTGGATAGGTCATCGTCCCCGAGAAGGTGACGCCATCAATCGTATTCAGTTTCATAATTATGGAATAGTGTGTACTATTGTTATACTGGTTAGCCAGGCCAGCCCAGACACTGCCTATTGTGAAGCCAGGAAAGGCAGGAGCAGCGGCCTGATACTTCCACCAGAGGCCGCCTGCAGCCCCTGCTGCAATGATACCAGCCAGGCCAATGAAAACAGTGCGTCGCGAAATCCCGCGTCGAGCTGAGAATCTGGGCGTGTTGATGTTCCCAACTAGCGCGAGCTGTGTTGGTGCGCTAAAAGAAGGGGGCTGCATCTGAGATGGCGCTTGCGCCAATGTTGGAGGGAGCTGGAGGCGCAAGGCCGTTGATTCAGCAAAGCCCGGCTGCTGAGCGTTTCTCACTCTCGTGCTCTTTTGCGCGGCGATACGTTGCAACTCTTGCTGCACAACATACATCGTAGCCGGTCTTTTATGCTCGTCTAGCTCAATCATCGCCAATATCAGCGCTTCGAGGTCGGCAACCTGAGGATGACCCTGGAGATGCAAGGGACTCAAGCGAAAAGGTAGAGGATCGATGCCTGAGAGCATTTGGTGTAGGAGTACGCCGAGACTATAAATATCAGTGCGTGGTGTGGATTGCGCGCGGCCATATTGTTCGGGCGGAGCATAGCCTGGGGTGCCGCTGATGTTTGTATCCTTTGCCTGACCGATTTTAAAGTGACGTGCAATGCCAAAATCGACCAGGTAGAGATGGCCACCTGGCTCGCGCATGATATTCAGCGGCTTGAGGTCACGGAAAATAATGGGTGGCTGACGAGAATGGAGATACGCAAGGACCGTACTGAGTTGAATAGCAATATTCAACACCTCATTGATAGGCAGCTTGCCACCTTGCGCCAGAAGATACGCATCGAGTGTTTCGCCTTCAATAAATTCCATCACCAGATACCAGTCTCCAGCCATCTCAAAGTGTTCATGGATGCTGGGCAGATTTGGGTGACGCAGCCCGGCCAGTAGATCTGCCTCTTGCTTAAACGCCCTGGCCGCCGCGCTAATTTGTTGAAGCGTCATCTGCTGTTGAGACATCTGCTTGATAGCCACCAGTCGATTCCCCAACTGGGTATCTTGCGCCTTATAGACGGCTCCCATTCCTCCCCGACCAACGACGCTTAGCACGCGATAACGATTATTCAGCATCTGATTCATACTCGTTCGCTCCTTCAGGAACCAGATAGCCACGGACAAACAGAGGGATGAAAAGATTACTTCATCAGAATTCATTGATCTTATATACGTTTCTTCCTCGTGTTTTGTCACAATGTATCCTTCCCAACCTGAAACTGGCCGTTTTTCCCGCACATATCCTGAAACGCAAGTCCTGTCAAACAGTTTGTGCGCTAGAACAATGTTGGGATGGACACAATACACGCGGGATGGTTCAGAATGGAGAGGTGGCTCCCACGTCTGGTTCATCACAGTTAGCCGTTGTCAGTGACGATAGAGAAGTGCCGGATCAGCTTGCTGAGCGGCTCCAGGGTGCTTTCAAATTGAGTGAGCATCTGATCTGATTGTTGCATCAGATCAAAAAGCAGCGCGCTGATCTCCTCGCGATCTTCTGGTCCGACCAGGCGGAAATTGGGCAGGATATCACCAAAGATGGCGCCCGCGCTATCCAGGAGCACGGCGAAGGCTGCGTCCAGCTCACTCAGGCTGTTTTGAGCGAGAATGGTCGACGGAAAGCGCTGGTGAAACGGAACAAGTTTGTGGTGCTGGTCCTGCCAGATCAAGAGTTGATCCATCAGCGCGTTGACCGCCTGTTCCCAGCGTTCTATCTCGTCTGAGTTGCCTGTACGTTCGAGTCGGACGTGGCTGCTGGTCCACTGCGGCGCTTGGTCCTTGCCGGGCGCGTGGACCTGTTTGAGCAGGAGCGTTGCTTCTTCCTGGAAAGGACGCAGCCAGATCTCTTCGTTATCAAGTGTATCAAGCAGACATTCAATTACGTCGCTCAACAGGTGACACAGAGGCGCCATGCGGTCCAAAGTACGGTTGATGCTCTGCAATTGTAGCCAGACCTGTTGGTTCAGCAGCGTTTGTTTTCCGCCATCTCCCTGCGAACTGGTGGCAGACCTGTCCAGGCCGGGCAGAGCCTGACGGTAGAGAAAATCCACCCGGCTGAACAGGTGGCGCAGGCTAAAGCTCAACGTTTCCAGATTGTGTATCCCTGCCTGTCGGTCGAAATACGCCTCGATTTGCTGGAGAATAATTGCCAGTTCCGCGTCCGCCTCGCCGTTGAACGTTGTGCTGGGCATCTCTTTTTCTGGCGCGGGAGGTACGATGATAGCTACTTGCTGGGTTGCCTCCTGCTCAATTGTTCTTTCCCTCTGCCTATCTTGCTCCATGACCCTCTATCCCTTCTACTTAACTCTCTGGCGATGCTTTATGATGTATGGTCTTCTTTATCTGCGCGCTATTCCCCTGCCGAACGATATGGACCGCGCATGAACCTTTTGAAGACACTACAACGTTCAGATGCATCTATTCGTTTGTGAGACAAAAGCCGCCTATCTGTTCTCCTTGCCTCTCTTTCTATTGTACTCGACGCCCATAATTGCGCGCTTCTGCCTGCTTCATTTGCACAAAACCTGCTTAAAATCGCGCGCAAAGCGTGTGGGCTGCTCTGCGCGAAAGGCGCCATAGATATAGCGATCCGGGCGTACAAGCAGGCAGAGATTGGCGCTGGTGGGTAATGTGCCACGCATCTCGCTGTCGAAGGCGAGTGGACGTGTTTTCAGATGTTTCCAGAGAGGCATCTCGACCATATTCGACAGATGTTGCATATCTGCATTTTCGGAGCAGAGCAGCGCGAAACCTGGGCCAAGTTGTTCATCGAGCAGGATACGTTGGCCATCGGGTGTGCTGATTTCCGGCTGGGGTAGCAGCAGTCCAGGCAGGGATCGGTTGGCGGCGTTCTGCGTGGGCTGCAGAAATCCTTGCTTGTAGCGGGGGGCGGGTTTGATACGCGCCTCGCTCAAAGAAGTACGCACAGGCGGCAGGGTGTTAATCAGACTGAAGATGGCGTCGCGAAGCTGAGCTACGGGTCGCTGTGTTGGCATAATCAGTCCGCCGAGGAAGCGTGAGAACTGGATCATCTGGCGCGTATGGGCCTGGCGCTCCTGGGTGTAACTGGCAAGCAGGCCGGGTCCGGCCAACTTGTGCAGGGTGAGCCAGAGCTTCCAGGCGAGGTTATGGGCGTCGCGCAGACCACAGTTGAGGCCCTGACCGCCAAAGGGTGGCATCAGGTGCGCGGCATCGCCCAGTAGGAAAACGCGTCCCTGCTGAAAACTGCGGGCCAGTGCTGCGGAGAAGACGTAGACGGCGGAACGGGCGATGTGCGGCTGGGGTGGACCGTCGGCCTGCTGGATCAGTTTGCGCATGTGCTCTGGCTGGGTCAAGTCCGCCGCCTGTTCACCCGGCAAGAGCATAAACTCCCAACGCCTGCGTCCTCCAGGTGCTGGTACGCTCACTGCCGGGCGGCCTGGCTCGCAGAAAAAGTGGATCGTGGTTGAGGGGTTGGGATCGTCAACGGTGTCGATGACTAACCAGGGCTGAGCGTAAGTCGTGCCGCTCATAGGCAGGCGCAACTGGGAGCGCACCATGCTTTTCGCGCCGTCGCAACCTAGTAGATAGGCACACTCAAACTGGCGCAGTTCGCCCGTGGGTCCGCGTACACTGACAAGCACGCTTGCCTCGCTCTGAGTAAAGGATTCGAGCGTGTGGCCAAATTGCACACAAATAGATGGGAAACGCGCGAGTCCAGCGTGCAGCGTCGCCTCGAACGTGGGTTGATGAAAGGTCGAGATCAGCGGATAACCGTGGCGCTGACTGGTGGGCGCAACCCTGGCCAGCAAACGACGTCCAGACGTATAGCGCGCTTCGAGATCGAGCAGCAGGTCGGCGCGCACGGCCTCGGCCAGCCCCATCGCCTGGCAGACACGCAGCCCCTCGTCATCCAGGGAAATAGCTTTAGGGAGCGAGCTCAGAGCGGTGTTGCGTTCGATAATCAGTGCGTCCAGTCCGTACATCCCCAGCAAATTGCCCAGGGCCAGGCCGCTTGGTCCCGCGCCCACGATGATGGTAGAGAAATAGGGAATATCCGCGCTCATAGCCTGGCCTCCCGCCTCGCTCTATATGGGCCTGCGAGCTTGCTTCCAGCCCTATATAGAATGGCGAGGAGCATCGTTGCTTTCATAGATCATTTCCCCCGCGCACAGCCAGCACCAGATTGGTCCCGCTGACGCCGCGCGCGCCAACCAGGGCGGTTGAGCCATTGAAAGGTTGTGCTTGCTCGCGCACAAGGTTGAGTGGGTAGGCTGGATTGAGCTGCTCGCAGTTGAGGGTTGGCGGGATCTGTTGCGCGCGTAGGGCCAGCAGCGTGGTGATCGTGTCCAGTGAGCCTGCGGCGGCGTAGCTATGCCCGTGTGTTGTGCGGGGTACGCTGACGGGCAGTGCTGGCAGGTGTGTTCCGAAGATCTCGTGCAGAGCCGCAACCTCGGCGAGATCGGCGGCGGGATGGGCGCGTCCATCCAGGCTGAAATAGTTGATCTCGTCGGGCTGGAGCGCTGCTTCGCGCAGGGCCAGGCGCATCGCGTGGGCATAGTGCGTCCCGTCGGGCGTGGGCGCGTGCGAGCCGTTGGCGTCATTGGTCGTGCCCGTACCCAAAATCTCGCCGTAGATGGGAGCGTGACGTTGGCGTGCATGTTCATACTCTTCGAGAATACAGATACCCGCGCCCTCGGCCAGCAGCAATCCGCAAGCTCTCTGGTCAAAGGGTCGATAGGCGCGGGGGTCGTCGCCGGACGCGCAGAGGTCGCCCTGTCCAAAAAGCAGCAGTAAACAGGGGTGCAGTAGCGCTTCACTGCCGCCGGTGATTAGGATATCCGCGGCGCCGCGACGAATGGCCTGGGTCGCCATCAGCATGGCCTCCAGGCCGCCAGCGAGATCGTTGACCGGCGTTTTGCAGTAGCCCTGCACATTATGGCGCAGAGAGATCTGGCCAACGTTGGCTACCTGGAGCCAGGCAATGGCGGTGTAAACGCTCATAGCACGTGGTCCCCGCGTGTAGAGTGCCTCGATCTGCTCCAGAACAAAATCAACGCCGCCCATCGTATTGGCGATCACCGCCCCCACACGCGCGGGGTCTTCACGTGTGAGATCAAGTTGAGCATCACGCAGCGCCTCGTCAACGGCCACACAGGTAAATTGCGTCACGCGATCAGTGCGCTGGATAAACTTACGCGGTAGATACGCCTCGGCCTCAAAGTCCGCCAGTTCGCCAGCAACCTGGATGGGTAGATGGTCGGTGGGAAAACGCTGCAGAGGTTTGAGCGCACTCTGGCCGCGCAAACTGGCCTGCCAGAACGTCTCACAGCCAATACCATTGGGGGCAACGACGCCCATGCCGGTGACGACCACCCGGCGCGCACGCGTTCTGTTCATCCGTTCGCCTCCTTGCCCGTTTTTTCGGAAAAAGCCGTGTTTATCCTGGTCATAGTTTCTCCTCCTTGAGGAAATCCGGGCTTGCCAGGACCAGAGCCGTGTTCACGCCACCGAAGCCACTGGAGTGGGTCAGCGCTACGGAGAAGCTGGTCGGGCGCGCGACATTGGCTACATAGTCCAGGTCGCATAGGGGATCGCGCTGCTCCTGGTTGATGGTGGGTGGAAGAACCTGGTGATGCAGGGCCAGCGCAGTCACAAGCGTCTCTAGAGCGCTCGCGGCCCCTTGTGTATGTCCAATCATCGATTTGGTCGCGCTAATCGGGATGGTGTAAGCCAGATCGCCAAAAACGGCTTTATAGGCCGCCGTCTCGGTACGTTCGTTGGGAGAAGTCGAGCTGCCGTGTGAGTTGATATAGCCCAGTTGATGCGGCGTAATGCCGCCTTCGGTCAGTGCCAGACGCAGGAGATCTTGCAGCGGACGGCCATCCTCCGGCAGCGCGGTCATATGGTGGGCGTTATTGTTGGAGACGAAGGTCAGAAGTTCCGCATAAACTGGTGCATCACGGGCGATAGCGCTAGCACGTTCTTCTAGCAGCAGCACAGCAGCACCCTCGCTCATGACAAAGCCGTCGCGCAACGCGTCGTAGGGCCGCGAAGCGCGTTCAGGTTCAGCATTGTTGGTGCTCAGGGCGCGCATCACCGAGAAGACATTGATGCCCAGGGCGTTGATCGACGAATCGCAGCCTCCAGCGAGCATATGGCTGGCCCGACCCTCCTGAATGTGCCAGAACGCCTGCCCAATCGCGTCCGCGCCAGCAGAGCAGCCTGTAGCCACAACCGCGCAGGGGCCATGCAGCCCGTGGTGCGCGGCCAGCGCTGCTGCTGGCATCGAGGCGAGCAGTAGCGTTGCCAGTTGGCTGCCATTGTCGGTGGCGCGTGGCGGGCGTGTGCCATCAGCAGTGAACTGGCGCCACAGACGTTCGCCCTCCGCAACGGGTCCCATCGCGGTGCCGAGAGAGACGCCCCAGTTTGTTCTGTCGAGCTGGTCCAGCGCGTCGCCAGGTGTCCTTAGCAGGCCGCTATCCCACAGCGCCAGGTTCGCGGCGGCCACAGCGAATTGTGTCCCACGATCCAGCGTCTCAATCTCAGCCTCACTCAGGCCAAGTGCAGCTGGTTGGAAGTCGGGCACCTCGCCGGCGATGCGTGTGGGGAGAAAATCGGCGTTGAAGCGTGTAATCTGGCGAATGCCCGAACGTCCCGCAGCACAGGCCTGCCAGAATGCCTCCTTGCCAATGCCGTTGGGAGCAATTGCTCCCAGGCCGCTAATTACCACGCGGCGCGGCTCATAACTCATGTGCGTTCCTCCCGTTGCAGAAAGTTCTGGATCAGTGGGTTCACGTTGGCCGCCTCTGAATAGAGAAAAAAGCGTTCGCCGCCTGGCAGCACGTGATAATCGGTGCAGTTGGGCAGGTGCTCGGCGAACCAGCGCGTGCGAATCTCCGGGGAGAGCACATCATCGAAACGGTTAATCAGCAGTACAGGCATCGTCAGTTTGGATAGGTTTTTGCTGATATTGAAGCGATGAATGATGGGCAGCACAGAAAACTTATAGACGGCGGGCCAGAGCTGGATCTTGCTGAATTGTTCCTCGATCAGGGCGCGAGGCAGCAGATAGAGCGGCTCCTCAGGTTTGCTGGCGTGCTTGTCAGGGTTGCGCGCGACGATGTAGTTGACCACAGTGCGACGCAAAAACGCGGCTGGCAGAACGCGCTCGGCTGGCAGACGTAGATAGAGCTCGTGGAGGAGCCAGATCCAGGGATGGGGCGCGATGCGGTATTCAGCGGCCTGGGAGACAATGGTTAGCGAACGGCAGCGTTGGGGATAGCGCAGGGCGAACTCCAGCAGAACCATCGCCGCGTCCCCGTGCCCAACAAAATCGGCAGCCACGATCTCCAGGTGATTGAGCAACTGACGCAGTTCCTCAACGCGTTCCGGGATGCCGGTGAAACGCGAGCGCGTCTCGTGGCGTCGATAGAGAATCACGCGGCGTTGTGGGCTGAAGAAGCGTATCTGGCGGGCGTAGACAAATTCCAGATGTTCTAGAATGGGTACAAAGACCAGGGGCGCGCCCTGACCGATATCGATGATCGGTAGCTCGTAATTACCGATCAGGCGACGCACAAACAGCGCTTCCAGATAGGCCACATCGGCGTGAAACGCATCAGCCTGAATGTTGGTCTCGGACAACAGCGTGGTGGTCATGGTAATGTATCTCCCCGGTGATGCAGAGGCGCGAAACTCGCGATACGCCAGTATACCATAGCTCATGTCGCGCCTGCAAAAGCTGTTTCCTACAAGAACGGACGCAAGGGTAACAAAATAGTTTCAGCAAAGACCCACAGGGGCGAGCGCTCTCTCCAGCGGCTCAGCACCAGCTCGCGAGCGTTGGTGGCGTCTTGCCTGAAAATGGTCTCCATTTGCTGAGCCAGAGACGCGTCGTGGATCTCAACATTGACCTCAAAGTTTCCCAGCAGACTCAAACGGTCCAGATTGGCGGTGCCAATGGTGGACCAGATGCCGTCGATAGTGGCTGTCTTGGCATGGACCATCGCATTTTGGTACAGAAAGAGGCGCACACCTCCAGCCAGACATTGGGTATAGAAGCCACGCGCCAGCCAGTCGGCCACCACATGATTAGAGGTCGCGGGCAACAGGATGCGCACATCGACTCCACGGGCGGCAGCCTGGAGCAGAGCATGAAGGACAATGCGATCAGGGATAAAGTACGCGTGCGTGATATAAATATGCCGTTCAGCGCGATGAATGGCCTCCAGGTATGAATGGCGGATCGGGAAAATAAGCATATGGGGATCATTGCGATGAATAACCATCAACGGATCCCAATCGCGCCCCTTGAGTTCAGGCAACGGCGGCAGGTGATGCTTGCGATACATATTCCAGAAATCGATGCACACGCTCTCCAATTCGCGCGCATTCGGTCCTTGTATGCAAATATGGGTATCGCGCCATTCTGTAGCATAACGCGCGCCAATATTGTATCCACCTACAAAAGCAGTTTGACCATCCACAACCAGGATTTTGCGATGATCGCGGGCATAGCCACTTAAATAGAAAGGTTTGCGCAGCCAGGCAAAGAGCGGATAGCGCAGGACCGCAATGCCGGGTTTGAACTGCTTGAAGCGATGCGGCACCACCAGATTGGCGAAGCTATCGTACATCACATAAACCGCCACTCCGCGCTCAGATGCCCGCTGCAGCTCAAGCTTGAACTGGTGACCAACAGCGTCACTTTTCCAGATAAAGGTCTCAAAGAAAATGCGCTCTCGCGCCTGGCTGATCGCCTCTAACATCGCGGTGTAGAGATCCTCACCATAGGTATACAGTTGCACCTGCGAGCGGCCAATCTTGAGTGGCTCAGGATTGGTATGCGGCAAAAAACCTTGCGAGCGGTAGTGTTTGCGCCAGGCATCGATAGTGACCAGCACTGCAATGACCACGGTTTGCAAAGTCAGCAGCCCTAGCACACCCCGCAGGGTCAGGCGGCGCAGCAGGGCCAGGATCTTTCGCCAGTGAAGCCCATGTGTGGGCAGGCTCTTTTTTTCGTGATTCATGCCGATCATTATCTCACAAACAGCAGACCGCTTGCATCTGTGTGGCGCATCGGTTACAATATCTATAGAAAACTGACCAATGGCCCAGAATAAAAGAGAGAGTGAGCCAGTCGTATGCCGAAAGTCGTTGATGAACAGACCCGTGAACTCACCAGGCGGCGCATTTTGCAGGAGGCGGCCAGGGAGTTTGCGCGCCTGGGCTTTGACCAGGCGAACATTAACATGATCGCTGAGCAGGCGGGTATCGGCAAGGGCACGATCTATCTGTACTTTGAGAACAAACGCGAGCTCTTTCTCACTATGTTGCGTGCTATAGCCCAGACGCATATCGCGGCTATTCGCGCGGCTCTGGCGCTGCCGGGGCCATTGCAAGAGCGTCTGGAGCGGCTGTATGGCGCCTTTGTGCATCTGGCCGCGCAGGACCGCGATAGCTTCAATGTCTATATGAGCGCGCTCTATGGCGTGAACCGCTCTTTCCAGGCCGAGGCGACCAGGCTGATGCGCGATTATGTTGCCATTATCGCGCTGACATTGGAAACCAGCCGGGCCAGCGGTGAGCTTAGCTGTCCAGATGTTGAGGCCAGCGCGTTGATGGTGCTCGCGCAAACCGAGTCGTATGTACTCTCAGCGATTACGCTGGGTCAGTCTGAGCAGGAACTGGCGCGGCAGGCGCCAGAGGTAGCACGCTTGATCCTGCACGGTCTGGGTGCGTCCAACAGCTAATAGTTTTTTTTTGCGCTTTTTATTGACCAGTGGCCCATTCATCAAAACGTGTGACTTTAGTAACAAGAGAAGGACAGCATATCGTATGCAATCATCTTCATTTATGTCCTTTCTCCGACGCCTGTTCCACTTGCATGCAACGCCGCAAGGATTTGAGAATCCGCGCTTCTTACTCAAGTGGGTGCTGATCAGTACGCTGATCGGCCTGGTTGCCGGGGTTGGAGCTATCGCCTTTTACGCGGCCATCCATTACGCGACGGCGCTCTTCCTGGGTGGACTGGTTGGCTATCTGCCACCGTCACCAGCCGGGGAGGGCTCAAGCAGCTCTATCCCATTCTGGGCGGCTGCCCGTCCCTGGTTGTTGCCGCTGGTGACAGCTGGTGGCGGACTGCTCTCCGGGATTATTGTCTTTAAACTGGCGCCCGAAGCCGAGGGACATGGCACAGATGCCGCGATCAAAGCCTTCCACGAGGGCACAACGATCCGCGCGCGCATTCCCCTGGTGAAGCTGGTGGCTTCGGCGATTACGATTGGGACGGGGGGCTCGGCGGGACGCGAAGGTCCGGCAGCGCAGATCAGCGCGGGCTTTGGCTCGATCCTGGCCTCGGCGCTGAAACTTAATCAGCAGGACCGGCGTATTGCTCTGGCCACCGGTATTGGCGCGGGCATTGGTGCGATCTTTAGCGCGCCGCTGGGGGGCGCAATTTTGGCGGCGGAGATTCTCTATAAAAACGATCTAGAGGTCGAGGCGATTATCCCGGCCTTGATCTCTTCCATCGTGGGCTATAGCGTCTTTGGCGCGTGGTCGGGCTGGCATCCCCTGTTCGCGCCGCCCAACAACCTGGCCTTTACCTCGCCTCCACAATTGCTCTACTATATCGTGCTGGGCCTGCTGTGCGGTCTGGTAGGTGTGCTCTACGCGCGCGGCTTCTATGGTATCACCGCCCGTTTTCATCATCTCGCGCTGCCCAACTGGTTGAAACCGGCCATTGGTGGGCTGCTGGTCGGTTTAATTGCTCTGGTGATTCCGCAGGCTATGGGCATGGGTTATGGTTGGGTGCAAATTGTCATGGGGCGCGGCATTCTGGGTATTCCGCTCTGGATCATCCTGCTGCTGCCTTTCACCAAAATTCTGACCACCGGCCTCTCCATCGGGTCCGGTGGTTCCGGTGGTATCTTTGGCCCCGGCATGGTGATTGGTGGCATGTTAGGGGCAGCCGTCTGGCGGCTCTCCTATCATGTGCTGCCGGGCTTGCCAGATACACCCGCGCCTTTTGTGATTGTAGGTATGATGGCACTATTTGGCGGCATCGCGCACGCGCCCCTTGCCGTGATGCTGATGGTCGCGGAGATGACCGGCAACCTCTCTATGCTTGCTCCGGCTATGCTCGCGGTGGGCATCTCGTCTATGATTGTGGGTAACGACACCATCTACACCAGCCAGCTCCCTACACGCGCCGATTCGCCCGCGCACCGTCTGCAATTCTCGTTCCCCCTGCTCTCAACTCTGGTGGCGCGCCGAGCCATGAAGCCGCTGACCATGAGCATCGCGCCTGAGCAGACACTCGCGCAGGCTGAAGAGGCGCTGGCCCGCAGCGCAGAGACGTATGCGCCGGTCATCGATGCCAGTGGTAAACTCATAGGGACGCTCACGCAGGCCATGATCCAGCAGACCCCTCTGGCAGAGCGCACTACGCAGACAGTGGAAGCAGTGATGCAACGCGATGTGCTCACCATCACGCCAAATGAGACGCTTGACGAAACGCTTGAACAGTTGAGTAGCCGCCGCGTGAACTGGGCGCCAGTACTCGATCTCGATCACGAGAGCGTCAGCGGGGTTATCTCAACCACGCAGATTATGCGTGCCTATCGTCAGACGCTGGCTAAAGACGCCCGGCGTATGCGCGGCCTGACCACAGGGACGGTGATGCTTGAGGTTGAGATTCGCCCGACAATGCCTCTGGTCGGCAAAACCCTGCGTGATGCCCATTTGCCCAACGAAAGCCTGGTCGTCTCGATCCGGCGCCAGAGCGAGCAGGTCTTCCCGCGCGGCAGCACCACGATCCAGGCTGGCGATGTCGTAACCTTCATGGTCAGCCCGGCTGGTGAAGAGCGCCTGCAAATATACCTCAACACTATGCCAGAGGTCGCGCCCACAGCGGTATAGAAGTTATTAGGAAAAGTTACAGAGAGCGGGCCTGGCTCTCGACGAAATGAAACCCGTCCGTTTCGTCGAGAGCCAGCAGCCAATCTGGCTTGGCAATGGTGGCACACAATCTTAGACGTCATACTTGTCGTGGTAGCGGAGCCAGTTGTCCGAGGGTGTATTCCTACCGGCAGGCTCTTCCCAGCTTTCCTGCCGTCCGAGCGGGGTCAGATCGAGATAGTTGTACGTCCCCAGGAGGATATCGTTCCCGCGGTCGGTCGTCATATACGTGTGAAAGATCTCCTCTCCCTCGCGCAGGAAGACACTCACTCCACCGTACTCGCCGCCGTCGTCTGCGGTGGCAGAGAGATCAGCGTTGAAGTCGCTGCCATACGAGGAAACCCACGGGACGTTCCAACCCATGCGCGCCTTGAATGGCTCGATCTTCGCCGATGGCGCGCGCGAGACGAGGACCAGCGAGGTGTTGCGGGCATGCAAATGGGCGAGGTGGCCGATGTTATCAACCAGGAATGAGCAGGCAGGACAGCCCTCCTCCCAGTCTGAGCCAAACATAAAGTGGTAAATGATCAACTGGCGGCGTCCCTCGAACAGATCAAGCAAGCTGACTCTGCCGTTTGGACCCTCGAAGAGATACTCCTTCTCAATTTTGACCATAGGTAATCTGCGCCGTTCAGCATTGAGCCTGTCGCGCGCGCGGGTCGCTTCCTTCTCTTTGATGAGCAGTTCCTTGCAAGCCGCGAGCCAGTCGTCTTGCGAAACGATTTGTGGATAGTTCACAGTGTTCTCCTTTGGTTTGATGAGCAGATTGCTCTGCTTCTTCCTTGAGCGATAGCACTTCATCTAGACGAGCAGCACGACGCCTTCTCTGCGTGTCCCTATGAAGAAGATGTTCGTGTACCCGTCAAAGTACTCCCTCCCTTTCTTTTTCCAAAAGAGAAAAATGGAAACGGCTCTATGGATCTTCGCGGGGATTTTGCGGAAAAAATAGAGCACACTTTTGAAAATTCGCGCATTGCTCGTGGATTTTCACTATCAAACCACATGGATATACCTCAAATCATTTATTTCGATTAGCATAGATCATCAACTCATCCAATGTTGTATCGGCCAGAGACGTCAGGCGCAGGTCGAGCGGCTCGAAGGCCAGGTGTTGCGTCAGGGGATTGGGGACCACCACACAAAAAATGCCCGCTTGCTGGGCGGCGCGCATTCCATTGAGCGAATCTTCAAAGGCGACGGCCTCGTTTGCCTGCACGCCGAGCTGATCGAGGGCAGCCAGGTAGAGATCTGGATATGGCTTGGTGCGCGGCACTTC
>CAXUEY010000007.1:70023-71761 GCA_964250225.1 uncultured Ktedonobacteraceae bacterium | reverse complement strand
TGCTAGCTATAGCGTTGTTGGCGCTTCCAATCCATCTGCGCCTGCTCCAGCCCCAGAAGCTGCTGTTGAAGGGCAGCAATTTGGTTCTGGAGTTGTTCTTTCTTCGGCTGATTGCCCATTAAACGCAAGTCCTCAAACCATTTGGAGCCTTTCCCGATGCGCCAGGGCAGGAAAGCTCTTGTCTGGTTATAGTGTGAGCGTGTGCGGTTCATACTGTTGTTGATCTGACGCAAATCGAGCTTGAGCTGGCGAATCTGCATGCGTAGCTCCTGGATCTGCTCTTTATAAGGGTCCTGGGTGCGCCCGCCGTTCCTGCCTCCGACAGGCCTCCCTACAGGACTGCCTCCTCGTTCAGCCATTACTCCGGCTGCTTGCAGAGCTGCGCCACAGTTGGAGCAAAAATGCTCACCGTCATTGATATTTCCACCACATTTTGCGCAAAACATTATACCTGACCTCCTTGTAATGCAGGTGTGAACCTGCCGGGTTTACTCGTGTTAAGAATAACACGCGCGATGGCCTCTTCAGTAAGACAAGGGGAATAATTTGGCTCACAAAAAGGCGCACAGAGGAACTTCCCTGGTAAAATAGCATGCTCTAGGAGTTGAGTATGCATGAATTGACATTAAGGATTAGTAATGGCATAGTAGGGGTCATTCAACGAGGGTATATACACTAGGCTTATTTTCAGCGACTCAGGCAAGTGCATTCGTCAGGAAAGGGCAGATCATTATGGACACGATGGCTATAGAACCAGCCTCTGCCGAGCAACAGGAGGCTCCAGGTACTTATGTAAGCAAACACAAATGGGTAGCGAATACTATGATAGGCGGCGTACTTTATGTGGTTGCCGTCTTTTTTCACTTTTATCGGCTGGGAGGTCCGAGCCTCTGGTATGATGAAACGTGGTCGATGGACATTGCTCGCCAGCCATTTGGGGTCTTCTGGCACATTATTACGACGCATGATCCAAATATGGGACTCTACTATGTGTTGCTGCGTGTTTGGGTGCAATTTTTGGGTTGGATCGGTATTCCCGTCTCAGAATTTTGGGCGCGTTTCCCATCCGTGTTTTTCTCTTCCCTGGCGTGCCTCTTTGTCTTCTTCCTGGCCCAACGCTTTCTGGGCCGCCTACCGGCAGCCGTTGCCACTCTGCTCTTTATCGTCAATGCGGAGATTCTGCCCTATGTGCAGCAAGTCCGTTCCTATGGCCTCCTCATCTTTCTGATTGCGCTTTCCTGGTACGCGCTGGTCATGTTGCTCTCCTCATCCTCTATAAAACGCCGCTGGTGGGGGATATACGTTCTTTCTACTGCCCTTGCTGTTTACGCCCAGCTTTTTACGGTCTTTATTATCGCTGCGCAACTCATGGCGTTAGCTGGTATCGCTTGTCTTCCCGGCTCATGGCGGCACAATCTCTGGCAACGCTGGAAATGGCTGCTCCTCAGCCTGGTGGGAATTGCTTTCTTGATCGTTCCAGAACTCTGGATTGCTCTGCGTAACGTCGGAAAAGTTGATTGGTTGCCAAAGCCTGCACTTGCGGACCTCTATCGGATGTTTCACATCCTCACAGGCGGCAACACCTCGTATTTTTTGCTGGCGATGGCTATTTTAGGAGCAGGCGCGCTGATCGTGCTTGTTTCTACCGCCCTTTCCTGGAAACCTGCCCTCTGGCACCTGCTGCCGGAAAATCCTCAAATACGTGAACCACTTCAGCACACATTCACACGTGCTGACT
>CAXUEY010000007.1:34554-69923 GCA_964250225.1 uncultured Ktedonobacteraceae bacterium | reverse complement strand
GTCCTGGTGGGCAAGGGATATTATGCGAATGCCCAGATTGAAGATTGGCGTACACCTACCCAATGGATTCAAGCACATTATCAAGCAGGTGATGGCATTATCTGCTATGATAATATCCAGGGATGCCAGTTTGCTGCGGAGTCTTATTTCGAGACGTATCCGCAAAGTGGCGCGCATTTTACACCTGATACTCCGGGATTGTGGCCTATTGCACAGGACGCTATATCATCCCAGGATGCGGAACAGGCAACCAATCCCCAGGCTCTGGCGGTGTTTGCAACCCATCATCCCCATATTTTCTATATTGTTGGACGTTTATCTAATGACCAAACAGCAGCCAATGCCGCGCGGGGCCAGGCTTTTCTGGATAGTCATTATCATTTCGTCGGCCAGGTTTCGAGTCAAGGCGTGTCGGTACGCATGTATACGACTGGAGGCTGAGAAAAGGAGATCTTTGTGGAAGCAGCTCTCTCTGATGTCATCGTGATCGATCTTTCGCGTGTGCTAGCCGGTCCCTTTTGCACGATGATCCTGGGCGATCTGGGTGCGACTGTGCTCAAGGTTGAGCAGCCGGGCAAGGGCGACGATACGCGCCAGTTCGGGCCGCCCTATCTTGGTGGCGAAAGCGCCTATTACCTGGGCCTCAATCGCAATAAACAGAGCATTACGCTCGATTTTACGACGCCGGAGGGTAAAGAGAGGCTGCTGGGACTGCTCAAAGGTGCCACGGTCCTGGTTGAGAATTTTCGGCCTGGTACACTCGTCCCGCATGGCCTGGACTACGCTTCGCTGCACGAGTCCCATCCCGGTCTGATCTACTGCTCGATCAGCGGCTACGGGCAGACCGGTCCCACCGCCGATCTGCCCGGCTACGACTTTGTGGCTCAGGCGGAATCGGGACTTATGTCGGTGACGGGCGAGACTGAGGGCGAGCAGGTGCGTGTGGGCACGCCCGTTGGCGATGTCTCCGCCGGGCTATTTGGTGCAACCGCGATCCTGGCCGCGCTGCACTACCGCACACTCACGGGCAAGGGCCAGTATATCGACCTCTCGCTGCTCGAAACTACTATGTCCCTGCTGAGCAATGTCTCTTCCAATTATCTGATCTCCGGCAAAGAGGCCGTGCGTTACGGCAACGGGCATCCCAATATTGTGCCCTACCAGACTTTCCCCACGTCCGATGGCCACGTCGTCATCGCCTGCGCCAATGATCGCCACTATCGCGGCCTCTGTCGCCTGCTCGAACGCGAGGATCTGGCAACCGATCCGCGTTTCGCGACCAATAGCCAGCGCGTGGGCCAGCGTGCTGAACTGGTGGCAGAGCTGGAGAAAGCCTTCAGCCAGCGCACCACCGCTGAATGGCTGACTCGACTGCGCACCTCTGGCATTCCCAGCGGACCCATTAACTCGATCAGCCAGGCTTTCAACGCGCCTCAGATCCAGTCCCGCGGCCTCGTCTGGGAGTGCGAGCATCCCACCGCTGGCCCCATCAAGCTGGTCGGCTCGCCCATGCACTTCTCCGAAACGCCCACCCGGCTCTATCACGCCCCACCGCTGCTGGGCGAGCACGATGAGCTTTTTTAAACGGTCTTGCTTGAAAGGATGAGGTATGGAAACCAATGCTTCTGCTGTCAGCACAGTTCCCTCCAATAAAGGCAAATCCGGCTGGTTGATTAATCGCGACTTTCGCTTCCTGGTGGTTGGTCAGGGCATCTCACAGTTTGGGGATTTTGTTTTTGCGTTCACGCTGGGGGTCTGGATTGTGGCGAAAGTCGCCGTTGGCCAGTCCTGGGCACCGCTGGCTTTTGGCGCGACTCTGGTGGCTTCGTATCTCCCTTCGTTTGTCATTGGACCCTGGGCGGGCGTTTTTGTGGATCGCTGGCAGCACCGCCATACGATGATGACGATGGATGCGCTACGCGCCTGCTTGATCGCGTTGATGATCCTCTTTACTGGTGTGATCCCGCTGCCCTGGCAGTTCTCTCCGCTAGCGATTATCAGCGTTGTCTGCATCATCAACTTTTTAGAGAGCACCTGCGCGCAATTTTTCAATCCCGCCACAAACGGCCTGATCGGGCAGATCGTGCCGCAGAAGCAACAGCCTCAGGCAGAGGGATTGAGCCTGGCGATCAATTATATCGCGAAGTTGATCGGACCTATTCTTGGGCCAGTGCTCTACTTCGCCGTGGGTATCTTCTGGGGGCTGTTTATTGACGTGATCTCTTTCCTGATCTCGGTACTGACGATCTGGGCGATTCGCGCCGCGTATATCGAGCGACCAGCCCCTGAACAGCAACGGTTCTGGCGCGATTTTAGCCAGGGTTTGAGTTTCGCATTTAAAGATCGCGTCGTGCGCGTGCTGATTCTCTCTATCTTCATTGTCACGCTGGGAGTAGGTGCCGTTGATGCACTTTTCATTTTCTTCATGCAACGCAATCTGCACACCGATCTCTCCCTCTCAGGTCTGCTGATCTCTGTGCTTGGTCTGGGTTCGATTCTTGGCGCCTTGCTGCTGGGAAAGTTTGCCAATACCATTGGCCTCATACGTTTGCTCTATGGTTGTTTGCTGGCTATGGGCATAACCCTGGTGATCTTCTCGCGCATGACCAGCTTCCCTCTGGCTGTGCTGGTTGGTTTCCTGACGGGCATCGCGATAGCTGGCGTCAATGTGGCTGTCGGCCCGCTCTTATTGAGGCAAACACCCCCAGAAATGATCGGGCGTGTCTCTGCGACATTGGGCACGTTCAGCACTTCAGGCTTGATGCTATCGGTGCTGCTGGCCAGTTATCTGACGAGCGTCGTGCTGGTTTCGCTGCATGTGCAGGCGTTTGGGATGCTTTTCGGCCCCATTGATACAGTCTACCTGGGTGGGGGCCTGCTGTGCGTGCTCGCTGGCCTGTACGCGTTCATTGCTCTGCGCGGGGTCACTCTCAAAGCAGTAGTCGAGGTTGTACAGGAGCAGACAGATATCTAGACGCGCGGCAAACTGACGCGAAAGGTGCTGCCCTTGCCGGGACTGCTCGAGGCGCTGAGGGTGCCGTGCAGTTGCTCGACCAGCGTTTGCGCGATGGCCAGGCCCAGGCCGGTCCCTTCGCGTGAGCGGGCGAGGTCGGCGCGGTAGAAACGCTCGAAGATGTGCGGCAGGTCTTTGGTGTCGATGCCGATGCCAGTATCGCTGACGCGTAGCACGGCCTGCCCATTCACGCGTTGCAGGGAGACGGTGATCTTGCCTGGACCCGCTTCTGTACAGGTGTATTTGATAGCGTTGTCCAACAAAATGACCATGATACGCCGCATGCTCTCTTCGTCGCCGCGCACGCGTACCGGCTCGATGCCGCCAATCTCAATGACTGGAGTTACCCCTTCCTTGATCTCCAGGCGGCGGCGCATCTGCCTGACCAGGCTCAGCAGGGTGCGGTCCAGTTCGACGATGGGCGCGGGCAGCGCGGGGACAGTCGCGTGCCCCATACCGGCGTCCGCGCGTGCCAGCAAGAGCAGTTCTTCAACCAGGCTGGCCAGGCGTAGCGTTTCGCCGTGCGCGTCGGCCAGCATGGTGTGCCGTTCGGTGGCGGGAATATCCTCGCTGTAGCGCAGCAGAGCGGCCAGGTTGCCCTGGATGGTCGTCAGCGGGGCGCGCAGTTCGTGGGAGGCATCGGCGATAAAACGGCGTTGTACCGTGGTTGAGCTTTCGATAGAAGTGAGCATTTCGTTAAACGCATCTATCACCTGGGCCAGTTCATCGTCACTGGCGGGTCGCTGCACCCGCTGGCTCAGATTGCCCGCTGCTCCACTATGCGTGAGGGTGGCCGCAATCGAACTGGACGTTTTTACCAGGTCGGCGAGTGGACGTAGCGCGTAGCCGACGACGGCCCAGCCGCAGGCGAGAAAGATGATCAGGATCATCACACCAATCAGCAGGAGCAAGCCCTGGAGTAGCATCAAGGCGGCCATGCTATCGTGCAAGGACTTCGCGACCAGCAGCACGCCGATCATCGGCATATGTCCGCCCGGCACGATGCTGTTCGGCGCGGGATAAACCGCGGTGGCCTCAACCAGTACCCAATCGCCACCCACGTTCGCGTTGTACCAGGCGGGCGTGGTGCCGTGCATCAACTCCTGTGCCACCGCCTTATCCAGGCCCAGCGGCCTGGTGAGATCAGAGGCGTAGAGCGTATGCCCCTCGCGTGAGAATACCTCGATAGTCAGGCCGGGCGTCTGGTAGGTGTCCAGCGTGCCCATTGCCAGTTGCGAAGGCCAGTAGGGTGGTTGGGGTCGCAAAACACGGTTGAGATCATTGGTGGCAATGGCCGTCTGCGCGCCAATCGTGTTCTGCATATTCGCGTTGATTGCGTCCTTCACCAGTGTCAACACCAGCAGGCCGAAGCAGATCAGCCCAAGCGCCAGTAACCCACCGTACAGCAGGATCAGGCGCAGGCGCAACGAATGCGCGGGCCGTGTACCCGCTGGCGCTGAGGCAATCTGATGTTTCTTATTCTTTAAAAACATAGCCGATTCCGCGTACCGTGTGGATCAAACGTGGCCTGTTATCTGCTTCCAGTTTATTGCGTAAGTAACCGATATACACTTCCAGAACGTTAGATGAGCCTTCAAAATCCAGACCCCAGACGCGATCCATAATCACATCGCGGGTCAAGACCTGGCGTGGGCGTCGTAGGAAGAGGGCCAACAGTTCATACTCGGTGGGTGAAAGCTCGATCTCACGGCCTGCGCGCTGAGCTATACGTGTGCCGGTATCCAGTTCCAGGTCGGTGTAGCGCAAGACCTCCTGGCGTTCCTGCTGATTGCGCCGCAGCATTGCTTTGGCGCGCGCGACCAGCTCTTCGGGCGCAAAAGGTTTCACAAGATAATCATCGGCGCCGGTATCCAGCCCTTTGACGCGATCACTTACAGCGTCACGCGCAGTTAACATCAGGATGGGTACCAGGTCTTCGGCCAGACGCAGGCGGCGCACCACTTCCAGACCGTCCAGGCCGGGTAGCATCACATCCAGCACAACCAGGTCGGGGGGGCGCTCTAAGGTCCGTTTTAACGCATCTTCTCCACTGGCGGCAACTGTTACGCTGTATCCCTCATAAGCAAAAATACGGCGTAACAGGTCCGTAATGCGCGGATCATCGTCTACAACTAAAATGTGCGCTTTCATCAGATGGGCTCCTGTGGAACTGGAGGCACAATATGCCTCGCGACGGCCCTCGGTCGGAGTATGAGGCATAGAAAACATCCTCGTATGGTTCTCGTCGTTATTCAAATCTCCATGACGACGCACTACAGTAAGCATATCGGTTCTGCCCTCCTTAGTCAGACGGTGGCCGCACGCTCAAACGCTTGTGTTGTGCCTGGATATTTTTGCACCATACCAGGTATGGGACCGCCGGCACAGGCCGTCCCAGAGGGGTCACCTCCCGACACATGCCTCTACTCTCATGTTTACCACGTTCTAACAGTACCATCTGTGTATGAACCGGTGCTGTGAACATCCTGAAAAGAAACTGAGAATGGCGCCTCTCTATGATATAGCCACTTTCCTGCTGCTGTAAAAGAATAGGATACCCCGGGCTATTCAATCAGAGCATACCATGTGTGGCAAGCCTGCTTGTTCTGAACTGAAGAATCGGGTATACTAGGCGGCGAGAACTTTTGTGCTTTCTGGAAGTGTCTTGGAGGAAATTTCGTGAAAATCATCTGTAAACAACAGGACTTGAGCCGCGGCCTCTCCGCTGTCAGCCACGCGGTTTCAAGCCGGAGTACGCTCCCCATTCTGTCCAATATTTTGCTGGCCACCGATCATGGCCGCCTGAAACTCTCCGCGACCAATCTGGAGATTGGGATCAATTGCTGGGTTGAGGCCCAGATTGTGGAGGAAGGGACGACGACCATCCCCGCGAAATTGATCACCGATTTCGTGAGCAGTCTGCCGCAGTCCTCAGTTGAACTGACCCTGCCTGCCGACTCGCCGACGCTGAACATCAAGAGCCTGCGCAGTAGCGCGAACATTAAAGCGACGGACGCGGCTGAGTTTCCTCAGATTCCCAGCAACGAGGGCGGCGAAGTCCCGGTTTTGCTGGACGCGCCCCAGTTGAAGGAGATGATCGAGCAGGTCGCCTTCGCCGCCGCCGACGACGATTCGCGTCCTGTGCTGACCGGCGTGCTGGTGCAGGTGAGCGACGAGAAGCTCACGTTTGCCGCCGCCGATTCGTTTCGCCTGGCTGTGCGCGTGGTCGATCTGCCCGGAGACGAGCATCCCCGTGGCGATATCCTGATCCCCGCGCGTACCCTGACCGAGCTGGCCCGCATCCTGCCCGCCGAAGGCCCGGTCGAGATGATCGTGACGCCCAATCGCAGCCAGGTGCTTTTCCACACACCTAGCCTCGATCTGGTCTCGCGTTTGATTGAGGGGACTTTCCCGCCGTTCCGCAATATCATTCCTAAAGAATCCACCACGCGCGCGGTGGTCGAGACCAAAGAATTCGCCGCCGCCGTCAAGTCGTCCGCGCTCTTTGCTCGTGATAGCTCGAATATCGCGCGTGTGAAGATTAACTCGGCGGGGGCAGATGGCCAGGAGACTGGCTCGATCACGATTGAGGCCACCGCTGAAGACCTCGGCGACAATGTCAGTACGGTCAATGCCGCTGTGGATGGACCCGAATTGCAGGTGATCTTCAACGTGAAGTATCTGGGCGACGTGCTGGCCAACATCGGCACGCCAGAGGTCGCGCTCGAAGCCAGTTCTGCCAACAAACCCGGCGTGCTCAAACCGGTTGGCCCCAACGACCATACCTATGTAATTATGCCGATGCATATCAACCGCTAATCATCGGGTGGTGTTGCCGGGTACCTGGCACACCACCCTACCCAATAGACCAACGGATGTTTGCATGTATCTCTCTCACCTCGCGCTCACCGATTTTCGTAATTTTAAACAGCAGGAACTCCCCCTGGGGCCGGGCCTCTTTCTCTTTCACGGCGAGAATGCTCAGGGGAAAACCAACCTGCTCGAAGCGGTGACCATGCTGACAACCGCCCATTCTTTTCACACGACCTCTGACCGCGAGGTGATGAACTGGGACTCAAGCGAACACCTGACGCGTCTGCGCTCCAGCGCCGTGCGTGGCAACGGCCCCTTGCAGATTGAAATCGTCATCTATGATCCAGCCGCCACGCATAGCGGCTCTGTGCCCGCGACTCCTGCCCTCGCTGACCGTCCGCGCAAACGCATCAAGGTCAACGGCGTGGTCAAGAAGTCCCTCGACCTGTTTGGCCTGGTCACTATCGTTCTCTTCGCGCCAACCGACCTGAGCCTGGTCGATGGGTCGCCAGAGGAGCGACGCCGCTTCCTGGACCGCTGCCTCTGCCAGATGCGCGCCCAGTATTGCCAGGCTCTGCTCAAATATCGCAAGATCGTGACTCAGCGCGCCGCTCTGCTCAAACGCGTGCGCGAAAACCAGGAAGACCCGCGTATGCTGGACTACCTGGACGAAAAGCTCACCGAACTGGCTAACGTGCTAATGTACGAGCGCCAGCGTATGGTGGCCGCGCTCAACGAGCAGGTTGATGAGCTGCAAACCAACCTCAGCGGTGGCAGAGAACATCTACAGATCGTCTACCGTCCCTCATTTCAGATGGACCCCGCCTGGAACGCCCTCGAAGCCCTTGAGCATTACCGCGTGCAACTGCGTGAGGCGCGCCGCCGTGAGATTCATCAGGGGGTCTGTTCGCTGGGACCGCACCGCGACGACCTGGAATTTCTAGTCAACGGCGTAAATATGCTCTCCTACGGTTCACGCGGCCAGCAACGCACCGTGGCCCTTTCCGCCAAGCTCGCCGAACTGAGCTATATGCACCGCGTCACCGGCGAAGAACCCATCCTCCTGCTCGACGACGTGTTCAGCGAGCTGGACCTGCACCGTCGCGCCTATCTGCTGCGCCAGGTGCTCCACCATCAACAAGTCTTGATGACCACCACCGACTTCTCCGGCTTCCCCCCGGAGATTGTGGAAAAGGCGCATCAGTATCGCGTGGTGCAGGGGACGATTCTCCCGTAGTTCACCATTTATGCTCCAGCACACGCCACGTCTGGCGTGCTGTAGCCACTGCTTGTTCGTCGGGAACGCCGCCACCGTAGCGGATCAGGGTGTAAGCCTCGGTGAGCGCCTCTAACTCTGGCTCAACCGGCGTCTCGCGGGCATCCAGGCGCTGGCGAAATTCATACGCCGTCTCATCCTTTGCGCGTGGATAGCCCTTGCGCGCGGCGCGTTTCAAGAAGGCGCGATAGATCGCGCGAATAGTGCGGGCGGATGGCGTTGCCAACCCGATATCATCCATGCTCTGCACTGTCCCGGCTTTTTTTCGCCAGGGCGCGAGGAACGCGAGCCAGCGGGTGAAAAAGGCGCGCAGTTGTCCCAGGAAGAGCGCCCAGCTCCAGATGTTTTCGTGGACATCCCCCTCGCCCTGCTGTGTTCGGGCGCGCTCTGCCATCACTTTGCGATACTTGCGCCAGAGCACAAACAGCACCACGCTCGCAAATAGCACCATCAGCACAACCTTGAGGATGTTGAGCAGCAGATAATTGGGCGCTGGCTGCGGATGGGGATGGAAAGGCAGACAGTTAGGAGGCAGATTGACCTTAATATGATACTTCTGCCCGATTTTGCGCAACTGGTCGCAGGAGAGAGGTTTACCTGGCGGAGGAGATTTATGGTAAGGCAGAAGGTTGAAGAGCCAGATGATAAAGTTGCCAATGGGTGTCCAGATCAGTACGAGCAGTTGCGTGAGACCGTTCGCCAACCAATTGAAGAGCGCGCCGACGGGCGCGAAAAAGGCCACGGCGCGTTCCGAAAATGCAAAGCTCGCGTTGCCGATGGCCAGAACGAGCGCGCCCACCACAATGGCCAGCACACCGATGCCCTGAAGAATCACGCGTTCCTGCTGTCTGGCACTGCCATGTAAGCCTATGGCGTGAAAACGGCGCAAGTAGCTCACCTGGTAGAGAGACTGACTTAAAAGGGCCAGGAGGAGAAAGGTGGGGATGAGCAGAAAAAAGGCGGCGGTGTTCTGGTTGCTCAGACCCAACAATCCCTGTACGAGATAGCAAAGGAGCACGAGAAAGAAGCAGCCCAACCCCAGGCGAAACAGATGTTTGATCGTTTGCGGCTCGATGCCGGTGCGCGCGCGATAGACGCCGCGCCATCCCACAAAGCTGATGAGCGCGAAGAGGCCCAATGCCTGATAGAAAGAGGGCGGGAACTCCTGCACCGCGTTGAGCAGCGTCGCCAGTGAGGGGAGCGCGAAGACCTGTCCGGCCTGCGAGGAGAGGAGCAGCCAGGTGAGGCCCACTGCCAGCAAGGGTACCACTATGTGTGGGATGTAGGTGCGCAATGCGAAGAGACGCCCGCTTTTTCCCGCTGCCTCTCCGCGCGCGAGATACTGAGTGAGCCAGTAGATGCCCAGGCTCACGCCAAACATCAGCCAGATCGGGAGCACGGGCGAGCTTGATTGCAGGAAGGAGAAGCCTGCCAGCGCCAGCAAGAGCGCGTAGAGCAGGCAGCTTTCCAGAGCGATGACCAGGACAGGGAGCAGGCGCTCGCCCAGCGTTTGGGGCGCGTCAGATCCCGTGACTTCACCCTGCTCCTCTGGCGCGGGAGGGGTGCCTGTGGTGTCACTCATAGCAGAGCCTCTTCCGTTTAGTATTAGAATCTATAACCGTTTTTAGCCAGAAACGGTTACATGCCGTGGCGGGGTGCGGCCTCCCATTTTCGATCCAGCTCATGCCAGCCCTGGCGAATAGTAACCAGCTCATGTTCATTGGGCACGCCGCCGCCGTAGCGGGTCAGGGCATACGCTTCGGTGAGCATGCCCAGTTGCGGCTCGTTCTCAGGCTCGCGCTCGTCCAGGCGGTACTGAAATTCGTGTGGTGTCTCGTCGCGCTTGCGGATCTGGCCGCGTGAGGCCGCTTTTTTCAGCAACGCGCGATAGATCTCGCGTATAGAGCGCGCCGCCGGACTGGCTGCCATCTCCTCAGACTGCTGGCCGTTCTCCTCACTGGCGTTTTTGGGCAAGAAACGTCCAAAGAGCGCCAATAATATCCCGCGCAACTGGCCCCAGAAGAGGCTCCACGACCAGACGCTCTCGTGAACATCGCCGCCCTTGCGATTGAGCGCGAGCCGCAACTTTCGGCGTTTGCGCAAGGCCCAGCGCACCAGCAGGATGAGCACCAGCAGAATGAGCGCGGGCAGCAGGAATTTGGTGAGAATGGTGATAAACTCGGTATAGCCACTCGTGCCCTGCACCGCGAGGGGGTGTTGAGTGCAGGCCGCTGGTGGCGGTGGCGCGTGCGGCGGGGGTGTCGCTTGCGGTGCAGAAGCTACCCCGGTGGGGAGTGGATTAAAACGGCATACACCAATCCGGTTAATCACTGGCGGGTTAGCTCCGAATAACTTGAAAATCCAGGCAAATAGTCCGTAAATAGGCGTAAAGATGAAGAGGAGAATACGGCCCAGGACTGCGATGAGCGCGCTATAGACCGTATTCGCTACCCGCAAAACAGGTTGGGCTGAGTTGAAGAAGGCCGGGCTGAAGACGGTGCCACCGATGAGCGTGATGGCCAGCAGCGCCGCGCCCACGCCCGTAATTATGCTGAGCATGGAGCGTTCCTGCGCCACGACGCTGCCCTCCAGACCAGCGGCATGGTCGCGCCTGATCCACGAGGCCCGCGCCAGAGCGTGAGCCGAGAGTACGAGATAGAGAAAGATGGGGAAGAGCAGAATCAGCACCACGTCGTCAGCAGTGGTGCCCACGCCGAAATGGTTGGCGCGTATGAAGATGACCGCCAGAAAAACCGGCAGACCGATGCGAATCTGCGTGAAGACGTGGCCAGGATCGACGGTGAGCTGAGCCAGGCGCATGGCTCTCCAGCAAAGATAGATGGCCACGCCGATAATAAAGAGCACCTGATAGAAATGCGCGTCAAGTGAGAGCAGATCATTCACAAAGGCCAGCAACCAACCCGGATCAAACAACATGTTGGCGGCGGAGTAGATGCGCAGCCAGATCACAATGAGTGTGACCAGCCCGATCAGACCGAACATCAGGCGCAAGGCGGACCGCTGCAACACATTCTGCCCATCGCTTTCCTCGTCCCCCTCCTGCTCGCTGCTCCCCTTTTGCAGCACACGCCGGAAGAGCCAGATCGAGCCAAGCAGGAGTAGCGGCGGCGCCCAGAAAGGCAGCAGCGCCGTGTCCGAGTTCAAGATTCTGGCGCTGGCCAGTCCGATCAGGACGACATTGAACCAGCACACTTCCGCTCCTGCCAGGAAATACGGCAAAAGATATTCGCCCAAACTGGTGATCGTGAGATCCTGCCCCTCATCGGAAAAGGCTCGCTCCCCTATGGCAGAGTTTCTTTGGATGATATGCTTCTCGCGCTCACGGAAACGCGCCAGAGTATCCTCTGGTCGTGGTGCTCTCATCATAAGCCTGGCCCTCTTGCTGGTATCGCTTTGCTCGGCCAGATGTTCCCTTGTTTCCCAGGAACATCGTGGGGAGCGTGCCTATGTATTACGGAAATAGTAGCACGTTTCTTTGTATCAATACAAGTCCTGCATGCATTGGTATCTGCATGTTTTCTTTGAACTACGTATGGATGGTGTACTATCTCACACAGACAGAGCGAGGTGTTCGCGAGCGTGGAAACTACCGCTACCAGGGATTTCGTCCCCATGTTAATGGGTCAGAAAATGGCTGACCTATCAGGAAAATGGCTCTAGCATGCCAGTTGCTTCTCTCCTGCGCATTTGCTACAATGTTCTCAGCACATGAACCCACGAGCTAACTCTATTGGCAAGTTTTAGATAAAGTGGACTCGCTACTGCGCAGTCACATAGCCTGGCCTGGTGTGCGGTCAGATGAAAGGTACGGAAGTGGCCTGTGTCCAAAGTTTATGCAATTACTAATCAGAAGGGTGGGGTGGGCAAAACCACAACAGCTATCAATCTCGCTACCTATCTGGCGGCAGCGGGCCGTAAGGTTTTGCTCATTGATATGGACCCCCAGGCCAATGCGACCAGCGGGATCGGGGTGGCGAAGAGTATCAAGTCCCACACCATTTATGATGTGCTTGTTCAGGAGGGGGAGGATCTTTCGATCTTTGATGTGATCGTGCCATCGAGTCGGCGCGAGCTTGTGGTCGCTCCCTGTACCGTCGATCTGGCGGCAGCCGAAGTCGAGCTGGTCGGCGCGCTGGCCCGCGAGCATCGTCTGACTCAGGCGCTCAAGCCCATTCGCGAGCGCTGCGACTATATCATTATCGACTGTCCGCCTTCGCTGGGCCTATTGACCGTCAACGCGCTGGTGGCTGCCGATGGCCTGATTATTCCGATCCAGTGCGAGTACCTGGCTCTGGAAGGACTGACCCACCTGTTGAATACGATCCAGATTGTGAAAAATAAATTGAACCCCCAGCTCTATATCGCCGGGGTGGTGCTGACGATGTTTGATCCACGCACGCGCCTGGCCGGTGAGATTGTGCGCGAGGTGCGCAGCCACTTCCCCAACGAGGTGTTTCAGACGATCATTAACCGCAATGTGCGTTTGAGCGAGGCGCCCAGCTTTGGCCAATCGATCCTCGACTACGACTCGGCGTCTCCCGGCGCCATCTCGTATCGCACGCTGGCCGAGGAGGTAATTACTCGTGGCTAAACAGAAATTCGGCCTGGGACGTGGCCTGGACGCGCTGATCTCTGGCGCCTCACAGGTCATTTCTACCCAACAACCGACACGCGTGGACGCGCAGAACATCATCATGGTGGCGTTGGAGTGTGTTATCCCCAACCCACGCCAGCCACGGAAGGTCTTCCGCGATGACGATCCACGTCTGCTTGAGCTGAGCGCCTCGATCAAAGAGTATGGCCTGCTCCAACCGCTGGTGGTGACGCGACTGGATACGTTGCCCGTCGAGATGCAGCCAGTCAGCCAACCCGCAGCTGACAACTGGTTCAGCGACGGCTCTTCACCCGCTCAGGCCCAGGGCGCGGATACGGTGATGTACCAGATTATCGCGGGTGAACGACGCTGGCGGGCCTCGCGGCTGGCCGGCCTGAGCGAGGTGCCGGCGGTCATCAAAGAGGTCACGCCGCTGGAGATGTTGGAGCTGGCGCTGATCGAGAATATTCAGCGCGAGGATCTCAATCCCATCGAGGAGGCCCTGGCCTATCACGCGCTGGTCACGGAGTTTGGCCTGACGCAGGAGCAGGTGGCGCACCAGGTGGGTCGGGACCGCTCGACCATCAATAACACTATGCGCCTCTTGCAGCTTGCGCCCAAAGTGCGTGAAGCATTGATTAACCCTCATGAGTACCCCAACTTTACCGAGGGCCATGCGCGCACCCTGATCGGTATTCCTCGCGAAGAGGACCAGGTCGCGGCAATGGGCAAGATCATCACGCTCAAGCTGAATGTGCGCCAGGCTGAGGAGCTGGCCGCGCGCGTGAAAGCCACGGAGCACGTGGAGGAGACTACCGCAGAGGTGCTGGCAGTCACTACGCCGCCGCGCCGTTCCGCTGACCTCGCCGATTTAGAGACGCAGTTTCGAGACGCGCTGACGGTTAAGGTTGATTTGAAATATAATGCGAAAGGCAAGGGGACACTGGTGCTTCATTTCAGCAATCAGGATGAATTGGAGCGCCTGTATAGCCAGCTTGTCAAAAAAGATGCCTGAGATAAGGGCAACGATGCCCCCATCGGCTTATCTGGAAGTGTAGGAGGAAAAAAACGTATGGCAACGCTGGAAAACCCGTTTGAAAAAGCCCGTCCCAAGATGGTCTCTGCCCGCATCGAACTGATCAGTCAGTTGGCGAAGTTCGAGCATGCAGAACTGAATGCCGCACCGACGCCCGATGAGTGGTCGGCGCTTGAGATCGCGCAGCATGTCTATATCACCGATGGGCTGGCTCTGGAACAGCTGTATACGATCCAGAATGAAGAGAACCCGCTGATTGCCGCACCTGAAGAAGAGGCGCCGCGCCGAACCCGCGCATCTCAGCCACCGATCTCGCTCGAAGCCGTGCTGACGGGCATGGCAGCGCGCCGCGAGGAGCTATTTGAGTATCTCAGCACGCTGCCTGTCGAGGTGTGGGAGCGCCCGTTCCGCCATCCCAGCTGGGGCCAGCTCAAATTCTACCAGCTGGTGAATATCCTGCCCCAGCACGATCAAAACCACGCCCAACAACTGATTAAACTGAGAGCGGGCCTTCCAACACAGGCGTGAGTGGTTGGAGCTAGCTGAACATGACTGTGCTCAATGTGAGCCTTCCAACTCGGACTTGAACTCCTGCAGATAAGCGCGCATATAGGCGGTGCGGTGCCGGGCTAGCGCGCGACCTGTTGCTGTATACATCCCGTCCTCCAGCTTGAGGAGCTTGGTAGAGAAG
Organism: uncultured Ktedonobacteraceae bacterium; assembly: GCA_964250225.1. Lineage (GTDB taxonomy): Bacteria > Chloroflexota > Ktedonobacteria > Ktedonobacterales > Ktedonobacteraceae > Paraktedonobacter. The sequence continues at coordinate 55,479 of CAXUEY010000007.1, read as the reverse complement.
TGATCGAGCATGTAGTGCCGGTCATCCAGTTCATGCTGCTCGCCAAAGGGATCAGCGGGATGATAGTTGAGCGCTTGCGCCTTGTGTTTCATGGTGCCTGTGATCGCCCAGCGCATAATGCCAATGGCACCCAGACCATCCAGGCGGTCAGCGTCGCGCAGCACACGGGCCTCCAGGGTACGCGGCTCGATGCCCTGACTGAAGCTGTGGGCGACAATAGCGTGCAAGATTGCCTCAACCTGCTCTGGTTTTAAGGGATAGCGGGCGAGGATCTGGCGGCTCTCTTCCACCGAAAGTTCAGCGTGATGCACACCTTTTTTGTGGACGAGGCGCCCAATATCATGTAACAGCGCCGCAGTCCCAGTAATCAGCGTATCCGCCCCTTCCTCTCTGGCAATGCGCAGCGCCAGGTTGTAGACCCGTCGCACATGCTCCCAGCCGTGCGCGGGATCGTCAAACCCGGCGAAACGCCTCTCAATTTCTGTATAAAGGTCCGTTTCCAGGGATGTTGTACCCATAACCATCCTTTAGCGCGGTCCTCAAGACGTGTGCGAGCGCATTCTTGCGCCCTCCACATAGCTTTGCGCGCCTATGTTTTTGCAGCTTACAAAACGAAAAATCCCCCACCTGAGTGATGTTTTACCACGCCCGGTTGCTCATACTACAGATAGGAACGTTTTATTATTAAATCACACGCGTCGGCTCTCGACAAATCGGCGCCTGGCGAGCTTAGTAGAGAAACGGTAGGAGTCGTTGTGGCACACAATCCATTTAATCCACCAGATCACCGGGCGCATGCCATCGTCGCAATGGACATTCGCTCACATGCCTCGGAGCGCCGTGCCCAGGAAGAACGGGGCGTGACGGTGCAACGGGAGAGCAGTGAGCAGCATGGGCGCGCCCCGCGGCTGGAAACCGCGACCATTACTATCTTGCTGGTCGATGACCACGCGCTGATGCGTGAAGGTCTGCGCCAGTTGCTCTCGCTGGAGGATGACCTGCGGGTGGTGGACGAGGCGGTTAATGGGCTGGAGGCCATCCAGAAGGTGCGCCAGTGGCAGCCGGACGTTGTGCTGATGGATATTAGCATGCCGGTGGTCGATGGCATCGCGGTGACGCAGCAACTCACCAACGAGTTTCCCGCCCTGGCGGTGATTATGCTGACCATGCATCGCCAGGACCAGCAGGTGCTCCAGGCCATCAAAAGCGGCGCGCGCGGCTACCTGCTCAAAACCGCTTCATCTCAGGAACTGGCCGCGACGATTCGCCAGGTCCACGCGGGCCAGGTCTTGATCGAGCCTGAACTGACCGGCACGATTATCAGCGAGTTTCGCCGCCTCTCCAACCTCACCGCTGATGGGTCCGCGCTCAGCGACCTCTCGGAGAAAGAGCTGGATATTCTGCGCTATGTCGCGATGGGCATGAGCAATAAAGAGATTGCCGAGCAACTGGCCTATTCCGAAAAAACGGTCAAAAACTATCTCTCGGTCATTTTCCAGAAGCTCGGCATTCGCGACCGCACCCAGGCCGCCATCTTCGCCTTCCGCCACGGCCTTATTCCGCTGGACGAGTGGTGAAGATCCGACCGGTGCTGGTGCAGTCTCGGCCCACGAACACTCGTTTAGTGCTGGTACAAGCGCAGCCTGTGGTTATGCGTGCTCGCCAGTCGGCACAATCTCGATGTAGGTGCGCGCAATGCTCTGGCCATCGCCCATACGCGCTATGAGAGCTGTATATTCGTCCCCATATTTTGTGAGGAAGGCAGCCTCGGCCAGTTTGTGTTCCGCGGGCGTGATTTCGCGCGCGGAACCGGCTACCGCCGCATACCCCGGCAGAAGGTTGCCCGCGAAATCCGCAGGCGCCAGTTGGACGCGAGCGGTGTGGCGGATGCGCTTGAGTTTACCCGCGCTTGCCTGGGTTGTCACATAGATATGCCCGGCCTGATCCGGCGCGAACCAGACGGTGGTTGGAACCGCCTCTCCGCTCTTGCGGAAGGTTGTCAGCCTCACAAATGGCTGGGGATAGAAGGCCGCAAAGGGATCATTGCTCTGAGGCTCGCTTTTGAAAACTGTCACGGTGATTATTGTACTCCTGGTTATGTTTTCTAAAACGAGGCGAGGATGTTCAGACCGACGCCTCGTTTTAGAAAACAACCAGAGCAGTGATAGCATTCCTCTAATAGTACTTCTTGTACTACACCGCAACGTTCGTCGAGCGGCTATACGGCTTATCGGGATCGAGCAGGACATTGACGCAGGCGGGCAGGCCAGAGGCGAAGGCACGCTCTAATGCGGGGCGGATCTCCTCCGGGCGCTCGACCAGTTCGCCGTGGCCACCCAGCGCCTCGACCATCCTGTCGTAGCGGATACCGGGCGTGAGTTCGGCGGCAGTGGTGTGGCCAACCATAGCTTTCTGGGGATGCTTGATCTGGCCCCACGCGCCGTCGTTACCGATGATGGCGACAATGGGCAGCTTCTGACGCACCATGCTCTCAAATTCCATGCCGTTGAGACCAAAGGAGCCGTCCCCATAGATCATCAGGACGCGCTTGCCAGGCCGGGCCAGTTGCGCGGCCATCGCGAAACCGGTGCCCGTGCCCAGACAGCCCATCGGTCCCGAATCGAGCCAGTACGCGGGCCGGGCGACGTTGATGACACGTCCGGCATAGCTGACGATATCGCCGCCATCGCCTACCACGGTGGTCTCGTCGTCGATAAAGTCGCGGATCTCGCGGCAGAAGCGCGTGGGATGGATGGGCACGGCCTCAGAGTTGAGCAGCACGCTTTCACGCTCGCGACTCTTCTCCTCTTGCTCGTGAATATACGTCAGCCACTCGCCGGCAGGCAGTTGTTTGGTACACCGGGTTAGCGCGCTCATACTCAGGCCGACATCGCCGACCAGCGCAGCCTGTGCGCCCCGATTCACGCCCACGTCCTCGGCGGCCAGGTCCAGCGAGATGACGTTGGCCGCAGCTGGGATCAGTGGCGGCTGCCCGTGGTTCAGGCGGAAATCCATGCGCGTGCCAATGGCCAGGATGGTATCGGCACCCTCCAGGGCTTTGCGGCGCGAGAGGCTGAAGAAGAGCGGATGGCTCGGCGGCAGACACCCACGGCCCGCGCCATTGAGATAGACGGGCGCGTGCAAACGTTCGGCCAACTGGCGCAGCGGCTCGGCGGCATCGCACCACCAGACCGCTGTCCCGGCCATAATCACCGGGCGCTGAGCCTTCTCCAGCAACTGCACCGCTTGCTCGATCATTGCGGGATCGGGCGCGACCTTGCCCTGATAGCGGTAGTGAGTCGGCTCGCCAGGCTCGAAAAACGTCTCCGCGTCCGTATCCACAAAATTATTCAAAATATCCATCGGCATCTCTAAAAAGACCGGACCAGGCTTGCCACTGAGCATCTGGCGAAAGGCCGCGGCAGTATATTCGCCCAGACGCGCGGTCTCGTGAATCGAGCGCGCCCATTTGGTAATCGGGCGCAAGAGATCGATCTGGCCCATCTCTTGCAGCGCCCCGCGATCCCAGAAGCCCTGGGGAGCAGCGCCACCGATCACCAGCACAGGACTCCCGGCCAGATATGCGTTGGCCACACCCGTCACACCATCGGTCACGCCCGGACCCGCCGTTAGCAGCGCCACGCCGGGCTTGCGCGTGACCTTCGCCCAACCTTCCGCCGCGTGAACCGCCGCCTGCTCGTGACGCGTATCGACCACGCGAATACCCTCGCGCAGACAGCCATCGTAAATGCCCGCGATATGTCCGCCGCTGAGCGTGAAGACCACCTCAACCCCTTCGCGCTTCAACATCTTCGCGACCAGCCAGCCACCATGAAGTATACCCATGTGTACCCTCCTTTATCTGTGAAATACGATATATGCTCCTATCTTACCCTATTTTATACCGCATTCCGGTGTAGCTGGCTAGCAGCCTCACACCGCCTCTGTTTCATAGCATAATACTGCTTGCTTGTTGGTAGTACATGTATAATGAGATATAGAGATACGATACCAGAAACGAATGCGGATAGATGGGTGTGTCGGGGGACGCAAAATGGCGGTGGTGTGGGGAAAACAGACCGGATTGAAGCTGGTGTAGGTCTATGTTACACTCAAAACGAGCGAAAGGATGTCGAGGGAAGATGTGGTGGAACTTAATTTTGAAGCTATTGCTGCGGGAAAGCCCGCAGGATATGCTCGCGTGGTTACTGCCAGGAGCGGTCTTTGTGGGTTGGAGAGAAACGCAGTTTCAGAAACGCGCACAAGCCAGAGGCGCTGGCCATTCTGCGTATGCTGGCCCTGCAGGTGTTTGAGAGCGACATGGACGTGGTCGCGTGGATTGAACGGAGGTTTACTTTCATGCATGATTTTCTGTTCGAGAATTCTATCATGTACAAGGAACTGGTCAAAGAGGGAGAGATTAAGGGCTTTGAAAAAGGTGAGATCAAAGGCCTTGAAAAAGGTCGTGCGTAGGGAATCGAGGCGGGCGTGCGGCAGAGTATCATGGCGGTAGTGACGGCGCGCTTCTCCGATTTGCTGGACCTCGCCAGAGTGCGCGTAGAGCGTGTTCAAGGCGAGGAACAGTTGCGCGAGATTCTTATCCTGCTAGTGACGATCCCCACCGAAGGCGAGGCACACCGCTCGCTCCTGAGCGCAAGCTATCGTGCGCGAAAACCGGGAGCGCCACCCCTAAGGCGGCCCCCGACCCCAGATTCATAAAGGCGACCCGGATCAGCATCGTTCTTAAAAAACGCGAAGAGCGCCAGAGTTGCCAGAACGTCATCGTATCCTGGCTCGCTTCTCTGGTTCCCTGCGCCGATGTCGCGTCCGTTTGCCCATCCTGTGCTGCTAATGCTGGCGTGGCCCGCGTATCATGCATGGTTGTCAGCGTTACGGCTGAGGCCACAAATGAGAGGGCGTCCAAAAGAAAGGCGAAGGGCATCCAGGTGGCGCCAGGCTTCCAGCAGAGTCTCCTGCACGACATCATCCACGGCATCGGGTGCGACGCCGCGCATGTGTGCCTGGCGCAGCAAGCGGGGCCGGGCGGCAGTAAATAACGCATCAATATTGCTCACGAGCATGGTTTGCGTGCTCATCGTACTCTCCTTCTTTTGATGATACGTTACTATGTCGCGCCGCGCTTCCAAAACCTCACACTATTTTTTGTGTGCCTGCTATGCTAGAAGACGAACGCGGGTGAGAGGTGTTTCTGTACTACTGCTCAAGCCAGCCCGCGCGCTCCAAATCATCCATCAGCTTGTGTTTTCATTGCACCTATGGTACACTTTTGTCGGATGATTATAGAATGTATTTTTCCTAACCCATATATGGAACATAAATCCAAATATATGCGCCCAATATATAATACATAAGAGAGAAGCTGGTAAGTCCATACATATTTTGGGGTTGTTGCACATTTTAGGGTGTTTAGAGCAATTGGACATTGTAACACAGGCTTTGACTTCTGTAGATGCAGGCAGAAGTAAAGATATATAGAACAGAATAAACAACGACATTTAGAGCGCTACATGTTTGAATGTAGTGAGGAGGTACGTTTTACTTTGACAACAGAAAAACTTCGGCTGATCCCCCTGGGCGGCCTGGGGGAAGTCGGAAAGAATATGATGGTTGTGGAGTATGGGAGCGACATTATCATCATCGACGCCGGGCTGATGTTCCCTGATGAGGAAATGTTTGGCGTGGATCTGGTTATCCCCGATACATCTTATCTGCAAGATAAGCGCGAGAGTATTCGCGGCATCTTTATCACCCACGGCCACGAGGATCACATTGGCAGCCTGCCTTATGTGCTGCCCGCGCTGGGTTTCCCGCCCATTTATGCCACCCGTCTGACGCAGGGTTTGATTAATGTCAAGCTCAAAGAGCACCGTTTGCTGGATAAAGCGGCGGTGAAGGTGGTCAATGCCAATGATAAGATCGAGACAGGCAAGTGCACGGTAGAGATTGTGCGCGTCAATCATAGCGTGCCGGACGCGGTGGCGCTGGCGATCCACACGCCTGTGGGCACGGTGGTGCATACGGGCGATTATAAGTTTGACCACACTCCGGTTAATGGTGAACCCGCCGACTTTGGGACGCTGGCCCGGCTGGGCAACGAGGGTGTTCTGGTGGCGATGGGCGATAGCACGCGCATAGAATCGCCCGGCTATACGCCCTCTGAACGTGTCCTCAACGATTCGTTTGACAAGCTCTTCGCCAACGCACCCGGACGCGTCATTCTGGCGACCTTCGCCTCGCTGCTCTCCCGCGTTCAGCAGGTCATCGATACAGCTGAGCGCTACGACCGGCGCGTGGCCCTGGTTGGACGTAGCATGGTGAATAACGTGCAGATGGCGCTTGAACTGGGCTACCTGCATATGCCTGCGGGTATGATGATCCGCGCCGAGGATATCAAGCAGTTCCGCCCGGAGCAAGTGGCAGTTGTGTGTACGGGCAGCCAGGGTGAACCCACCTCGGCCCTGACGCGCATCGCCAACCAGGATCATCGCTTGATCCGCATCCAGCCGGGCGACACGGTGATTCTCTCGGCCACACCGGTGCCGGGCAACGAACGCATGGTCAACCGCACGATCAACAACCTCTTCCGCCAGGGCGCGGAGGTCTTTTACCAGGCCATCGCCAGTGTGCATGTCTCCGGCCATGCCGCGCAGGAGGAGCAGAAGTTGATGCTCAGTCTGTTGCGACCCAAATTCTTCCTGCCTATCCACGGCGAATATCGTCAACTGGTGCTGCACGCCAAGCTGGCCTATTCGCTCGGCATCCCTGAAAATCATATCGTGGTGGCCGAGGATGGCGACCTGGTTGAGATCACGGCGGACGAGATCAAGACCGTCGGGCATACGTCCTGCGGCAATGTCTTCGTCGATGGCCTGGGCGTGGGTGATATCGGGCAGATCGTGCTACGTGACCGCCAGGTGCTGGCCCAGGATGGCATCCTGATGGTGGTGCTGACGGTGGATAAAGAGACCGGCCAGCCGCTTGCAGGCCCCGATATCGTTTCGCGCGGCTTCGTCTACATGCGCGATTCTGAGGAGCTGCTGGCGAACGCCCGCGGGCGTGTGCTCGACTCGTTTGCCGGTTTGAACGGCCATGCCTCCGATTGGGCCTTCGTGAAAGATAAGATCCGCCACACGTTGAGCGAGTATCTCTACGAACAGACCCACCGGCGCCCAATGGTTTTGCCAGTTGTGATGGAGGTCTGATCCCTCTCATATCCAGGTTATGAGAGGTTGAGCAAATGTGGCTCACCCTCTCTTCACCTGGATATGAGAAGCCTCACGAACTATCCAGACAGTGAGCGCCAAACCGAGTGCGCTTGTGACGACCCAACCGATGACACGGAGATTTCCCAGCATCATCAGAAAGAGAGCGATGGCTGCAATCGTTGCGACTATCCCGAAGGCCAGGGCTACGGACCCGCTGCCTCTGGTACGCAGGCTCCCCAACAATGCGAGCACCAGCATCTCAAAGAGACCGGCACCACTCCCTACAGCGGCTAGCGCCAGGATGCCAACCATAGACCAGGGCGCCAGGACCGTTCCCGCCTGAGTAGCGGTTACGATGCCAGCAATCCCTCCCAGCGTCAGCATACCTATACACATGATGAGCGGAAGCAGCGAAATACGTACAACGCGCCTGCCTGCTCGCATAACAAGCCCGACTCGCCACGCTTTTGCCACTTCAAGGACTGGATGTGCCCGCGTGCAGAGCGCCGCCGCCAGAGCTACCCCCAGATAAAAAGCGGCCAACGTGAGATTCGACCAGCTGGTCTGGCGCGTTTGAGCCAGGACATCCGCGACATGCAGAACTACTACCTGACATGCCACGGTCGAGGCGCCAAAGGCTGCGGTAAGGGGCCAGAAGGAAAAAGGTCTGCTCGGCGTCAACTCACCAGCAGATTGTTGCATAGCTGCTGCATAGCGAAGAGGAGCCATACGCCCGCCAAAGAAATCGCCAGCAGTCACAACGTTCAGCAGAAGCACGTCTAAAAACAACGTACTGGCGAGGTTTCCCTGACCTGCCACGGAGAGGGGACCGATGAGCAGGCCAACGATGAAGCCCAGGAAGTAGGCCATCTCGGTAAACGCGAGCCATGCTGGGTGCAGCGAACCAGCTCGATCTGACCTCATAGAGCGACCCGCGAACCACAGGCCGCAGCGCACGATCAGGGCGAGGAAGAAGAGCCACGCCTCTGGTTGAGCCAGGGTGTGATGGCTCCCCTGCCAGATGGTTGTACCCACATGCTGGGCCAGCTTATCACTCCAGAGGATCGCCATGAGCGTGAGCGAACTGAACACCGTAGCAAGCGAGAGACCAACCAGTGCCCAATGTCCCAGGAAACGTCGCGAGGCGAGCAGCAACCCCAGGCCCAGCGCACTACCGAGCAAGAGGGCGAGCAGTGATCCACTGCCCAGCACTGCAATTCCTGTCACACCTTCTGCGGCGCTCAACACCTTTCCGCCAGCGATAGAAGCCAGCAGATTGGCTCCAACCAGGAAACCGAGTTGGAGAGGTTGAGGCAGCGCCCCTTTTCTTACAACAGCAGTTCCCATGTCTCTCCAATCAGGTCGTGGCCGAAACTGTGGTGCGCCTCCTCTTCAACGAGCCTGAAGCCTGTCTTCTCGTAGATGTGGCGCGCCTCCACAAGCACGCTATTGGTCCAGAGCATTAGTTTCTGGTAGCCACGCCGCCGGGCGAAGCGAATGCATTCTTCAACCAGGCGCGTACCCAGTCCCAGGCCACGCGCTCCGGGTTCGACCAGCAGCAGGCGCAGTTTGGCAACCGTCTCGCTACTCTGCACGACAAAGACCGAGCCGACGATCTCTCCATCCATCTCCGCGATCCAGCAACGCTCTCGTGCAGGATTGTAGTTGGTGATGAAATCTGAGACGATCTGGGCGACCAGGGCCTCAAAGTGTTCGTCCCAGCCATATTCCTGCGCGTAGAGCAGCCCATGCCGGTGAGTGACCCATCCCATATCGCCCGGCTCATGTGGACGCAGCACAAAAGGTTCAGAAAATTTGAAGCCGTTGGTCAGGACACTTTCGATGGTCTGCATGCCCTTCAACAGACGCTGCTGATCCTCTTCACTCAGTTCATGCAGCATTTCCATTACCTCGTCACGTGAACGCTGGTCGAGCAGGTCAAAAGCCTTGCGACCTTCCACGGTGAGGTTGAGCAGAAACTGCCGTCCATCATTTTCAGAACGCACTTTTTCCAGGAGTTCCTGCTGTTCAAAACGCGCCAGGATGCGACTCAAGTAGCCGGCATCGAGGCCCAGTTCGCGGCCAAGTCTGGTAGCCGTCACCTGGCCACCCTGCCCCAGCTCAAACAGGATGCGTGCTTCAGTGAGCGTATAAGGGCTGTGCAGGAGACCCTCGCGCAAAACACCAATTTGCCGTGTGAAAAAGCGATTGAACTGCCGAATCGCGCTAATCCTCTCTTCGGGGAGTTCAGTCATGATATACTCATCTCCTTTCCTTGACAAAAGCAACTATTTACATGCCAGTATCCATCATATCGTTGCTTTTGTCAAGGAAATGGGTGTGAGCAAAATAAGATGCAGGGCGGCCAGGGCTGCGTGGAGGGTGCTGTTAGGGAGCTTGCCACACCTGGACGGTCTTATCGTTACTGGCGGAGGCTACCCGTTTGCCATCGGGCGACCATGCCGCGGCATTCACTGTGTTGGTATGGCCGTGGTAAGTATATGGCAGGTGAGGAGCAAACGTAGGAGCCGGTTTCTGGCCAGAAGGGGTAGCTCTATGCCCAAAAAGAGCCTGGTGCGAGACGGCCTCCCAGGTGATGAAAATACCTGCACCAATTACACCGGCCAGCACAAGGGCGCGGCGGGTGAGTCTAGTCTGCGCGGCGATTGAGCAGGTGTTTCTGATATGGCTGGAGGGAGTGGGAGCAGGCCACCAGTAGAGCGCTCACCCGGCGACAGGTCTCTGGTAGCCTGAGACAAATCTCTGGTGGAGTTCGCGATCTGCCCGGTTGGTTTGCCCGCGCTAGAAGGAGGTGGCGGGTCAGTCTGCGGCACGGTGCGCGGGATCGCTGGCAAGGGCACCGTCGGCACTTTGATAATAGAGGCCTTTGCGCTTTCTGGAGAAAACCTCCGTGAAAGACCCTTCAAACGGGCGCGTACCAGCGAGCCATTCGTAGGTTAGGATGGCCATCATCCACTGCAAATGAGAGGTGATCCACCAGGATTGATCCAAAACATCAGTTTTTGGTCGCCACGATGCCGAGTGAGAACATGGCTGTAGCTAACGCGCCTGTGGTCGCGGGCAACAGCAACAGGCCACTACTTGTTATGCCCAGAAGGGTGAATCCACCGATAGAGATCGGTGAGTTGACACATCTTTTTCTGCTTGCCTGCCGAAATAAAGCACTTTTTTAGGAAGACTGGCGGTGCTACCACTTGCGTTCCCTTGAACACTTGCGCTATCATGGTGGTGTCTTTGTATGTCAGCTTTTTGTGTGCAAGAGGGACTTTGTATGGCGGGTAACGGACAGAAAAAAGAGCAGAACAAGAGAGAGCGCCTGGTGCCGGGTGTGGACGCCGGTAAGTCTTCGCGTGTGAGCAAAGCGGCTGGGAGCCTCGGTTCCAGCCAGACGGCACGCATGGAGCAGCGCGGTGCGCCTGCCAGCTCGCGGCAACGCGCCAGCAGCGCACCCCCCAAACGGCGCGCGAGCGGCGTCCAGGCCAGCAGCAAGAAGGGTGCGGCTGCGAACAAGAAAGGCACGTTCGCAGGCACGCCCGCGCCGGCTACCGCAGATTCGCGCCTGATTGGCCAGATGCGCGATAAATGGGGCGAGATGCAGCCACATGAGCAGCAGCGGCTCTTTAGCATTGCGCTGCTGGTGCTGGCTTTTGTGCTCTTTGGCGCGTTGACCTTCTGGAGACATGTGCCGCTGTTCGCACCGCTGGCGACTTTTTTCTATAGCATCTTTAGCTGGACGGCCCTGCCGGTGGCGCTGGGGCTGGTTGCGTTCGCTGGCGCGCATTTGATCGAGGGCATGCGCAATATTCGTTTTATTCGCTGGTCGCTGGTGCTGGGTGTGCTGGTGCTACTGGCGTTATTGCTGGCGGAGAGTCAGTTGTTGCTGGGACACACCACGGGCGGCATCATCGGTGGTCTGATCGCCACGCCGCTGCTCAGTTGGGGCTTCGGCGGCCACGTCCTGCTGATCGGCCTGCTGATCGTTGTGGCGCTGCTGACCTTTCAGGTGACCTTGAGTCATCTGCGGGCCACCTGGACGCTTCTGCACCGCGTCTTCCTGGAGCCGCGCACTACTGGTGCCGCTGCTCAGAGCGCGTCGCCGTTTTTAGGGCAACGTCCGCGCTTCAGTCGCTATGGCAACGGCCTGCTTGAGAACAGCGCCTCTAAAGCGCCCGCGCGCGCGGATGTGGATGACGAAGAGTTTGACGACGCCGATGACGCGGCTGTTGAGTTTGAAGATGATTTTGACGCCGACGACGACCCGCGCAACGATATCAACTTGCATAAGCAGCAGATCGGGAAGGTGCCGAAGGGACCGCGTGAGGCTCAGGCGCTTAACCGGGCCGAGCACCTGGCTGCCGTCAAAGGTGTGCGCCAGTTGCCACTGCCAGAGCAGCCAGCCCCGGACGCTGAGGAACTAGAAGAGATGGAGCCGCTCGCGCCCAATCCCAAACGCGTGCAACAGCCCAGAATCGTGCGACGCTCCGCTACGCCAGAAAGCTCCTCGCCCTGGAAGCAGCCGGATAGCTCGCTGCTGAACAGCCCGGAGGACGTGAAGCTGCATATCCTGGGCGACGATACCACGGGCCTGGCCAAAACCATCCAGGATACCCTGCGCAGCTTCCGCGTGGAGGCCGAGGTGCGGCCCGAAGATGTCAGCATCGGCCCGACCGTGATCCGCTTCGGCATTCGCCCCACGGGCAAGCCCATGATGAAAGAGGACGAGAAGGGGCGCCCCGTGCCGGTCAAAGACTCGGCGGGCAATATCGTCTACGAGGCGCGCACACGGGTCAGCCGCATCATGGCGTTGCAAAACGACCTGGCCCTGGTGCTGGAGTCGAAAACCATCCGCATGGAGGCACCAGTCCCCGGACGACCCTACGTGGGCGTGGAGATCCCCAATAAGAATAGCCGCCTGGTCACCCTGCGCGAGATCCTGGAGAGCAAAGAGTACCAGGCCGCTAAAAACAAATCAAAGCTCACCGTCGCCCTGGGCAAGGATGTGGCAGGCGCTGTTCGTGTAGGCGATTTGGCGAAAATGCCGCATTTGTTGATTGCTGGCGCAACAGGTGCGGGTAAGTCAGTTGCTATTAATGCAATCATTTCCAGTATTATCTCGCAGGCCACGCCCGATGACGTGCGTATGTTGATGGTTGATCCCAAGATGGTCGAGCTTTCCATGTATAACGGTATCCCGCACCTGCTCTCGCCAGTTGTAATCGAGGTTGAGCGCGTAGTGGGTTTGCTCAAAATCGCCATAGGGGAGATGGAGAAACGCTACCGGCTCTTCTCACAACTGGGGGTGCGCAACCTGGACGGCTATCGCAAGATGCGCGCGGAACGTATGGCGCGTGGCGACGAGACGCTCAAGAATCTGCCAGCCATCGTGATTATCATCGACGAACTGGCTGATTTGATGATGGCCGCGCCCGAAGAGGTTGAGGGGTTGATCTGCCGCTTGGCCCAGCTAGCCCGCGCCACCGGCATTCACCTGGTCGTGGCCACGCAGCGCCCCTCGGTGGACGTGATTACCGGTCTGATCAAAGCCAATATCCCCACGCGTATCTCGTTTATGGTCAGTTCGGCGGTGGACTCGCGCACGATTATCGACATGGGTGGTGCGGAACGTCTGCTGGGACGCGGCGACATGCTCTATCTGCCAGCGGACGCGGGCAAGCCGGAACGCATCCAGGGAGCGTTTGTGGCCGATGAAGAGGCCGAGCGCCTGGTGGCCTACTGGCACCAGCAGGCCGCCGAACACGCCGCGCAGACCGTCAACGCCGCTGAGCAGCCCCAGGGTGCTGCTATCCCCGGCAGCGTCGAGCCTGGCTGGGAGGTCAGTGAGCAGCCTGCCGACGAATTCGAGCTGGAAGACGAGTTGCTGGAGCAGGCCGAGCAGGTCGTGCAGGAGTATGAACGCGCCTCGATCTCGCTCTTACAACGGCGCCTGAAGGTCGGCTATTCGCGGGCCGCGCGCCTGATCGACCTGCTGGAAGAGCGCGGTGTTATCAGCAAAGCCGAGGGGGGAGGCCGCTCACGCGAAGTACTGGAGACGCGTTCATCCTCGCCCAGGCATCGCGGAGGTGGCGGCGAGGGCCGCACCCTGGCCGACGAAGCCGCCGATATCATGGAGGAAGAGAAGCTGCGTCAAGAAGCACTCAAGAAGCAGGCAGAACGCGAGGCGCAACAGAAGCACCAATCTGATGAGGTGTAATATCTAGAAGTTCGTCTCAATCAGGACACAGGATGACCGTATTCGTTGCTATACTCAAGGAAGAAGTTGAAAGATAAGAGAAGGAGATCAAACGATGACGGAACAGAAAAGCAAAGCAGAACTTTTAGAAATGAGACGCGCGCTCTATGCTCATTTCGATGCGCTGATCGCAGGTCTGAGTGAGCAGCAGATACAAATGCCGGGAGTGAATGGCGACTGGTCGATCAAAGATCACATTGCCCATCTCACGTTCTGGGAACGCTTGAATCTGCTTGAAATATTGAAATCTATCGAGCAGGGTACGCGCTGGACTGATCCAGGACTTGAGAGTACTGAAGAAGTGAGAGACAAGACCAACCAGCAGGTTTACCAGCAAAACAAGGACCGTTCGCTGGCAGACGTGCTCTCCGAATTTCAGGCAACGCATCAACAGGTCATGGAATATCTCGAAAAGCTGAGTGAGGAGGAGTTAAAGACGCCATACGAATGGTTAGAAGGTTACACGATTATCACATGGCTTAGCGAACCAAACGGGCACTATCAGGAGCACGAGCAGTATATTCGCGACTGGCTGGCGAGGCAGAGCAGCGCAAAGGAGTAGGCACTTTATGAGCATTCAGCTAGCGCGCGAGGAGGCCCGGCACTTCCTCGCGCGCTAGCTGAATAGCGTTCATTTTGCCCTGAATGTTGAGCAGCACAGCCACGCGAGGCTATCCAGATTGGGTTTCCTGCTCACTCTTGAGGGCAAGTGCTTGCTCTTTTGGGCAAAAGGTGCTCACTCTTGGGGTCATTTACAACCGTTTGCCGTAAAGTGCGTTTTGTTGGTTGGGTGACTGGCAAACTTGCCCAGAGATGCTGGGCGGCGTAGGCGCGCCAGGGACGCCACGCCTCGGCGCTGCTCTCGATAATTTTGGGGCTGGCTGCTCGGCCCTGCTGCTCAAAGGCGCGACGCAGACCCAGGTCCGCGGCTGGCAAGGCATCGGGATCGCCCAGGGCGCGCATGGCGATATAGGCAGCGGTCCATGAGCCGATGCCGGGAATATGCTGGAGTTGCGCCATCGTCTGTTCACGATCAGCGCTGCGTTCAAGCAGCAGGCCATCTTCGGCAACAGCGCGAGCGAGCGCTTGCAGGGTGGTTGCGCGACTGCGCGTGAGGCCCAGTCCTTGTAGATCCGCCTGCGCGAGCACCTCTGGCGCCGGGAAAAAGTGCGTTAATGTCCCGTGCGGCTGCTCCAGCGGCTCTCCGAACGTAGAAATCAGGCGGCCCACCAGGGTGTTCGCGCCAGCTATGGAGACCTGTTGGCCCAGGATCGCGCGTACCGCCAGTTCAAAGCCGTTGATCGTCCCCGGCACACGTAGACCCGGACGACTCGTGACGAGGGGCGCCAGCATGGGATCGGCCCCCAGAATTTCAGCAATGGCTGTGGGAACCGCGTCCAGGTCGCAGAGCTGGCGGCAACGTTGCACGAGCAGGCTCAGATCGCTTAATGTATCGAGCTGTACGCGCAACTGCACCGCGTTCATCTTTGCCAGCGGTTCCAGTTCGATGATGCCACGCGAATGTGGCAGCACCACCGCGCGTCGATAGCTCTTCTCGCTGACCTCCTCAACGCCTGGCAGGGCGCGCTGGCGCAGATAGGCCAGCAGCATTGATGCGTCGAAGGGCGGGCGATATTGTAAACGCAAGGTGAGCTTGCCTTCACCTCCATGCTCCGGCGGAGTGCGTCGCCGAAAGGCTGAGGGCGCGCAACCAAAGGCGGCCTGCATGCTCTCGTTGAACTGGCGAATACTAGCAAAGCCCGCCGTAAACGCAATCGTGGTCAGCGATAAATTCGTCTGGTCAATCAGCAAACGAGCTGTCTGAGCGCGCCGGGTGCGGGCTAATGCGAGTGGACCGGCTCCCACCTCGGCCACCAGTTCGCGGTGCAAATGGCGCTCGCTTACCGCCAGACGTTGCGCGAGACCTGCCACTCCGTCGGTATCGACGATGCCGTCGGCGATCAAACGCAGCGCGCGGGCCACGAGGTCCGCGCGCACATTCCAATCAGGCGAGCCTGGACTGGCCTCTGGATGACAGCGCCGACAGGCACGAAAGCCCGCCGCTTCAGCAGCCGCGGCACTCGCGTAAAAACGCACGTGCGGCGCGTGCGGCGTGGTCGCCGGGCAGATAGGCCGACAATAAATGCCCGTCGTCGTGACCGCCACAAAGAAGCGCCCATCGAAGCGGGAATCGCGGCTCGTGAGCGCGCGATAACAGAGATCGAAATCGGTTGAGAGTTGTAATCTTTCCATAGCAGCATGATACACGAAGGAGCAGGCAAATACTAGCGGATTTCGGACATGACTATACACATGTTCAAGTCCGAAACCCGCCAGACATGCATCGTGTCCGGGTGTATGATAGGGATCGAACAGTTGTCTGTATAGAATATCAAATCTGTTGAAGTCGTGTTGATCCCTTGTATGTAGCCCCTTGCGTGCGCCGTCCACGGACGCCGGACGCGAGGGCCGGCGCTACATGCAAGGGGAAGCGACGATACTCTCTTAACGGATTTGATATGCAAAGGAAAAAAAGATGAAAGAACTTTTGACAGATAGCGTTGCCTCACCTATCGGGGATATTCTGCTTGTGGTGGACGGTGAGCAGCTCTGCTCGCTCGATTTCGCCGATTATGAGTCGCGTATGATGACACTGCTGGAGCGGCGTTATGGACCGGTTCATCTAACCAGAACTGAGAATCCCTGTGGCTATAGTGAGCTGGTTCGTCGCTACTTCGCGGGCGAGTATCACAGCCTGGACGCTATTCCCGTCAGCACAGGCGGCACGGTGTTTCAGCAGCAGGTCTGGGCGGCGCTGCGGACTATTCCCGTTGGGGAGACGCGCACCTATGGAGAGCTGGCAGTGCAACTCGGCAAACCCACGGCCTACCGTGCTGTGGGGGCCACCAATGCCCTCAATCCCGTCGGCATCGTGCTGCCCTGCCATCGCGTGATTGGAGCGAATGCCTCGCTGACGGGTTACGCTGGTGGGCTGGAGCGCAAACAATGGTTGCTGCAGCATGAGGGCAGTCGTTAGGCTCGCGCTAACATAGCCGCCTCGAACTCGCGCAGACGCTGGATCTGGCGGCTATTGGGGCCGGCCTGCCAGCGTTTCTGCTGGGTCAGTTGTAGGGCTTCATGTGAACTCAAACCCGCGTAGACCAGCACGGCGCAGGTGAGTAGCACGCTACGGCCTACGCCGTGTTCGCAGTGGATCAGCACGCGCCCACCCTGTTGCATATGCTCGTAAGCCCACTTTGCGCCGTCTTTGAGCTGCTCAACACTCAGTGGAAACGTATCTCTGGTGGGCAGGTAGAGCAGTTGGATCTGTTCTCTGGCCAGCGCCTCGGCATCATCACAGTATTCCGAGCGCGTATCGATTACATGCGTGACCCCTACCCGCGCGAGGGCTGGAATGTCCGCCGGATGCACGCGCCCGCCTACCGCCAGGTGCTCGGTGACCCAACTCATGTTCAACTGGTCGGGTAGCGGCAGATGCAGTTTTTGCGCCACGCGCTCAGCCGGCGAATCTTCCGGGAACAGGTGGGCGGCGATGCGCGTCCAGCGGCGATAACTCACGCGCACCAGGCCGGTGAGAAACCAGCGCACGGGTGAAAACTGCGCCTCCTGGCGCTTCAACTCTGTTATAGTAGCGGGTGCATCCGCTGATGTTGGGGGAATATCTGCCTCAGATGACATACCAGCATAATCCTTCTTTTGCTTTAATGGTGAGGGAAACGTGTCTCCTCACATAGCATCCCAGCATTGTTCTTTTCCATTATATACCAGGCGGGACGTGTTTCCGAAGATAGTCTCCTGTATATTTATTTCACGAAGACAAGCGGCGGCAACGCTTCAGGTGTGCTCGCGAACTCGCCGTTGGCAACTGCATCGCGTTGCATCACGCGTTTGAGCGCGGTTATCGCGCACTCGATCATCGAATCATCTGGCTCGCGGGTGGTCAGGCCCTGCAAGGCCAGGCCGGGGGCGAGCAGCCAGCGCACCACCCGAAAACGGTAGTTGGCAGCTCCCAGGCGCATCAGCTCGTAGGCGATGCCCGCCACGACCGGGATCAGCACAATGCGCGAGAGAATCTTCAGTGGCAGACTGGGCGAACCAACCAGGGCGAAGACGAAGATCGAGACGACCATGACCAGCAGCAGGAAGCCGGTGCCACAACGTGTGTGGACCCGCGTGGCCTGGCGTACATGCGCGACATCCAGCGGCTGCCCGCTCTCCATCGCGTTGATGGCCTTGTGTTCAGCTCCGTGGTAGCCAAAGACGCGCTGGATATCGGGCAAAAAGCCGATCAGGTAGAGGTACCCGACGAGTAGCGCCAGACGAATCACCCCCTCCACCAGGAGATTGAGCCAGCCCTCGCCAATTTGTCCGCGCAGCAGGCTCGTGAGAAAGAGTGGGCCAATGAAAAAAAATACCACTGCAACGCCCAGCGAAAGTAGCAGCGTCAGACCGAGCAGGATGCCTCCCAGCACGATGGGCTTCTCTTCGTTCGTCTGGGCAGCAGTCACGGGAGACGGCTCGTCGCTCGCAGGTTGCTCGGACGCAGCAGATCGCGTGTGTACAGAGGGATCAACGGCCCCGCTCGCGATATTCGCGGAAAGCGCCATCAGACGCGTGCCCAGGACCAGCATTTCCCAGAGTAGCAGCATTCCGCGCAAGAAAGGCAAGCGAAACAGGGGATTTTGATAGAGCTGAGGACTCAGGGCCTCTTCATAGAGATACACATCGCCCGCAGGCTTGCGTATCGCTACCGATGCCGATTGCTTGCCCCGCATCATCACCCCTTCGACCATTGCCTGACCACCATAATAAAATTTCGCCATAACGACCTTCCTTTTATTTTGTATCGTTCTCTTCGCACCTTCTCTTATGAGCATACCAGCCTCTTCAAACGATGGTGGTGTCAGGGCGGATGTGAGCAGGGTTGGTGCGAACAGGGCGGGCGCGAGGGCCGCCCGTACTACGGACGGCTGACGCTAAAATGACCATTCGTTCGCTTAATGCGGCGATATCTGCATCGTTCATTTTCATAACGAATACTTCCATTGCTCTAATGCCCCGTCCATAGTACGGGTGCCCCTGGAGCGCGCCCTTGCCTATCGCGCTAGATAATGCTTGTATTCCTCTCGTGGCCGCGCTGCCCGTGTCTAATCCTGGATTCGATTGGTGAAACGCACGCGTTTGAGGAGCGACAGGTGTGGCCTGATGCCGGAGCGCCTATCCAGCGAACCGGTGGTGCGTGTGGTGTGCCGTGTGAAGGCTGCACGCCTATGGCTATGGCTGGCGCTCTGGGGTAGCGATGTCCCGCTTACCTGCGTACTCGTCGGTATATGATGGAGACCATGCAAACGCGGGCTACGTGGTAGAACCGCTCCCTGCCAGATCCCCGGCTCGCCCGGGGCGGGCAGATAGCTCAGGATATGATTTACGATATCAAAGGAAGCGCGTGGACGGCTGATGCGTTGTGCATTAGCCAGTTGCTTGCTCAACAGATCGGAGCCTGGCGCGAGTAACTGGCGCAGCACGCTGACCATACTGGCGGGATCGGGCGCCAGCGCCCCAACGCCATTTTTCGTGACAAAGGTGACATTGCCCTCTTCCTGTCCCGGCACAAAACTGCTCAGGATCAGAGGCAGATTGCAGGCCAGCGCCTCGCAAATGGTCCCCGGACCGGCCTTTGTCACCAGCACGTCTGCAGCATGCATCATTTCCGGCATGTTATTCACAAAGCCAAAAACCTTGACCGGCACCGGTAAATAGGCGCGCAAATGTTGCAATTGCACAAATAAACGTTTATTGCGGCCTGTAATCACCATCACCTGTACCGGCAGGCGCGTCTGCGCGATGGCACAGACTGCTTCGCGCAGACCCCCGGCTCCGTCGCCCCCGCCAACTAACAGGACCGTGCGCAAGCGGGGGTCCAGTTCAAAGCGCCGCTGCAAATCCGCTTTGCTTGGCATTGGCAGAGTAAATTTGGGATCGATGGGCATACCTAATACATGGATGCGCCTGGCATCCAGGCCGCGCTCTAAATATAGCTGGCGTGCCTGCTCCGTTGGCACGATACAGGCATCTACGCCCGGTGCGTACCAGGCATGATGCACGCTAATCAGATCGGTCACGACGGTCACGAAGGGAATTTTTAGCCCCAGCGTCCGAATGGCCTCAATTGTTACGTGGTTGAGCATGGGATGGATCGACACAATCACGTCTGGCTGCACGCTGGTAATCAGGCGCAGCAGGCCTTTGCGCACCAGTGGTCCGGCGACGATCTTCACAGCATTCACCGAATGCACGCGATTAGTCTGGTGGAAGACACGTCCATAGAGACTGGGGTTATAGCGGATAGCTGGCCCGTAGAGCTTGACCGCCTCACGCAAGGGGAAGCGGCTATATTCCTCAAACACATCGACGATCTCGATGCGATAGGTTGGCGGTGCAGGCGTATCGGTCGCGTTCGCCTGCCATTGTTGTTGTGCTTCTTCAGCCAAAATAGTGATCGCGTTGCGGAGAGCATTCGCTGCACTTCTATGGCCTGCCCCGGTGTCAGCGATCAGAAAAAGGATAGTTCTCTGAGATCCTTCCAACGGGTTTCCCCCCTTATAGCGTGTATTCTATCATATAAACGGGGATAAAGGATGCCATACGTGTATCCTTTATCCCCGTTGTCTCATGGTTTTATTGGGCTTCTTCCTGGATGTTAAAGCGTCTGCGGAAACGCTCCACGCGCCCTGCCGTATCCAGCATACGCTGTGTGCCGGTGAAGTAGGGGTGGCATTTCGAGCAAACGTCAGTTTTCAAGATGGGCTTGATGCTGAGTGTTTTAAAGGTGTTGCCACAGGCGCAACTGACTGTGGTTTCAACGTAATTGGGATGAATGCCTTGTTTCATCTGTATGTGCGACGCTTAGATCTCCTGTGTTCCATGACAGGAGAAACGTCACTCCTTTCGTGTCTTGCCCCTGTGCGGGGAGGTCGGTTCTGGCAACCAACCTTTTGCTAGTGATGCTCTGCCCACGTTGTCCCTCGCATTATCTCTACCAGGACCAACTTTCAGGCTTGTGGCATGATTGTACATGGCTGGACACGCGCCGTCAAGCGAGGTAAGCCAGATGGCCATGTTCGTTTGCGCGCTGCCAGCGCTTTGTTTGTACACTTATGATAACATGCCTGGCAACTGTTTTCATCCAGCAAGCCTGGAAGCGCGAGGGATGGCGGTCCCCACCCCAGGTGTGAGGGGACGCCGGACGTAAAGGCCGGCGCTACATGCAAGGGGGGCCGAGGCAAGCTCTAGACATGCTGTCCATAATGGAGGCACATGGAGCTTGCCGGCTCATCCCCTTGGGTGTAGCGCCGGCGCTCGCCTCCGGCGCCCACCTCTGCGGCTCTCATGCGGCTGGATGCCTCT
>CAXUEY010000007.1:0-34454 GCA_964250225.1 uncultured Ktedonobacteraceae bacterium | reverse complement strand
CGCACCAGCCCAGTTAGCGTGCCACCGGTTGCAGGGCCTCGACCCATTCGCGCGCGCTACCAGTGGCGGCCCAGCGCGAACTGGTGGTAAAGCCGCGATTGTATGTGGTCTCGTAGCCCAGCATGACGATAAAATCCTTGCGGTCGTAGGTAATGGTGAAGGCTTCACACTCCAGATTGCCGACCAGAAAAGGGGCGCGTTCACGCACTGAACCGAGCTTTTGCAGGGGGGCCGCGATGTAGACTTTGCGCTGGTTGCGGTTCTCGGCGCAGAGCAGTTCGTTCTCAAAGAGATAGAGGCGTCCACGCGCCACGCGTTCGACTTTGCTATTGTAGAGGGTGGTGAAAGTAAACATGCGCGGCTGGCGTACCTCAACGTGCTCTGCCAGGCGGCCCCTGATCTCCGCGCGTTGCTCCGGGGTCACGCCCTCAAGGTGCAGGCGCAGATAGTAGTCCCTGCCGACCAGGTGGCCAAGACCTTCTTTGCCCTTGCTGCGTTCCAGGTACTCATCACCCTCGTCCACAGCGTAGAGCGCATCAGACCAGGATAGGCTCTGCTCGACCTCGCCTGGAAAATGCACGCGCACACCCTGCTCGTTCAGCCAGAGTCCGCCCTTGCCATAGCCGTAGAGAAAGAGGAGCAGCGGGACCAGCATGATAAAGCTGATCACCGCGAGCACAAAAGCCAGGGCTACCAGCGTCGCCAGCCCTTGCGGCAGCGCGTTGGTCATGGCCAGCGCGATAATGATGCTTGAGATAACCAGCACAATGGCGGCGATGATGGTTGTTTTCACCATGCGCCCGGTATGCTGGCGAAAGGC
Source organism: uncultured Ktedonobacteraceae bacterium (assembly GCA_964250225.1). Taxonomy (GTDB): domain Bacteria; phylum Chloroflexota; class Ktedonobacteria; order Ktedonobacterales; family Ktedonobacteraceae; genus Paraktedonobacter. The sequence continues at coordinate 33,634 of CAXUEY010000007.1, read as the reverse complement.
GTAGCGCGTTGTGGTTGAACTCGCAGTCTGGATCATAAAAAGCTCTCTTTATGGCTGAGATGATAAATGTGATACACTGGACAGGAAAAATTTTTCCACCGGTTGAAGTTTACCATATGCAAGGAACCATCAAAAGACCATGATCGAACGATATTCACTGCCAGAAATGGCCGCCATCTGGTCGGCCACCCATAAAACCGATGCCTGGCTCAAGGTCGAGCTGCAAGTGTGCGAGGGCTGGGCGCGCGCAGGTGTGATCCCTCAGGAGGCCATAGAGAAGATCCGCGCGGCCAACTACAACGCCGAACGCATGCAAGAGATTGAGCGCGAGACACACCACGATATTATTTCTTTCCTGCGTTCTATCCAGGAGCAGCTAGGGCCGGAGGGTCGCTTCATTCATCTCGGCCTGACCTCCTCTGACGTGCTGGACACCGCGTTGGCCTTGCAAATCAAAGAGGCCGGCGCGCTGCTGCAAGCGAAGCTCTCCGAACTGATCGCGGCGGTGGCGAAACAAGCTGTGGCCCATAAATATACGCTGATGGCGGGACGTTCCCACGGTATCCACGCCGAACCCATGACTTTTGGGCTAAAACTGGCCATGTGGGTGGACGAACTGCGCCGCCAGCAAAAACGTCTGGCGGAGGCGCTGGAGCAGATCGCGGTTGGGGCTATCTCTGGCGCGGTTGGCACGCACGCGACGATCCCCCCACAGATCGAGGAGTATGTGTGCGCGGAACTGGGACTCGGCGTGGCGCCCATCTCAAATCAGGTTATTCAGCGTGACCGCCACGCGCATTTTATCACCACTCTGGCCCTGCTCGGCGCCTCGCTGGAGAAGATGGCGCAGGAGATTCGCCACCTGCAACGCACTGAACTGAGCGAGGCCTTTGAGCCGTTTGGTTCTGGTCAGCAAGGCTCATCGGCCATGCCGCACAAACGCAACCCGGAACTCTGCGAGCGCGTCTGTGGCCTGGCGCGTGTCCTGCGTGGCTTCGCCGTCACCGCGATGGAGAATGTAGCCCTGTGGCACGAGCGCGATATCAGCCATTCTTCAACCGAGCGTATCATCTTCCCCGATGGCTGCACGCTGCTGCACTATATGCTGCACATCTTCACCAACGTCATGGACGGCCTGGAGGTCAGCAAAGAACGCATGCTGGCCAATCTGAACATGACCGGTGGCCTGGTCTTCTCGCAGCGCATTCTGCTGGCCCTGATCGACAAGGGCGTGGGCAGGCAGGAGGCGTATAAGATGGTGCAGCGTAACGCGAAAAAAGTTTGGTTGCAGTATCCTCAAGACGGATCGCAAAAAGAGAGCCAATCCGACGCCTCTGCCAAAGCTCACGTACAAGAGGAAGCATACGCTATGTCGACAAAAAAAACAACCTCTGATGCGCTGGCGGATAAAACCGATTTGCTTCCGCTTCTTGTGGAACTCAGCAAAGACCCGGAGGTCGCGCAGTATCTCTCCGTTGCTGAGTTGAAGGCACTGACCGATACGGGGTATTATACAAAGTACATTGACACGGCGTTTCAACGCGTGGGGTTGTAGCTAGCAGAAGGGAATGTTTTTTCTATGGCTGATGAAGTGCAGCAGCGCAAAGCCGAGCATGTGCAGGTTGCGTTGCGGGAGGATCTTACCGCGCCCCAGAGCGCCAGTTGGCGGGACATTCGCCTGATTCACCAGGCTCTGCCGGAGGTCGATCTGGACGCGCTCGACACGTCTGTGAGCTTCCTCGGCTATAGGCTGAACTATCCCATTCTCATCTCTTCCATGACCGGCGGCCATCCCGATGTCACCAGGATTAACCGCAATCTGGCGCTGGCGGCTGAACGCTATGGGCTGGCCCTCGGCGTGGGCAGCCAGCGCGCCGGTATTCTCAATCCCGACCTGGCTGCCAGCTACGCGGTCACACGCCAGGTTGCGCCCAACGCCTTCTTGATCGCCAACGTCGGCGCTCCTCAATTGATCCCCCAGGCACGTGCGGCAGCGTTTACGCTGGAGCAGGTCCATAGCGCGATAGATATGCTCAAGGCCAACGCTCTGGCCGTGCATATGAACAGCTTGCAGGAGGCCGCGCAACCCGAAGGTGATCGGCGGGCCGTGGGTGAGGCCAACGCGCTCAAGGCACTGAGCAGCCAGCTCGCGCTGCCCATCATCGCCAAAGAGACGGGCGCGGGCATCTGCCGCGAACAGGCGCAATTGCTCCAGAGCTGTGGGATTGCCGCCATCGATGTAGGTGGCGCGGGCGGCAGTAGTATGGCGGCGATGGAAGTAGCGCGGGCGACAGCGCGTGGCGACGAGCAGGCGCGCGCTATCGGCTTGCTCTATCGCGATTGGGGCATCGCTACGCCGATCAGCTTGATAGAGGCGAGCGTGGCCCGGTTGCCCCTGATTGCCACGGGCGGCGTGCGCAGCGGACTGGACATCGCGCGTGCTCTGGCCCTCGGCGCCTCACTCGTCGGCCTGGCCTCTCCCTTTCTCAAAGCCGCCAGCGAGAGCTTCGAAGCCGTCTGCGAGGTCGTGGAAGGTCTGATTCTCCAACTCCAGGTCGCCATGCAATTGAGTGGCGCGGCGAGCATAGAACGGTTGCGCCAGGTGGATGTCGTTGTGACGGGCGAGACGTATCACTGGCTAAACATGCGCGGGTTTGCAGAAATTGTGCGTGGGATGGCGCAGCGGCACCTGGCACGCGGGGGTATGTAGACCCACATCAAGGAAGATCCCGTAGATACTCGCCATGCCTGAGAGCCACTCCATACTCACCCATTCCCGTGAATATGTGAAGTTGATGTATCCACCAGAGAACAACTTCCTAATTTTTGCGTATGTGTGACCCTGGCCTTACGCTGCTCGCTTTTATGGCAGAATAGTTTTTGTGGCACGTCTCAATTTGTAGTATATGATGAAGCTCCTTCTGAAAGGATTTGACGCTTTTCTTATGAAACAGGTCCTCCATCGAGTTGGTAACTGGCTGCATGAGGTGTTTGAAGAGGGGAAACAGGGCCAGCAGAAAAACATGATTACCGTGCTGGATGGTGTGAGAGCCTGTGCGATCCTTTTAGTGATGACGTTCCACATTGATTACACCACTGGCCACGATCTGTGGGATTGGCATATGAATCCACTGACGTCCTCAATCGCGCTGGCTGGCGCGTCCGGGGTGAACCTGTTTTTCATACTCTCCGGTTTCCTGCTGTTTTTACCGTATGCGAAGGCGCTTTTGTTCGCTGGCCGCTGGCCACTGGCCCGCACGTTCTATATGCGGCGCGCCCTGCGCATCATGCCAGGCTACTATATCTCGCTCTTTCTGCTGATCATTTTCACCGCGCCCCAGTACCTGCAACCGGCGAATCTGGGAAAACTGGCTCTGTTTCTGACGTTCTTGATGGATTCGTCGCGCTCAACCTTTCGTCTGTTGAACGGACCCTTCTGGACACTGGCGGTTGAGTGGCAGTTCTATATGATTTTTCCGCTGCTCACGCTGGGCATCTTTTTGCTGGTCAGGCGCGTCCCAGGCGTATATCGTCTACGAGCTGTGATCCTCTGCCTCTGTGGTGTTATCGCTGGCGGCCTGTGTGTACGTTTCTGCGGGTTATATCTCTCAGAGCATCCTACCATCACTTATCTCGTGCCACGTTCAGTGCTGAATATAGTGCTTTTCTTCTCATTCGGCATCATTGGGAAATATCTCGAAGAATTTGCCGTTGGCATGCTCTGCTCCCTCATCTACGTGTATGCTCAGAGTTTGTCGGCAGAGCATCCGTTTGTCCAGAGATTGCGCCGTTTGAGCCTCTGGTTCTGGGGCGGCGGTATCCTGCTCCTGACTTTCTGTGCCATGTGGAATTTTCAGGCGGGTCGGACCACGCCCGCGTGGCCGTTCCTCGACCCGCTTACGCCTTACTTTACCTGGCTGAATGAAATGGTCCTCGCGGTCGCTTTCGGGATGTGTGTCATGGCGATCCTATTTGGTCCACGCGAGCTGCAACGGCCCTTTACCTGGCGGCCACTGCGCTGGCTTGGCCTGATTTCCTATAGTCTGTATATCTGGCACTTGCCGCTCTTGACGCTCAGCCACTCTGTTCTGCCCGGCTACGATCATCTCAACCAGTATATCCAGTATGTATACTGCTGGACCTGGATGGCGCTGGTGGCTGTGCCTTTCTGTATCCTCTTCTATGCCTTTGTGGAGCGACCCGGCATGAAGCTGGGGGATCGCTGGCGTAAGTCCCTGGAAGCGCGCCGACGCTCTGGCATACAGCAGCGGATAGGTAGTGGCGAGGAACAGCAAACCAGCGCGCCACCCATATCTGTCGAGGGCGAAGCCGTCCACTCCTGATGCTCTTCTTACGGATCAAGCGGATTTGTTTACTCATTGCTTATAGCAGCCGGGCGTTTCAGTAGCGATTTTTAGCTACACTTTATGGGTTATGGTCCCTCATGATCCCTAAGCGCAAGGCCTTCCGCCTGACACCTGAGCTGATACCAACGTTTGACGAAAGGGGGATCGGTTGGCTTGAACTCCATTAAGAGTAGACGCCTTGTGAAATGCAATTGAAGATGCTCTTTCACCGCATCAGCCAGAAGGATCTCCAGAGACCTTTTTAGTTTGCTCCATCTCATGCTTTTATTAGCTCGTTAGTCGTTTCAGCCTGGATCTCTTCAGCAGTTTGCTGGGCGCCGCCCTTGCTGGTCCACCAGTGGCGTAGCGTGCCAAGCTCGTTGCAGAAGAGCCACCAGAGCGCGCCTCCGGCCAGCAGCACCAGGATTGGCTCGATAGGTGCGCGAAAACGTGGGCTACCATAAAACACCACGCTTTGCAGCGTGAGCAAGGCAATCATGAGATAGCCCATCAGCAAGTACTTTCTTTTGCGTGTCCAGGTGACGATCAGGCCAATGGCGGCAAACAGAAAGATAGGGATCGTTGCATCAGTAATCACACGCGGCATGAAGTAGGTAGCGGCTTCTATGTAGTGACTACCGACAGGCATTTCAGACGTTACTTCGTAGGGCAGGCCGAACGACTTCATGGCAGGTGTCCAGAAATTGTGCAGGTGGAGGGCGAATAGCGCGGGCAATAGGCTGAGGTGATTGCGCATCCAGGACAATGCCACATCGGTATCCAATTTCTCATCAGCCACAGTGTAGGGGCAAAAGTCAGGGTTGATATTCACCACATTCTGAGGGCAGGGGTCAACGGAGGGATGGTTCCCACACCCCCACATCCCATCAGCGGATGTGACACAATCTCGATACGCGCCTTCCAGCGTGGTGCCGACAGTCGAAATTGGCGTCAATGAATGCGTGATGGTATAGTTGTGATACATCCAGGGGACGTTGATGAGGGTAGCGATGGCGACCACGACCAGCACGCTTTTGACTACAGCCTGCCAGGGCAGCGTTCTGGCGAAAATGAGCAGCACAGCCCAGAGACAAAGTATCCCGATGAAGACCAGTCCGCTTGGGCGCGCTAGCAAGGTCAGGCCAAGCAAAATGCCGCCGACGATCAGCCACACCCAGGAGACCTGAGCCTGCTTGTCATGGCTCATACCTGCCTGGATGCTGCTCTGAATGCGCGCAAATGCATAGATGAGTGCGGTCAGGCAGAAGGTAAACAACGCTTCGCTGTAGAGCCAGCCATCCCAGATGAACATGCCAGGGTAGAGAGCCGCGATAACGCCGCTGACCAGGGCGATGCGTTTGCCAAAGAGGTCTTTCGCCAGCAGATAGACCAGTACACAGGTGCCCGAACTGAGCACGCTGTAGAACAGGCGCGGATAGATATTATGCTCGCCCAGCACAGAATAGATGCCCGCGATAATAAACGGCCAGAGCGGTGAACGGAAGGTTGTCGGCTGATGGGTATTGAAAAGACAATAACAATGCCACTCCACGAGTTCTTTCGCGAGGTTGTTATAGATAGCGGCGTCAAAGCCAGGGATATAATTTCTGGCTATTGTGAGATTGTAGACAACCCGTACAATGAGAGCGAGGCAGAAGACGCTGAGCGCGGGAATAGACGCCTTGAGATATTTCATCGAATTGTATTCCTCTTTACTGGTGTGTGCAAGAATCGCGATACATCAAACCGGGGTAGAAGACCCCGCATTCAGGTGCGGGAAGATATGCCATGCCCTTGTAGAGGCGTGGGCATTGGGGGGGGGTGTTCGCCGCGTCACCCGTCCGCGCGCTCAGAACAGCTTGCTGCTCGATGACTCATGTGCTAAGGTAGCTATCTCTGATCCAGCGGTAAGGGTGAGGCGAGAGACAGGCCCCTGCGTGTACGCAGGCGGTCTGGTGACTCTGGTGTGGTGCGAAAATCGCACTTGCTATGAAAAGCTGTGTGGACATGGGCGCGTGACAATCCTTCAAGTTATTATTGTATATTAAGAAAATAAGCGATTTGGGATGTATTGTTCTCTCCTCTGCATCCTCAGAGTATAACTCTATGGTTTATCATAGCACAAAAATAGCCGCTACATCGGTAGAGAGATCCGGGCTAGCCAGATTGTCTCAGACCGTTTCTCCTGGGCATAACCCCCTTGACGTCTCGCCATTTCCCGTCTATACTGTTTAATTAATCGGTCAGTCAATAAACGATAGGCAGTATGGAGAAGGAGCAGAGCGGCTATGTCACGCACATCGAAAGTGGTCGAGGATCGACGCGAGCAGATTCTCGACGCGGCCATGCGTGTTTTCGCGGAGAAGGGCTTCTCCAAAGCCACGAACCGCGATGTGGCGCGTGAGGCCGGGATCACCACGGGGCTGATCTACTATTACTTTGAAAATAAAGAGGCGCTGCTTCAGGCGATGCTGGAAGAGCGTTCACCCGCGCAGATCATGGCACAGATTACCCCGGAAATGCTGGAGCAGCCGCCGGAGATTTTCCTGCCGTTTATGGTGCAACGCGTGCTGGATATCGTCGAGAACGAGCAGTTTCTGGGTCTTGCGCGCGTGGTGCTGCCCGAAGTGCTCCACCGTCCAGAGATCGTGGCGCCTTTCAACGGGTTTGCGCAACGACTGCTCGCTTTTATCGGCGGCTACTTGCAGATGCAGATGGCCAGGGGTACGCTGCGAGCTGATCTCAACCTGGACACGGCGATCCACGCACTGATCGGGTGCGTGATTACGCTGGTGGTGCGGCGGGGCATTCTCTGCGACCCCCAGGTCATGGGCTACACGCATGAGGAACTGGCTCGGACCGTAGTGCAGACGGTTTTGCAAGGCATGCAAGCACGCTAATTTTTTTTGTTTCGCATTAATTAATCAGTCAGTCAAACCTCTGGAGGAACCATATGACAGAAACCAGTCTCAACCCCGACACCAGCCGCCAGCCAGCGAGCCTGACGCAACCGAACGCGCCTGAGCTGCTCGTGCTGCCCTTTGACGAGATCAATGCCAGAATGCTGGCGCAAGTAGGAGGCAAAGGGGCGAATCTGGGTGAAATGGCCCGCGCCGGTTTCCCGGTCCCGCCGGGCTTCTGTGTGACTACTACAGCCTACGCGCTTGTGGCCCAGCAGGCTGATCTAGATTCGATGCTGACCCGGCTTGTCCCTGACCAGTTCAGCGATAGCGCGCATCTGGCGACCTGCGCTGCCGAGGTGCGCAACAAGTTGTTGGCAGCCACGATGCCCGCTGAGATCGTTGAGGCGGTGACGCGGGCCTATCACGTTTTCTCGTCCGGCGAACCTGTCCCTGTGGCTGTGCGCTCCTCGGCCACCGCCGAAGACCTGCCCTTTGCCAGCTTTGCCGGGCAGCAGGATACCTACCTGAATATTGTGGGCATTGAGGCTGTGCTTGACGCGGTGAAACGCTGCTGGGCCTCGCTGTGGACCGAACGCGCGGTTAGCTATCGCGCCAGTAACAAGATCGATCAGCGTGTTGTCTCTCTGGCCGTGGTGGTTCAGCGTATGGTCGAGCCTGAGGTTGCGGGCGTGCTCTTTACCGCCAATCCGCTGACGGGTCATCGTCGGCAAGCGGTCATCGACGCCAGCCCCGGCCTGGGGGAAGCGGTCGTTTCTGGCGCAGTCAACCCCGACCATTTTGTGGTCAATACTGTCAGCTGCGAGATTCTTGAACGGCACCTGGGCGATAAGCGCGTGGCCATTCGCGTGGCTCCCGGTGGTGGGACGCAGCGGGTTGAGATAGCCGGGAGCAGCGAAGAGGCGTGCATCTCGGACGAGCAGGTACGCGCCCTGGCCCAGATGGGAGCGAGAGTAGAGGCTCACTATGGCGCGCCGCAGGATACCGAATGGGCTATCGATGCTGCGGGCCAGCTCTGGTTGACACAGGCGCGCCCGATTACGACCCTCTATCCCATGCCCGCCAGCGCGCTTACCAGCGATGATGAGCTGCGTGTCTACTTAAACGTCAGTGTGCTGCAAGGCGTATATCGGCCAATGACGCCAATGGGCATCCAGATCTTCCGCCTGATTAGCTCTGTCGCTGCTCATTTTGCGACGGGCAAGCCCCTCAAAAATCCTGTAGCGGGCCTCCCGTTTGTGATGGATCTCGGTCAGCGTCTCTTTCTGGATGCGACGCCGGCCCTACGCAATGCTCTGGGACGTGGCATCGTGATACGTCTTCTGCAAGGCATGGAGGCGCGCAGCTCTGCCATCTTCAGGCACCTGGCTGATGATCCACGCCTGACGCTTACCACCACGTCGAAAATCCCCACCCTTCGCAAGCTCGTGCCGATAGCGCTGCGCACAAAAATACCCTTGCGCCTGGTGCAGACACTGCTGCGCCCGGCGGCGGCGCGCAAACGACTCGCCAATCTGGAGGTCTACCTGCGTCAGCCCGTTCAGCTTGCTCCTGAAGCGAGTGGCGCTGACTACCTGGACGCCCTTGAACGTTCTCTTTTGGAGAGCCTTGCGCGTGTGGCGCCCACGGTTTTGCCCATAGGCTTTGCTGGCATCGCGGCGGCGGTGATGGCGAACAGCCTGCTGAAAAGGATCGCCACGCCCGATGAAATCCAGACCGTGCTGCGCAGCCTCCCCTATAACCCCACTACTGAAATGGATCTCTCGCTCTGGGCGCTGGCCCAGCGACTCGGCTCCGACCCTGCTGTGGCAAACCTGCTAGAGAACACGCCGTCCGCGCAACTGGTGCAGGCATATCATGAGGGGCAGCTTCCACCGCTCTTCCAGCAGGGGTTAGCCGAGTTCCTGCGCATCTACGGGCATCGCGGTGTGGCTGAGATTGACCTGGGCCTGCCCCGCTGGTCCGAAGATCCCACCCATATCCTGGGCGTGCTCGCTAACTACTTGCGGCTCAAAGACCCCGAACTGGCGCCGGATGTGCAGTTTGCACGCGGCATGCACGAGGCTGAAGCTATGATACAAGAACTCAATCAGCGGGCCAGGCGCAAGGGCTGGTTCTACAGCCAGTTGGTGCGCTTCGACCTGAAACGCATCCGTGGGTTGACAGGGACACGTGAATACCCAAAATTCTGTATCATCCTGGCCTTTGCACGTTGCCGCGCACTGCTCTGGTCGGTGGGAGAAGCATTAGCCCGCGCTGGACACCTGGAGCAGGCCGATGACATCTTTTTTCTCACACTCCCTGAAGCGCGGGCAGGCGTGGCCGGAGAGGATCTGTGCTCGCTCGTGTATGAACGGCGCATCAGGTATGAGCAGGAGATGCTGCGCCGCCATCTCCCACGTGTTCTGCTCTCGGATGGCACAGAGCCAGGCGCCGCAACGCAAACAGGCGTGCCAGATGATGACGCGTTACGAGGCACACCAGCTTCGGCAGGCGTGGTGACAGGAAAAGCACGGGTGATTATGGACCCGCTGGGAGCGCATCTGGAGCCGGGTGAAATCCTGGTCGCACCCTCAACCGATCCCGGCTGGACGCCTCTCTTCTTGACTGCTGGCGGCCTGGTCATGGAGATGGGCGGCGCGATGTCGCACGGCTCCGTTGTCGCACGCGAATACGGTATTCCCGCCGTGGTGGGCGTGCATGGCGCCACCGAACGTCTCGTGACAGGACAGCGTATCACCGTTGATGGCTCCAATGGGGCTATTCGCATTGAGGAGGAGCAAAACGAGAGTTAGAAGCGTTTTTGCGCAAAAATAGCATGTGATGGCGAGACACGGAATAATTTTCTCAACGCCATCGCACGCGAAAATGTTCAGCCAGGTTGTTCTCAGGCTCATTCTAGTGTTTTCAAACGCAGCCGAAAGCCGGGATTGTAGCTTTTATCGCAACTGCTGCACGAGACGGCCTGGGAGTAGCGGCGTGTGCGTGGGTACTCTTTACCGCAACCGGGGCATTCGTAGAGATAGCGGATGGGGCGGCGCGCGCGGCGTTGAGCCTCGCGGCGCTGGCTCTCTTCGCTCAGCAGCAGACGTAGCTCTTCCAGGCTATAGCCAGTAACCGCGGCCTCGTCGGAGGCTATCGAATCGTAACCGTGATGGCGATGGCGGCGCGGCGTGCCGTTAACGCGATCCGCCAGGTGGATCAGTTCGTGGGCCACCGTCACCTCTATAGAGCGCGGCTGCATCTCTGGCTCGATAAAGATCAGATGGCGGTGGGCCGGAAGTACCAGTTTTAGTTCGGCTGCTGCGGGCACATGGGCAAGCAGAGAGAGGCGCGCGGCCACAGGAGCTGGCAGGTAGCAATAACACCCCAGGGCCATATTGTTCAGGCGTTTGCCGGTCCAGCGCGTAAACTCGCGACGGTCCTGCGTAATCGCCAGGCAACTCCGCTCTCTGGCGGGCAGGCACAACTTGCGCCAGTAGTAGTCCAGCCAGTTCGCTACGATCTCGCTGCCATGCACAATCGCGTTCGCCTGGGGGGGCGGTGGTGCCGGAACTGGTCTGGCCGGTTTGCGTGCGGCTACCATCCTGCTTGCTCTCTCCTCACTTGTATCCTTTTTCAACGCATGCTTTTGTCTGGATAAGCCATCCGCGTTCTTCTGTATTTCCGCTTTGAGCATCCTGCAACAATATAGCAGCTAAGATCATGGATTGCAAACTCTCTCACTTGAAGATGCGTGTTTGTCTCACCCACTCACCAGAAAAAATCTGGTGCGGGCCGTATGCGGAGCATGAAACAGGCAGCCACAGCCTCCCTTGCATGTGGCGCCAGACCTCGTGTCTGGCACTTCTCAACAAATCACCGCTAGCTTGACAGGGTTTTTTAGGGCGCGTAAGATAATTTCAGATAGAATCCAGGGTTGCGAACTCCACCCGCAGAAGGAGACCGCTCATGTCGTTTCAAATCTGTATCAATACAGACAAGTCGCTACACCAGCTTGCCACCGAAATACGTAAACTCCTCGCGCTGCCTCCATTTCAGGAAACCTCATTTTCAGGTGAATCCTACTGTCAGTTTGAAATGCTGGGTATGTCGATCCTTCTCAATCAGGTAGAGGAAGAGGAGCGTGATCCAGAAGTCAGGTGCTATGCTTACAGCTTCGCTATGCAGATGTCTTTTAGCGAACATGTCCTGGATACGGATGCAATGGCGTATCGCCTGCAACCGTACTATGCCCAGTTGCTCAGTTTTCATCTGGGCGTGGAGACAGCGTATCGTGAGCAGCAGAAAGGGGAGCGCGGCTGGCTGATTCGCTACCAGTTTTGTCGCAAGAACCCCAAATGGAACGGCACGATTCTCTTTGGTGAACCAGGCTGGGAACCGGCGGTGCTGGAGACATCCTCTGGTCTGTGGCGTCGCACGCACCTTGTATTTTAGTTACCTGCCCGGAGGAATCGCACCTCAAAACTTGCCAGCGAGCCGCCTGACATGGTAGGCTTAAAACATGATTTTGTCTCTCAAGCGAGAACACGTTTTATCCCATTGCGAAAGGCAGGTACATACATGAGTATTGTAAATGCGACAATTGGCCAGGAGCTTGTTCCGCTGGTCAAGTCCCCCATTGAGCAGGAGCTATTGAATAGCTACGCCGATGCCTCTGGCGACCACAACCCCATTCACCTCGATACCGCGGCGGCCCGTCGTGTTGGGCTGGACGGCATTATCGCGCACGGTATGTTGAGCATGGCTTTTCTGGGCCAGTTCGTCAATCAACAGATCACGGACGTGGCCGGCGCGCGTGTTGAGAAGCTCAAAGTGCGCTACGTTGGCATGGTGCGGCCTGGCGATACGCTGACCTGTCTGGGCAACGTCACCGCCCGTGCTGAAAGCCCACAGGAGGTCGCGTTGACTTTTGAGTGTCGGGCGCAAAACCAGCGCGGCGAGCCGGTCACGCTGGGCGAGGCCGTTGTACACGTGCCGCATTAATTCGTCGTTCCCTTCCAGCGCTGGAGTTAGTCAGCAAGAAAGCGATGCAGCTTTATGAATCAGGGACGCACACACATGGATATCACCGATCTGCACGTCTTATCTGATCTCGCCATCTACAATTGTCTGAGTCAGGAGGAGCATCCTGCCCTGCTCTACGAGTATGACGGGATGACACGCGAATACACCAATGTGGAGATTGCGCGCGAGGCTACGCAGTTGGCGGCTGGCCTGCAAGTGCTGGGCATCCAGCAGGGTGATCGCGTGATCGTGAGCATGCTCAATTGCCCGGAGGTGGTCATAGCTTACCAGGCCATTGCCAGGGCTGGAGGAGTGATTATTCCCGCCATGCCGCTGCTCAAGCCCCCGGAGATCCACCATATCGCTACAAACTCAGAGGCCAAAGTAGTGATCGCCAGCCCCATTCTCTTTCCTCTGCTGCAAGAAGCCCTGCGGGACGCGCCCTCGGTTCAACACCTCATCGGTACCAATTTTGGGCTGGACGAGCTGCCAGAGATCGCGGGCACCTTCAAGGTTCACAAGTATAGCGAGGTGGTCGCAGGGGGCGCGTCCTCTGCCGAACGCTACCTGGAAAATGGACTCGATGTCACGCTCAGCCCGGATGATCTAGCAGTGATTATTTATACATCGGGCACGACGGGCAAACCCAAAGGCGTGGCGCTGACCCATCGCAACCTCGTCTCCAACGCCACCAGCAATTACAATAACCTTACTTCGGAGGGAGAGGCGCCCCAGGAGCAGCGTCACCTGGCCGTCCTGCCTCTGGCCCACTCGTATGGTCTGGTGGCTTTGAACGTCGGTTACCTCAATCGAACTTTCACCGTCATGCATCCGCGCTTCGACACCAGCGCCGTGCTCGCGGCCATCGAGCGCCATCGGATTACCGGCTTTGCGGGTGTGCCTGCCATGTTTGTGGCCCTGCTCTACGCGCCCGATGCAGAGCAGTACGATACCAGCAGCCTGAACGCCTGTGTCAGCGGCTCGGCCCCACTGCCTCTGGCTATACTGGAGGGCTTCGAGAAAAAATTCAACTGCCAGATCCTTGAGGGCTATGGACTCTCCGAGGCCAGCGCGGTTCTCACCGGGCATACGCTGGCGATAGAGCGTAAAGCAGGCTCGGTGGGCAAACCCATCGCGGGCGTGGACCTGCTGATCGTCGATGAAAACGAGCAGCCGTTGCCAACGGGCCAGGTGGGAGAGCTGATTGCGCGCGGCCCCAATATTATGCGCGAATACTATCATTTGCCGGAGGAGACGCAGAGTGTGCTGCGCGACGGCTGGTTGCACACCGGCGATATGGGGTATATTGATGAGGATGGCTATGTGTATATTGTTGAGCGCAAGAAAGATCTGATAATTCGCGGCGGCTTTAACATCTATCCCCGCGATGTCGAAGAGGTGCTCAATCGGCATCCCGCCGTGCTTGAATCGGCGGTGATTGGTATTCCCTCTGAACGCATGGGTGAAGAGGTCAAGGCCTTTGTCGTCACGCGTGCAGAGATCGATGCTGAAACCCTGAAAGCGTACTGTCGTGAAGCGCTGGCGAACTATAAAACGCCCAGCGAGATCGCCTTTATCCCGTCCCTGCCGCGCAACGCCGTGGGCAAGATCGACAAAAAGGAATTGAGGAAACGAGATGGCAATTGATCTCCCATTGGAGCAGGCATCGCCGCTCCAGCTCCAACAAACGCCAATCGATGACGTGCTACAGATTATTGACGCGGGCCTGGTCCACCTGCCCAGCTATCGCGAGCTGTATTATCGCTGGGAGAAGCAGCAATGGCGAGCCTCGGAGATCGATTTCGCGGCGGACCGCCAGCAATGGGAAGGGATGGGGCAGGACGAGCGTACTATGCGTATCTATGGCCTCTCGGCCTTCTTCCAGGGCGAGGCCAGCGTCACCGACACGCTCAGTCCCTACATCATTGCTATGCCAGAGGAAGAGATGCGTATCTTCCTCACCACGCAGCAGGTGGACGAGGCCCGGCACACTGTCTTCTTCGCGCGCTTCTTTAGCGAAGTCATTGGCCTGGATCGCGGCAAGCTGGAGGATACGCTGAGCGAGGTGCGCCAGTATATGAACCCGCAACTCAAGTATATCCTGATCGAGGCGCTGGATGATGTTTCCCTGCGTCTGCGTCAGGACCCCACGCAACTGGCCACGCTGGTCGAGGCGGTCACGCTCTACCATGTCATCATCGAGGGTACGATGGCTCTGGCGGGTCAGCGCGGCATGCTCGAAAATTACCGCCTGAACAACCTCTTCCCCGGCTTCCGAGGCGGCTTTACGGCTGTGGCGCGTGACGAATCGCGCCACGTGGTCTTTGGCGTCAAATTCTTGCGCGACATGATCCAGCGCGACCATGCTTACGCGAAGGTTGTGCAGGCCGCTATCGAACACTACGCGCCCATCGCTCTGCGCGCGATAACGCCAGCGGACGAGCAGATTCCGCTCATTCTGGCCGCGGGCGACGATCCCTGGCTCACGCCGCGTTTCGCTCAGGATTCGCTGCGCAAGAAGCTGAAAGTGGTAGGTCTGGGCATGAGTCTGCCAGAGGTGCCACCCGCGCCCCAGGCATAGGCAGCAACCTTATGCGCTCATTTGCATACAGGCGTATATTTTTACCAGGGGAGGTACGCCAGATGGATCACCCGGAAGGAGAGCAGAGATGATATCAGGGGTTGTGCTCATCAATGTAGAGCGAGCAAAAGTCAACGAGACGGCTCAGAGCTTGCTGGAGATCGAGGGCGTGGCGGAGGTCTACTCGGTCACCGGCGAGTATGATCTGGTAGCCCTGCTGCGTTTGAGTAGATACGAAGATCTGGCCGAAGTCGTCACCACGCGTATGATGCGTCTGTCAGCAATTACCAAAACCAATACATTGATGGCTTTTCAGTGCTATTCACGCGCAGATTTACAACAAGCATGGGATCTGGGCATAGAATAATTTGCCATAAAAAAGAGGCGAGGTATGAAAACAGGTTTTTCTATATCCCGCCTCTTTTTTGTAAATAAAAATTGTTTTACACGCTGTATGCAAGCACCGCAGTTTCTGCCGAGCCTCGAGGTTCATAACACACAATGAGCTTATTCACCAGAACTGCGCTAAAAAGCTCGATCAGCGCGCAACAGATGGCGTTCTCAAGCGTGGCCTCAAGCAGGGCCAGTGAAGCCGTCGACGCGCTCATGTTCACCTCTTCAGACGAGCACGTGGCCTGCACTTGCAAGATATAGTACGCCTGCTGAGTCGCGCTAGCAGGGAAGAGCGTGATCTGGACCCCATCGACCACCACCATGCCAAAGATATCCAGGAGAATCCGCGCCACCAGATCTTCAATGACCAGCGCGGTGTTCTCGGCGTTGCCTGGCAACACTTCCGAGTACCCCTCCAGGCAGAGCACGTCCATACGTATGCTGTACATCGTGTAAGTCCTTTCATCTTTATGCGCCCAACTCATACAATTCCAATACACCTCTGATGTTATTCATCTGCTGCATGCTCTTCATGGCACTGTGAAGAGACTCTGCATCAGGAGAAGTTTGCGAGATCGCGAGGAGTTTTCCTCTCTTCTCAAGCATACCCGCTGTGTGCGAATGATGCTATGATGTAGTTCATAAGAAAAGAGTGAATTAGTTAGCAATCCCCAGGGCTGCCTATTTTGACAGCACACTGAAGATTGTTTCCCTCTGGCCCCATACATAAGACGTTGAGAGCAGGATTTTTTCAAGAGGCAAATTGCTCCTGGTATTTGGCATGTCGTGTATACTATAAATAGGAATAGACGGATTACCACAGAAAGCAGGGGCACTATGGCTATTGAGCATAGGAAGAGCGCACCATTGGATGGCGGGCCGATGAGCGAAGAGGAGTATCTGTACCTGGACCAGAACGCAGTTGATGCGCGCTATGAGTATATTGATGGCGTAGCCAGGCTGATGGCGGGTGGCACCTTTGAGGCTGATCGTATCGGTTTCAATGTGCGTGCAGAGCTACAACAGCACTTTCGCAATGGACCCTGTACGGTGTTTGGACCCGATATGCAGGTGCTTATCGGTACAGACAAACACGGCAAAAACCAGTATTATTATCCTGACTGCACAATCTCCTGCAATGTGGCGGATCGCGCACGCGGCAACAAGCTGATTCGCTCGCCTCATACTGTTGTGGAAGTGCTCTCGCCCGGAACCGAGAAGGATGATCGGGGCACCAAACTGGATCATTACCAGGCGCTACCTACGATGTATGAAATTGTGTTCGTGAGCCAGTTCGCGCCCCACGTGGAGGTCTACCACCGCGCGGAGAGTTCCGCCGGACCCATCTGGCAGCACACCATCTATGGAGCTGGTCAGCAGGTGCTTCTACCCTCGATGGATATCGAGATTCCTCTGGATGGCCTCTACGAGGGCATCAATTTCGACGAACCACTGCCAGAGGAACTGGCCTGAACACTCTAGACCTCTGATGTTTCGGTCGCATCGGCCTCTGTTGGGGCGGGACTGGCTTGCCGGTTGAGGCGAATCTCGTTCTCGAAGATGCGGCGCAGAATGGCGACGGAGCTGGCGTAGGTTGAGTCCATGCCGAAGTACGAGAGGCTGCCGGCGCCCAGATTTTTGCCACGGGTGTAGGGGGTGTCCGAGGCGTAGTGCAGGATGCCCAGTTCGTAGGGCAGGCGGGCAAAGTTGATATTTTCACCCACAGGATAGCGCGTCAGATACTGGTCCTCGTAGACGGCGTTGAGATAGGGGCCGCTCTCCATCTCGACGACGGTGTAGTTGGCCTGGTAGTAGAAGTCGAAGTACTGGCGGTTTTGCAAGTAGGTGCCTTTGCCAGAGACAGCTTTCTGGTTATCCAGCACCGAGCCATAAGTCAGGTAGGGCCGTACATCGCGGGCAGTAAAGCAGTTATCCAGCCAGTAGGTGTTCTGGCTGTGCTCATCCAGTACGACATTGGAGATCATCACGTCGCCGATGCTGCCATTGAAAGTGGCGGCCTTGCCTAGAATATAGATGCCCTTGATATTGGCCATGTTCTCCATGATCTCGCGCATCATGCGATAGGCCGCCATGCCCAGGGGATAGTCGATATTCAGGATGATCGCCTGGCTCGTGGTGAGATGCTCCATGCCGGACATGCGACAGCGGGGATCGATGTCGGTGGCGTGCAGGCGGGCCAGCTCAAAGATTTGCGCGTCGATCTCCAGGCCGTGGCGCGCGTTGATATACCAGATGCCGCGTTCCTGCTCCTCCTGGGGCCGCTGCTCGGCGAAGCTGCGTCCGGCGGGTGTTGTGAGCCACATGCGCGCGGCAAAGTAGAGGAAATTCTGCCAGTTGCCCGGCACGGCGCCGTTCTGCAACTTTGTACACTCTTCAGCCAGGTAGCTATCCTCGCCACTCAGCGCGAAACGCGTCAGTTCAGGGGCGCGTCGGAGCAGCGTTCCCGACATAAGATTCACGAGGCTATGGGTGTTGCTGGAGACGAAATAGACTGGCCGTTCACGCAGATTTAGCTGTGTGAGCAGGTCTTCCACCGGTGCCCACCACTGACGCGTGGCGCGCACATAGCCCACGTGCGAACCACCTAAAAAACGCAGCTCAAAGCTTTTCTTCTGATGGCCCATACGCAGCAGATTATCCCAGAGATGCTCACCCCACATGACCTCTAAACGCCGCCAGTCGTCCTGAGCGATACGCAGACGCTCGCTCAGCACCTTGCTGATCTCGGCAAACACGGGCGAGGTGCGTTCCATGTGCGTCTCTAAAAGCTGCATGGTGGTGGGGTCGGCATTGAGCAGGTAGTAGATTTTGTTCCACTCGATCTGAAAAGCCACCAGGATGGGAATAATGTCATCGGTATCGCTGACACTGGCGACGTAGGCGGCAAGAGTCTGCGCGCCATCGTAAAACCACTTGCGGCGGCGTGCTGAGGCTGTCACGCTCTCCCATTTGCCCACCTGAAACCCCTGTTGCAGAAAGACCTCCTCGGATTGCCCCAACAGGACCAGGGTGCAGTAGACAACCGCCGGGGGCAGGCGCAAAACGCTATAAATGAATGCCGACATGTCTGGATAGGCTGAACGCGCATCAGGGTGCAGACTCGAATCGATGTTCAGATGCGCCTGAGCCAGGGCTTTCAAGCTGATCTCACCGGAACTGCGCAGCAAGGTATTGTAGGTGCGAATGTAGAGTTCAACATCGCGTTTGCCTGCCTCGTGGCGCCGCTCTCCATGCTCAAACGAGGCCTCCTCTGTCTCCTGCATCATCGGAGTAATCAGCCGGTCTGCGGCGGAGTCATGCGAGATCGGTTCTGCTGCAATAAACGCGCGCGCCGCCTGCTGGCCGCTCATAGAGGCATGATTCTGGGATTTGCGGGCATTTTTTCGTGGCATGTTTTTTGGTCCTTCCTCGCCGCAGGGCGCTCGGCTGGTGCTCATTCCTCCTGGCTCTCATCCTGCTGGGCTATTATATCTGGCATATTTTTGTTATTATAGCCGCTCAGCACACAAGATGGTAGGGGATTGGTAAGTTTTAGCGCCAGAGCAGGAGATCGCCAGGACCGGGCAACGGTGTTGTGGTGGTTTCCTGGGATGGGGGGCGCGGCTGCCATTCGCAGGACACATTGCCGCGGGCGAGCAGAGTGGTGATGATCTGGTCGTATTCGTGCAGGGGATGCTGACCAAAATGAGTGAGCAGCAGTTGTTGGCGCAGGTCGGGCCAGCGTCGCACGCGTTGTGCGCGGCCCAGCGCGAGCGTCTCCTGAGCCAGAGCCTCCCAGGCCGCGGCGCTCTGCTCCGCTCGCTGGTGCGTGAACCAGTCTGCGGTGAGCACGTTCTGCTGGCTCGCGACCACCAGGCGACGGGTGCGCTGGCAGATGGCGTCGTTGAGGCTGGCCAGGCTGTCCAGGCGGCGTGTGGCGAAGAGCAGTGTGCAGGGCGCATCCACGACATGAGCGGGGCCACTGTGTATGGGAAAATACAATCGTTGCACGCTGAGAAAATGTGGCCGCATACTTTCCAGGCAGAGCTGGATCAGGCCATCGATCAGGCGTTGTGGATCTGCTTGATCCTGTTCGCTGGTCAGCAGACGTTTCCAGCGGTCCCCACGCAAGAGATTAGTCAGAGCCGCGGCTCCCTCGCCTGTGCGCAGCGTGGGGAGCAGACGCGTCTCTATCTGTTTGTGTGAGAGCCAGAGAAACAGTTCAGTCGGAGCGGTGCGCTGGTAGAGTGGCGCCAGGTCGGTGTAACGCAGCAGGCCATCCTTGAGGGGATCGAGCAAAAATACCGCCGCGCTCTGCCCAAGCGTTGTCAGCAGCTCCGGGGCCAGTTCGGGCCAGGTAGCTGGCAGCAGACCTCCCTCTGGTGGAATAGGCAACATTTCGCCTGTTTGGGCGCCATTAAGGGCCGCCCGCGCCGATGCACCATTATTGCCCGGTTGAGCGGACGCGGGCGGTTTTGCAGCGCGCGCCCGTGCTCCCTTTTTCACTGTTTGGGTCAGCGTATCCATCTGCGTGCTATTGGGTGTTGGTTGGGCAGGTGTGTTTATCTGTGCGCGATGTAACGCAGTCTGGGAAGCCGCGCCCGTTGTTTTGCGTTTACCCACTTTGCCATCAAGCACAAAGCCGTGCAGCGCGATGGGCCGTTCAAGCTGCGCCAGTTGCTGGGCCAGCGTCGCCACAGGCTGGAGCGCGGGTGGGAGCGCGGCCAGGGATGCCTGGTTTTTCTGGCGTCCGCGTTTCGGCGCGCTGACTGGTACATCTGGCGTTGGTGCCGGGATGGTGTGAGCGGGAGAGTGGGTTGAGCCGAGACCATCGATCCAGTAGCAGCGCTGAAAGATACGTGTCGCGCCCAGCGAGGTGGCGTAGGGGAGCAGATACTCCTGGAGCAACCAGGCGCGCAACTCTGTCAGCACCGCCTGTTCGGTGAGGCGGCGCTGGCGTGTTCCTCCTCCTCGACCACGTGTACCCGTTGGTAGTGCTTCGCCGGTATAATCGGCCCAGAGATCCTGCATAGTGACCCTATTGTACCATAGCCTACTCATCCTTGCGCCTGTATAGGAAACTCGCCCCAACTTGCTCTTGAACAAGCCTTGCTACAAGCGTGGGATGATTGGAGACCGCATTCAACGTTATCTGTAACATGCATAGACAAGAGGATATGCATTTTGTGAGTTCACCATAACATGAGAAAGCAACATATATGCGTATTTTAGCTATTTCTGGCAGTTTGCGAGCCAGTTCAACCAATACAGCCCTGGTGCGCGCAACCGCGGCGCTGGCCCCTGAACATATGGAAATGGTCATCTATAACGGCCTGGCGGACCTCCCGCACTTCAGCCCTGAAATCGACGGCGACGAGCCACCTGCTTCAGTGGTGGATCTACGCGCGCAGCTCCAGGCAGCCGATGGAGTGCTGATCTGCACGCCGGAGTATGCCTTTGGCGTCCCTGGCTCCCTCAAGAACGCGCTCGACTGGACAGTCTCTTCCGCCGAGTTCTGGCACAAGCCCGTCGCCGTCATCAGCGCCTCTCCACTGGCCACGGGCGGCGATAAGGCCCATGCCTCGCTGTTACTGACGCTCAAGGCTCTGGGGTCCAATGTCCCGGAAGGGGGCAAGTTGATGGTTCCGGTGGTGAAAAAGAAATTGAACGACGCGGGTGAGATAGTGGACCCTGAAACCGTGCAAGCACTCAAATCGCTGCTCGCGGCTCTTGAGCAGACCATCAACGAGTAAGCATACATACAGACGAACTGGCCGACTTTCTACAGTCGGCCAGTTCGTCTGTATAGCAGGTCACGCAGGATTCAGCAGAGTGAGGATCGGGGCAAAATACCAATGAGACGGGATACCTATGTTCTTTATTTTGTCTTTTCTGGATAACAGATGAAGACGCTTTTGGTCTCGCTGAACTCCTCGACGGCGGCGGTGCCTAGTTCGCGGTGTCCGTTGCCGCTGGCCTTCATGCCACCAAAGGGCAGGTGAATTTCAGAGCCAGTTGTGCCGGAATTGAAGTAGACCAGGCCGGACTGGATCTCGCGCATGGCGCGGAAGGTCAGGCGCATATCCTCGGTGAAGACAGCGGTGGAAAGGCCGTACTCGGATGAGTTGGCCGCTTCTATCGCCTCTTCATAGGTGTCCACAGGGATAAGTGAGACAAATGGGCCGAAGACTTCTTCCCTGGCGATCCGCATCTCAGGGGTGACATTAGTGAAGATGGTGGGCTGGTAGAACGCGCCCTCGCTATGCTCGCCTTCGGTCAGCGCCGCGCCTCCCGTGACCAGTTGCGCGCCCTCGCGTTGCCCGATCTGGGTGTATTCGTGGACAGCCTGGACACGTCCCATGTTGACCAGCGGTCCCATCTCGGTTTCGGGCTTGAGACCGTCGCCGATGCGCAGCTTCTCCGCGTGCGCGACCAGGCGCTCGGTGAAGCCTTTGAGCGCGCCTCGCTGCACGATCACGCGGCTGGTCGCGGTGCAGCGCTGGCCGGTGGTGCCGAAGGCGGCCCAGGTGATGCTCTCGGCGGCCAGATCGAGATCGGCATCGTCCAGGATCACCACCGCGTTCTTGCCGCCCAGCTCCAGGGCGCAGCGACGCAGGTCGTGTCCACAGATCTCCGCCACGTGTCGTCCCACCTCGGTTGAGCCGGTCAGAGAGATCATATTGATTTTGGAGTGACCCGCCATCGCATCACCCAGCGTACCGCCCGGCCCGGTGATGACGTTGAAGACGCCCGCGGGCAGACCCGCCTCCTGCAACACCTCGGCCAGTTTGAGCGTCAGCAGCGGTGTATCGCTGGCAGGCTTGAGCACCACGGCATTACCAGCCAGCAGCGCCGGGAAGGTCTTCCAGGCAGGGATGGCCAGCGGGAAGTTCCAGGGGGTGATGATGCCCACAATGCCGAGGGGATGGCGCAGGGTCAGGCACATCTTGTTGGGCAATGCCGAGGGGATGGTCTCTCCCTCGGCGCGCCGACCCTCGCCCGCCATAAATTTCGCTACATCGATGGCAGTCTGCACATCGCCACGCGTCTCCTTGAGAATCTTGCCCATCTCACGCGTCATCGCCTGCGCCAGTTCTTCCTGGCGTCGCTCCAGAATGTGTGCCACGCGATAGAGCACCTCGCCGCGCACGGGAGCGGGGGTCGCCTCCCAGCCGCGCTGAGCCTGCACCGCCGCGTCAACCGCCTCCTCCAGGTCTGCCGGCCCCGATTTCTGATATTGCCCGATCACATCGGAGACGCGCGCGGGATTGGTGCTCACGAAGGTCGCGCCCTCGCGCGCGGCCTTCCACTCGCCGCCGATAAAATTCTGGTAAACGTGCCCTGTGTCGCTGGGGCGCGCAGGTGTTGTCAGTGACATAACAAATACTCCTCGTTGGTCTGTGCTGGTAATCATCGATGATTGGTGGTTGCTCAGGTGAAGACATTCGCCCTTTGTATACCCGCTTCATTATAGCAGGCTCAGCAGGCGGGCGTCGAATCTCTGGCGAAAAATGCTAGCAACAGACAGGTTGGGACATGAAAAATCTTCAGTCAGGGCGTTTTTTTAAAAGGCGAGGCGGGATCATGCTCCATCAGGCTGACCAGGCGCGGACCGGGCAGATCAGCCGCTTCATCGATCTCATGAAAAACCTCCTCGATCTGTGTCTGGCTGAGGTCGCGCGCGGGGTCCCAACCGTAGCGTTTCAGATCGACGCGCCCCTCGTCGCTAAAGACAATGCCCTCGGCCTCTAGCAACATGCGCATTTGATCCGGGGGCCCAAACGCCCAACTACCACTCAGTTCGCCCTTGCTATTGATGACCCGCTGCGCCGGCACGCCTGGGCCGCCCTCATTCATGATCCAGCCTACCATGCGCGCCGCGCGGGGATACCCCACGGCCTTTGCTAGCCACCCATAGGTGGTCACACGTCCTGCCGGACATGCCCGCACCAACGCAAATATTCGCGCTTTGAGGGCGGCAGCCTGATTATATGTAGAAGATGATTCTTCGGCCATAAAATTCACCTCGTTCTCACACTATCCTGTATTCTTATCGGGTTTCTGCAACCATTGTATCATCAGAATGCGCTTGCATTGATCTCAATTTATACAGGCCAGTTCCCCTCCAGATAGCGTTTGACCAGCCCCGCGTGTGAGAGTGGGCTGCTCAGATCAGCGAGGTCGCAGTTTGTTTCGTAGTCCAGCAAGACAACGGTTTGCTCTGTGGCCGCATGCGCCAGTTCGTTGAGCTGCTCTTGAAGTTTGTGGGTCAGCACCCAATGGTACGAGGGCAGATAGATCTCGCGTCGGGCCTCCGCGTAGGTCAACAGATTTTCACCCTGCACGCCCGCGCGATGACCGAGTACTGCGCCATATGCCCTGCTGGAGCGTTTGATCCTTTTCATGTTTGTGATCGCGAATTTCGCGCTATCCACGCCCATGCGTTCAAAGACTTTTAGCCCCTGCCAGATGCCCTCGACGCTCTCGGCGGTACATTCTGGCGAAAACGGTACAGGGATATTCCCATGCGGATAAAACGGGCTGAAACGCACCCACGGCTCCATGCCACGAGAGGTGACATCGACGATCCGGGCTGCGCCGTAGCGCCGGGCGAGCGTGGCCGACGATGTGCTATGGTGCGCGATGAAATAGGGCATGGGCTATTCTCCTTAAAATCAAATAAACTGGACAATGCATAAGATCATATGCTACAGTTGAGCAGGCGCTATCAGAACTATCAGATCATACTATTCACCATATTTCGCCGGAAAGTCGAGAAAACTATGACAGCACAAACGCCTGTAAGCCCTCGCATTACTCTTCTATACGAGACCCTAGAAAACGGTCAGCAAGACGTTTTGGATGCTTTCTGGCGCGAGATTGAGGAGCGCGGGACGCCTCTGGTTGAAGAGGTAGATGAGAAGAGAGTATATATATGAGAGGCAGTCGCTTCATCTTTGTCGAGGGCATTATGGGATCGGGCAAATCTACCACTGTCGAGTTCCTTACAGGGCAAATTCGACAGTGCGGATACCTTTCTCGCTTCCTGGCAGAGGGACCGACGATAGACGAGCCAGTCCATCCATTGCGCATGGCGACGGCGTTCCCCCATCCACAAGCGATCTGGCTTGATCTGACTGTCGAGGCATTTATAGAAGAGAGTTTACAACGCTGGCACGATTTTGTGCAGGCGGCTCTGCAGGGTTCAACCGTGATTGTCTGTGATGGGCTGCTGTTTCATGGCAATATGACCGACCTGCTCCTCATGAATGCAGAGCGGGCTGTGTTGCGCTCCTATGTGGCCCGCATCATTGAGTCTCTGCGTCCCCTCAACCCGTTGGTGATTTATTTCTACCCTACAGATATTGCCCAGGCCCTGCGCCGCATCTGTGGCGAGCGCGGCAAGAGGTGGGAAGAGTATCAGGTGAACTGGAAGGTCGCAAGCCCTTATGGTATCCAACGATCATTGCAGGGATTCGATGGGCTGGTGCAGCTCTACCAGGTTTATCGCGAGATCTGCGATGAGATTTTCGCGCAACTTGAGCTGCCGAAACTCGCGATTTGCAATGAAGGCGATTGGGCAAGCTATTATCGCGATATCCTCGCATTTCTGCAATTACCGCTAACATGATTTCTGAATAAATTGCAGGCTTTTAGGGGATCTCGATCAAATGAATCTGTTATCTTATTTGTCTTTAATCGTTGGGCCAGCCAAGTAAACCAGCCACCGAGATGTCTTCATCAATAGCTTCCCAGTGAATTCCAACTCCCTGGCCGATCAGTTCCCATTGATTGCGTTGTTCATCTGTAGCGTGCAGCAAACGAGGAAACCAGGCAATCGGGACGCTTATCTCCCGCTCATCTGCGAAATGGACATGGAGGCGATCCCTTTGAAAAAACACGCTGGTAGCTCGTACTGTCTTACTTTGTAAAGTACTCATCCCATGCCTCCTGAAGCATTGTCAAATGTTCTCGAATGATCTCTTCTCGCCACAGAATGCAATACCTTATTATTGCCTCTTCTGCCCCTCTTCAATCAAATCGACGAGATATTGCAGCTTTTTGATGGTGTGTTCGGCGTTGCGTTTGTTGCGTTCGTAGCCATCGGGGGCCAGTTGCTGGAACCACGTGTGGATATCCTCGTCGGAGATATCGTACCACTTGGCGTCGGCTTGCAAACGCAGATAGACGCGCATCTGTGGGTCTTGCTTCTTGCGCGTTGGAGTGAGCGTGATGGGCTGCTGCTGAGCCGGGCCGCCCGCGCTCTCCAGTTCATCGGCGGCGACAGCCTCGGCCAGGTCAGCCGTCGGGTGCAGTTCGTTGTAGAGTGTCTCGATGTCGGCGGTGCGGTAGAAGACGTCTTTACCGACGCCTCGATGCGCTTTGACGCGTCCGTCGCGGGTCCATTGCTCCAGCGTGATACGGTCGATGCCCAGACGTCGGGCTGTCTCAGCCGCGTCGAGAAAGGCGAAACGCCCACCGCCTGGTCCTGGTGTTTTAAGCATATTTCCTCATTCATAATGTGCATGGATAACCTATTCAACGCCCTGGATATGGTGCTCACCACCCTATCCCCTTGCGTGTAGCGCCGGCGCTCGCCTCCGGCGTCCCTCACGCGTCCCCGGTGCTTATGCAGGTCGCTGTTGCAGGGTGATGCCGAAGCCATCGGGATCTTGTAGCACGGCCAGGGTCAGCCCCGAAGGCTGCTGCTGTGGCTCCAGCGGGAAGTGGATGCCCTCGGCTTTGAGCGTCTCGAAAGCGGCCTGGATATCATCAACGACAAAGACCAGGGTGGCCTGCCCTGCCGCGGCTTGAGATGAACGTTGCTCGCTGGACATGTGTTTGTGCAGGGCCAGGGTGGTGCCCGCGTTGTTAAATTCGGTCCAGCCGGGCGATGAGAACTTGAGTGGGAGGCCGAGGGTATCACGGTAAAAAGCGGTGGAGCGCTGCATGTCGCTCACATAGATCACAAAACGTTCAGGATTCTGGAGTTGTATCGACATGTGAATGATCTTCCTTTTCTAATCTGCGAATTTTATAGAACAGCAGCAGTGTGCTGCCATAACGTCGCTCGTCGGTCTGCGTCAGCCTGTTTAGCGCGACTGAGACTACGCCGACTCGTTCTTTGGGGTGAATCTGGACGATAACCAGACCATCTTCCGCCAGCAGGGGTGAAGCGTCCAGCAACCCCAGCGCTCTGGCCGCCATCTCTTGATATTGCGGGGGCGCTACATAGATCATATCATAGGACCGCGCATCTTTGCCCGCGCCCGTTGTGTAGCTCTGCAAGAACTTGAACGAGTCCATGTGCAGCACCTCGGCCTGCGCGCTCAGTTCGGTAATCTGCAAATTCTCGCGGATCAGTTTGATAATGGGCAGGCTCATCTCGATAAAGGTCGCGCTGGCCGCGCCCCGGCTGAGTGCCTCGATGCCTACGCCGCCCGTGCCCGCGAACAGGTCAAGGAAGCGGGCATCCTCGATACGCCAGGAGAGGATATCGAAGAGGGCCGTCTTCGCCCGGTCGATGATGGGGCGTGTGCCGGGCGTCTTTGGCCCCTTTAATTTGCGCCCTTTGGCAGCTCCGGTCACTACGCGCATAGGCTCACTGCTCCTCTTCCGCAATCCAGGCCAGGACAGCCTCGACCTCTTCCCCAAAGTTATCCTCTTTGGCCCAGGAGATCAGCGCCTCTACCTGATCCGTTTTCAGCTTTTTGGGGGCGCCGATACCCCACGCGGCCTGCAAGATCTTCAGCAATTGCTCTTCGCTGATCTGCGAGCCCATGACGTTATCGAGCACTTTGAGCCGTCCAGCACTGGCCGCGGTATTTCCGCGAATCCCTTTCAACTCGTCCAGCTTGAGTCTCCCCGTCAACTGGTCTGCTGCTGCTTCATCTGGAATTTCATCGTCCGGCAACTCGTACTCCTCATCCTCTTCTTCCACGAATTGATATGCGCGTGGGGTAACGTCGCGCACGGTGCCGAACTGGATTGGGATCGGCGCTTTGGACGAGCCAGCAAAATCGACGCCTGCTTCGGGTTTATAGGGCTGCGCGCGCTCCGTCTCAGTTGGTGGTACCATTTTTAGCGTAGGCGCTGCCGCTGACGCGGCTGGCTGAGCCGCATGGGGCGCGGGCTGGCTCTGCGTGCGCGGTGCAATCGTCATATTGGTCGGCGGGTTGCTCTGCGGACGTGTGCCGGAGGTAGGCGGTGTGCCCTGGCCGCTTGAGCGCGGCGCTTCGACGATGGGCCGGGACTGCGTTGTTCTGGATAGTGGGTTGGCACGACCGGCGTTTTTTTGCGCGATGAGCCCCTCAAGCTGCCGATAGGTCTCGCGATAGTTCAGCCCCTCCAGCGTCTTCACATTGAGCAGCTCCATCGCCTCCAGCGGAGAGATCTTCAGGTGGGTATTAATGGCCTTGAGAAATTGCGGCAGGCTAATGGTCGTGCCTTCTCCACGCGTGCTGGGCGTGCTGGGCATGCTTTCGCTCACCGGCGTGTGCGCGGCTGAAGGAGAGGCCGCGCTGGATGCTGGCCTGTGAGTTGTCTCGCTTTCTGGCTCACTCTGCGCGCGCGACTGCGCTGCGGTCGTGGGTCGCTGCACTTCAGGGGGAATGGGCTGCGGCACTTCTAGCGCTGCGGGAGGCCGGACAGCCGATGGCGAGGTCTGAGGTCGCGCCATCTCACCTGAGCGTACACCGCGCTGGGCAATCTGACGCGCCAGTTGCTCCACATTCCATTCCAGTTCACGCGCTACCTGCTCACGCGTCTCCTGGCTGGCCCCCACGGGAAGCAGACTCTCCGCGTCTACCGTATGCGTGTGGCCGCCACTCTGAAACTGCCTGCTATAGTGCAACCGAATAGTGCCCGCTGCCTTTTCCATACATTTCTCCTCTAAAAATGCAATGTCACTGACCTTTTTCAGTCTACCAATGTACCATTCCTCCAGGCGCGGAAGGCCAAATCGTGACTCGATGACGAACCGCTTTGAGGATACTGCAACTGGATATATGGCCGATATCTAAACATCCGTTCTTGCGTTTGTGTTCACGAACATTATAACAAATTTCCACGCATTCCTCCTATAGGTATAACCATCATTGGCCCTCTCTCGTTGATACATACATACTACTAAACAAACGTAGAGCAACTGGATTTCTGGGCGCCCCGCGAGCCTTATCAAGCGGGCGAGAACTGAGCAATGGCAATTTTTGCGCGTGCGCCACAGCACGAACCGCAACCATCCAACGCTGAAGAGGCACAACGCGCTTCAACACGCTGGCCAGCACGGGTTATACCCACCTTGCTGTTGGTGGCCGCGCTGCTGATGCGCCTCTACCAGCTCAATGTGCCGTTTGACCGCGATGGCTACGACGAGGGTGTCTACTGGCAATCGTTGCGCGCGATGCATGCCGGACAGGGGCTGTATCACGCCATTTTCTACTCGCAGCCACCAGCCTTTTTGCTCTCAGTGTACCCCATCTTCGTGCTATTTGGCAGCTCGCTCTGGTCGGCGCGCCTGGCTATAGCGCTGATCTCCCTGCTGGGTTTTGTGGGCGCATCTCTGCTGGGAAAATCCCTGGCTGGACGCGCTGGCATGCTGGTGGCTCTGTTGCTGCTCTTGCTCAACCCGCTCTACCTGGCGGAATCGCAAATTCTCCAGGCGGAAGGACCATCCGTGGCCCTGACCCTGCTGGCCATTGGCTTTGCTTTCCTCTGGTGGCGACAGCCTGCGGGACGGCGTGGCCTTTGCTGGGCCGCGCTCTGTGGGATCAGCCTGGCGCTCAGCATCTTTTGTAAGCTGCTCTGCGTCACTACTATTGTACCCATCGCGCTGCTCATGTTCGCGCGTCTCTGGCAGATCCGACATAGCCAGGATAGCACGCGTGTCAAAAACTGGCTACCCATCATCGTTGGCGTGGGCGCGACCCTCGTGACCAGTGTGGCCCTACTGCTGCCCTTTAGCGGCTCATTCGCGGCTTTCTGGTCCAGCGTGGTTATGTTTCATCAGGTGGCCGCGCGCGTCTTCCCCGGTACGCTCGGTGAGAATGTACGCAACATGGCGCCCGTTCTGTTCTCACTGCTGGGCGTAACTGCCGGCTATGGCACGCTGACCGCGCTGCCGCGTAAAGACTGGCGCGTCCTGCCGCTGCTGGCCTGGTTGCTGGCAACCTGTATCCTCTTGCTCTTCCAACGCCCACTTTTCCCGCATCACTTGGTCGCTCTGATCCCGCCTCTGCTCGCCCTGGCCGTTCTCAGCGTGGCCGAGCCTGGCTCGTATAAGGCCATCCTCGCCAGCACGCGCCTGGCCAGAGCTGCACCCTTTGTCACCGCGCTGGCCGTACTGCTGATCGTGCTCACCGCGTCCTTCGATGGCTGGCAGGACGTCACCGCCTATCAATCCATCCAGGCGAGAAGCGTCAGCGCCAACTTGCAAGTTGATTTGCGCGTGGCCAGCGATCTGCGCTACGCCATCGCGCCCGACCAATGGGTTATCACCGACGGTCAATTCATCGCCGGACTCGCCGACCGCAACACGCCGCCTGAACTGGTCGATACCTCGACTGTGCGTATCCTCAGCGGCTACATAACCGTTGCCCAGCTTGAGCAGGCCGCCGCAAATCCACGCGTGCACGCTGTGCTCTTCTACACAACCCGCTTCTCCCTGCCCGGTACCGCTGCCTTCCACGCCTGGGTCGCCCAACGCTTCCACCTCATTCACACCTATGGCCCCGGCCTGGAACTATGGGCACGTTAAATACTCTACCGACAAAATATGCATATGGGGGTGTGGCGGGGCAGGCGCCAAAAGGCTATAATGGGAAGGTAATGGTAAAAAACCCAACCGGAGAGAAAAACCCATGCAGAAAAAAAAGACCTTTAGCACAATGGAGATTGTGCTGCTCGCCGTCCTCATCGGCTCCCTGCTTCTCTCGTTCTGGCAGGCGCGTCGCGAAGAAGAAGCCTGAACCAGATAGGAGCGCGAAGTTAGCAACGCTAGCCCACGCTCCTATCTGCCAACAACGTCTCAGGCCGCGATCAGCGGGTGCTCCTGCTCTACCACTTCCTCGTAGCCACGTAGCAGATGTTGCATCGCGTCTCCCCACGTGCGTTGGTGTGCCACGTGCAGAGCTGCTTTTCCCATGCTTTGCCGCAGCTCCCGATCTGCGATCAGACGCTCCAGCAAATGTTGATACGCAGCCGTCTCCACTGCTTCCGTCAGATCCCGGCTGTCCAATAGTAGACCTGTCTTTCTATCCTCTACCATGTCACAGATCCCTTCCGCCTGGAACGCGACTATTGGTAGACCTGAGGCCATCGCTTCCAGGACGACCTGCCCAAAGGTTTCGGTACGCGAAGGAAACGTGAAAATGTCCGCCGAGGCATATGCGCTGGCCAGTTCTTCGCCTCGCAAGTAGCCGGTAAAGGTTGCTGGCACGCCCGCCAGTTCTTGTTGCACCTCGCGCAGGGCAGGCCCATCCCCCACAAGCACCAGATGGCAGCGGGCGTGATCCATCCGACGATATACCTGGGTCAGCACGCGCAGGTTCTTCTCCCACGAGATGCGACCCACATAGAGTAGCACCACTTTCTCCTGACCTTCCAACCAGGCTGCGCGTCTATTTTCATCAAAACGTTCGGGCCGAAAGATCTTTGTATCGACGCCACGTGGCCAGACGCGTACACGCTGGAAACCCTGGGCGTGGAGTGCCCTGGCCGTCGAGTGGGAAGGGCAGAAGGTCAGCGCGCACTGATTATGAATAAAACGGGTATAGGACCACATAGGGCGCTCAAACAGAGGATATCCAAAATGTTCACAATAGGCCGCCAGATTGGTGTGATAAGAAGAAACGACCGGTGTTCTCAACATACGCGCTGCTGCCAGGCCAGCCGCTCCCAGCACTACGGGATCGATCAGATGGATCACATCCGGCTGAAATTCTTTCAAGCGTCGCAGGAAGAGAGGACGAAAAAAATTAAACCTCAGTTCAGGATAAAAGGGTAGCGGCACTCCGGCTGTCCCCACAATCTGCGCGCCTGCATACTCATCCATGCCGCTCTCCGGCCCCAGTAGTAGCACCTGGTGCCCACAGCACTGTAAATACTCCAATAAACGGGCCAGAGTACGTGTCACGCCATCCAGCTTGGGAAGAAAATTCTCAGTAATAATTGCTACTCGCATGCTGCTCTCTCGCTTCCGCTAAAGGGGCTGATCCGTCTCGTGTTTATCTATTCGTAGAGTAGCGTTGCGATGTTAGTTGAGGGTTAATAACCAACGATGCACACGTTATTTTCTGGTTAAAATTTTCTCAACAGAATCTCTTCTGAAGAGATGGCATATTCCTGGTACCAATGTTGTGACAAATCGTCGCCACTCAGCGATGTATGAATCGAATATATCAGCACAATAGCATGAAGCAGGGGCACAATTATGAGTGGACAATTTAAAAAACCTTTCCCTGACCCGCAACCAGACCCACACGCAGTCTCGATTACCGAACGCGATACTGTCAAGGCGCCCGCGCCACCGCTTTCTGGCCCGCCACAGGCTCCGTTGCCACAGGCGTATGTGCAGGGGCAGCATGGTCGCTATGGTCCGCGCCCAACGGGCCAGTTGCCGCCCGGACCCGGCATGAGGGCTCCTGCTCGGCCCGGACCTATGCCACCAATGCCCCCGCCTTTCGGCGGATCATCGATGCCGCCTCAGCCTGACACGCGTGTCGGCGGCCCTGGCTTTCAGCGTGGCCCAACCTCTGGACCGCTCGGCAGACCTGGGCCCGGCACTTTCCCGCTCCCGACATCCTCGCCTGCCTGGGGCAACCAGTTCGTCGGCCCGCGTCCGTCAGGCGAGCTTTTGCCATCTGACAAGGGCACAAAGGGCGCGCAGAACGGCAAACGTGGCAAGAAGAAACGCCGCGTGCCTATCTGGGCGCGTGTCGTACTTGGCCTGCTCACCTTCCTGCTCCTGCTCGGTGGCAGTGGCTGGTGGTACTACCAGGCCAACGTCGCACCTGCGGTCAACAGCATCACTGGCAAAAAGTTCGCGCGCGCTCGCGGCGAGGTGGACCCCAATCAGGGCAAGGATAACAGCACCATTCTCAACTGGGGACGTGTGAATATTCTGTTGCTGGGTAGCGATACCGATGAGAAGGGCAACTGGAGCGGCAATAGATACCTCGCGCAAACGGTGATGGTGGTGAGCATCGATACCAACACGCGCGATGTCGGGATACTCTCGATCCCGCGCGATTTCTGGATACCCATCCCTGGCTATGCCTATCACGACAAGCTGGACACCGCTTTTGGCTATGGTGGCAGCATCAACAACAATATGAGTGGTGTGGGCGAGGTCGTGCTCACGCTCGACCAGGACTTTGGCATCCTCATCAACTTCTACGCCTGGGTGGGTCTGAATGGCTTTGTGAAGGTCATCGACACCGTAGGGGGCGTGAATGTCGATGTGATGCACCCCGTCACAGATGATAACTATCCCGACGATGTTGGCACTCATGGTGTGGCCGCTCAGAACGCCCTGAAACGCCTCTACATTCCCGATGGTCCCCAGCACCTGGATGGGCCGACGGCCCTGGAATATGTGCGCTCGCGCCACACTACCAGCGACTTCAACCGCTCGGCCCGCCAGCAGCAAGTGCTGGGCGCGCTCAGACTCAAGTTGAGCAATGCAGGTATTATTGGCCAGATCCCACAAATTGCTCAGGATCTGCAAGGCTCCGTCTATACCAGCCTGAGTTCCAGCCAGGTCTTCGATCTGGCACGCTTCGGACGTGGTATCGATAGCAGCAAAATTCGGCATCTCACGCTCAGCCCGCCCTATTCCTACAACGCGCATATCGGCACTCAGGATGTGGTTATACCCAGATGTAACCTCATTCCCGACGCGGTCAATCAATTCTTGCATATAACTACAGCGAAATGTAATATCGGCAACGTTGGTAGCACTGGCACAGGCGCGTCACAAATGGCCTCGGCGCAAACGCCGTCCGCGCCCCTGGCCGCGTCTGGCCAGCCCGCGAGTGCAGCGGATAACACGCAAGTTGGCAGCCAGCTTGCAGATGCGAGCCAGTTTAACCCCCTGGACGCGTTCAACGACCTGTACGGACTGCGCGGGATTCTTGATCTGATGTCACTCGTGGTGCTGGACTCGCCACAATTGTAGCGCCGGCGGAAATGCAGGGAAGGTCGACTGGTATTCCTCTGTCGGGGAATAGTGTGAGGAGAATTGGCAAAAAAACTATGCGTAACATACAACGAAGCGGGAGTCTCTTGTTGCTCAGCCTGCTGGCCTTCATCTTGCAGGGCTGCCTGGGCTTTGGCGGACCCGCGACCAAAGGCATCGGCCAGAATAGCAATGGCACCACGGTCAATGT
>CAXUEY010000006.1:67594-72508 GCA_964250225.1 uncultured Ktedonobacteraceae bacterium | reverse complement strand
TCCGTCGATCTGCAACTCGGCAAGCCCACGACCTTTCTAGGCAGTGATGGGCGCCCCCTGCAAGGTAATCGCGTGCGGCGTGCTGGCGGCATAGGCCAGGGGCGAGTCGATTATGCTACTCAGCACATTGAGAAAGACGAGTAGCAGGCCCAGACAAGCCGCCCAAAAATAGATCGTGCGTGTTTTACGCGCATAGGTGCGAGGATGTGTGCCGATCAATCGACTATCAGTAGAATATTGAGGGGGGGGTAGTGCGATAGATCGATCCTCAGTAGAATGTGCAGGGTTGACTTGATCTTCCATAAAACAGGGCAATCCTTTACAGTGAAGTTTTTAGAGAGATATGCCGCAATGCCGATACTGTGGTATAGAGACTATTTCAGCACAAATAGTGCTCTACCATGTAGCAGGTTGCAAAGTATCTCAGGGTGTATCACACGTAGATAATTGGCAGAGGGTGAAGAACGTGTTTCTGTCTGATTACGTGTGTGGCTGTAAGTATACGCACTGGTCGATCTACAGTCAAGAGAAAAACGGGCGAATATTGGCTGGGAAGCAGGATGTGCGTCCCAACCTGTGGATTTCGTGGGTCTATCTCCGAGAACAGGCATACTACCGCAAAAGCACCAGTGCGATCACGACGATGAACAGCAGGCAGACTATAGTGGACCCGAATTCTTGGGTCCACTATAAACCTATCAATAACTCGCCCAGAGCGTTGTTGTACAATAAACATCTGGAGGGTGCCCGAATTTTGTCACCGTGGCTAGAGATTGACACCGCTCGTTCGTATATACTATGTATAGCTAGTAATACCCAGACATTATCGTTCAAAAGGAATGCTATGGCAGCAATTTTCCCCTTGCAGGCAGGCGCGGTCATTGGGGGACATTATCGCATTGAAGGCTTGATCAATACAGGCGGTTTCGGAGCCGTCTATCGTGGTCTTGCCCTGAGTGAGGGCAACCGGGCCTGTGCCATCAAAGAAACTTACGATGTGACACCAGCTGCGCGGCGCCAGGCGTTGATGGAGGCCGCGATTCTTTTTACGGTGAAGACGGAGCATCTGCCCCAGGTCTACGATGCGTTTGAGGAGACCGGGCGTTTTTATCTGGTGATGCAGTTGATCGAGGGGCCGGATTGCGCGCAAATGGTCAAGACGCATGGTGGCCCCTTTAGCGAGCGCGAGGTGCTGGGCTGGCTGCTACCGGTGGCCGATATTCTCCAGGAATTGCACAGCCGCAACCCACCCGTGCTGCACCGCGATATCAAACCAGCCAACCTCATCCTCAACCCACAGGGCCAGGCGGTGCTGGTCGATTTTGGTTTGACGCGCCTCTACGACCCCACTACCCAAACGCAGACGATGGCACGCGCGGTTTCCGAGGGGTTCAGTCCACTCGAACAATATATTGGCCAGACCAGCCCCCAGTCGGATATTTACGCTCTGGCGGCCACAATGTATTTTTTGCTGACCGCGCATGTTCCCCCGGCCTCGGTAACGCGTAGCGTGCGCGATACGTTGATCTCGCCGCGCCAGTTTCAGCCGCAGTTGACGCCAAAGGTAGAGCACGCGCTTCTGCGGGCAATGGCGGTGAACGCTGACCAGCGCTACGCCAGCATGCAGGAGTTTGCACGGGCCCTGCGCGCACCGGGCTTCGCGGGCTATGCTGATCAAACGGTCGCGCAGTCCCGCTACCAGGCGGCCAATGCTGGCACCCAGAGGGCCTCAGTCATTCCACCGCCGCCACCGACCTCTTCGATGCCCGCGCGACAGGCTGGCAGAGGTCAGATACAGGTGCATCAGCCCACACCACACCTGAACTCGCAGCCCGCCTGGAATTCAAATGCTCCCTCCGCTCCACCTGGTGGACGCTCAGGGCGGCCGATTCCCCCACCAGCAGGGGGCGCCATCGGCATGACCTATCCACCAGCCCAGAGCCAGAACCAGCGTCCGCTGCCCAGTCCCTTTAGTCAGGGCTGCCTGTGGGGGCTGCTCCAGGGCGTGCTTTCCGCGCTGCTGGTGCTCTTTTTGAAAAAAGATACGTTTTTTGTGCTCGGTATCATCGAGGGGCTGTTTTTCTATTTCCTGGCTGGCTTCTTCACCACTCGGCGCGGTGGCCGCGTCACACGCTCCCTGCGCACAGGCTTCTGGGCAGGCATTATCAGCACGGTCTTTTTCTGGATTGTACTCCCGCTCGGTCTTCTTTTCCAGGCCATGCCGATTGTGCAAAGTATCTTCAAGGCGGATCAGGCCAACGGTACGTTTCGCAATCCTAACACCCTGCTCAGCGATGTGATCAATCGCCTCAAACCGGACTTCCTGAATGCGACCCCCTCCTCCGGTGCAGGCCAGAATGGGAGCGGTTTCCTGCTCGTCCTGGCACTGATCGGGCTGGCTGCCGCGATGCTTTTCGCGCTCCTGGGTGGTTTCGCAGGCGCCAAACGCGACAACCGTCAGTTCTGAGCTTGACCCTTTGTGGTACGATTTGACCTGACAATGCCATGAAACCGACATTTCTTCAGGAAAGGCAGGACATATTTTTTGACCACCCAGGATTCTTTGACTGAAGGAGCTGCCTCGACTGAGACTGCTCCCCTTGAAACACTTCCTCTGTCCCAACTGGCCGCGACGCTCGGCCAGGAACTGGGGCTGAATAGCGGACAGATCGCTCGTACCATTGGCCTGCTGGACGAAGGGAACACTATCCCTTTCATTGCGCGCTACCGCAAAGAGGTGACTGACAGCCTGGACGAGGTGCAGATTCAAAGCATCGCCGACCGGGCAGCCGCGTTGCGCGCACTTTTTGAGCGCAAGGCCGACGTGCGACGCCTGATAGATGCTCAGGGCAAGCTCACCCCCGAACTGGAAAGCGCCATCCTCGCCTCAACTACGCTGCAAGAGGTCGAGGATCTCTATCTCCCCTATCGTCCCAAACGCAAGACGCGCGCGAGCGTTGCGCGTGAAAAGGGCCTGGCACCTCTGGCCGACCTGCTTCTGCAACAGCGTGAGATGACTGGCGAGCGAGAGGCGCTGCTTGAGGAGCAGGCGCGCCCCTTTCTCAACGCTGAGAAGGGCGTCGATACCAGCCTGGAAGCCTACGCCGGAGCGCGCGATATCGCCGCCGAGGTGATGGCGGAAGATGCCACGGTGCGCGGCAGTGTACGCGCAACCTTCTTCAAGCAGGCGACGTTGACGGCAAAAGCGGTTGATCCCGAAAAAGTGGCGCAGAAAGACCCCAAAGGCGTTTATCAGCTCTATTATGAATTTAGCGAACCACTGAGCCGACTGGTGCCCCATCGCGTGCTGGCGCTCAACCGCGGCGAACGCGAGGATGTGTTGCGCGTGGGTGCTACGCTGCCCTACGAGCAGGCTCAACCGGAGATCAAACAGGCCTATCCGGTCCGCGCCACTTCGCCTTTTGCGCGCCACCTGGAAGAGGCGATGGAAGATGGCTACAAACGTCTGCTGGCCCCGGCAATGGAGCGAGAGGCACGCGTGGAACTGACCCGCCAGGCCGAGGAGCACGCCATCACCATCTTCGCGGCCAACCTGCGCAACCTGCTCCTCCAGCCGCCGCTGCGCGGACGCAAGGTGCTGGGCGTCGATCCAGGCTTTCGCACCGGCTGCAAACTGACGATTGTCGATGAGACGGGCAAATATATCGAGTCCGACACCATGTACCTGCACCAGTCCGAACGCGCCCCCCATATCCTGCGCGGGCTGATCAAGAAATACCAGATCGACGTGATCGCCATCGGCAACGGCACCGCCTCGCGTGAAACCGAGCAACTGGTAGCCGAACTGATCCGCGAGATCGAGGCCGAGACGGGTCGCAAGGGGCAGCTCGGCTATATGCTTGTGAACGAGGCCGGCGCGTCGGTCTACTCAGCTTCTGAGGCGGCACGCCAGGAATTCCCCGACCTGGACGCCACCCAACGCGGGACCATCTCTATTGCGCGCCGCTTGCAAGATCCGCTGGCTGAACTGGTCAAGATCGATCCCAAAGCCGTGGGTGTCGGTCTCTACCAGCACGACGTTGACCAGAAAGAGCTGGCCGGCGCGCTCGAACGCGTAGTCGTCTCCTGCGTCAACTTCGCCGGCGTCGAGCTGAACGCGGCTTCAGCAGCCCTGCTCAAGCACGTCTCAGGCATCAATAGCCGCGTCGCCAATGCCATCGTCAAGTATCGCGAGGAGAAAGGGCCGTTCAAGACACGTGAAGAGTTGCTCAAAGTGGCGGGTCTGGGCCCGGCAACCTTTGTGCAGGCGGCTGGTTTTCTCAAAATCGCCAACGGCAAAGAGCCATTGGACAATACGTTTATTCACCCCGAAAGTTACGCCGCCACGCGGGCGCTGCTAGAAGCGCTACCGCGCGGCGACGAGCAGCACGCGAAGCCAGGAGAACGTATCGCGCAATATCGCCAGTTTGTCAAACTCCAGAGCAGCCTGGGGCGCAACCGTAAGGGCAACAAGAGCGAGGGCGGCGAGGCCACCTGGAACGAGATGGCGAAGAAAATCGGCGTTGGGCTGCCCACCCTCAACGACATCCTGGAGAACCTGGAGAAGCCCGGTCTGGACCCACGCGACGCCCTGCCCGCGCCCATCCTGCGTCACGACGTGTTGAAAATGGAGGATCTCCAGCCCGGCATGGTCCTGCAAGGCACCGTGCGCAACGTCGTTGACTTCGGCGCCTTTGTCGATATCGGCGTCAAGCACGATGGTCTGGTGCACGTCTCCGAGATGGCCGAACGCTTTGTGCGCGACCCCCTCACCGTCGTCGCCGTGGGTCAGGTCGTGCAGGTGCGCGTCATGGAAGTGGACAAGCAGCGCGAACGCGTGAAGTTGAGTATGCGCGGGGTGAAATGATAGCGGCGCGGGGGGGGGGGGGGGGGGGGGGGGGGGGGGTGTGGGGG
>CAXUEY010000006.1:41259-67584 GCA_964250225.1 uncultured Ktedonobacteraceae bacterium | reverse complement strand
TATCGATAGTACATCGCCATATACCCCCCCCCCCCCCCCCCGCCCCGCCCCCGCTCTGCTGCAAGGAGGCATTCATGAGCAACTCTCCCGGCTTCGCGCATATGAACATAGTACTGAGGGGTCACCGGAAAGATTGAGCCGTCTCCTGGCTCGCGTTTTCCACTTTCAAAATAAAATTTCAGCGTGTACAATACATACTAGCTCGACGATAACCTCAAATGAATAGAACGAATAGAAGGATGAATGACATGGCAGCAAACTACCCATTTGAACGGTATCTTAACGTGCGAAATGCGTATAGCGCGAGTTTCTCGCCCGATGGCCAGTATTTGAGCTTCTTGACCGATATTAGCGGTGTAGCCGAGATCTGGAGCGTGCCTGTGGGCCAGCAGGTCGCAGGAGCAACATGGCCAGAGCAATTGACCTTTCGCGGCGAGCGCGTTTCCAGCATGAGCTATTCTCCAGTTGATCCGGTGATGCTGGTCGCGGCGGATAGCGGGGGCAGCGAGTTGGATCAGTTCTACACGCTGAGCCAGGATGGCAGCGCATTTGTCGCGTTAACGAACCAGCCGAAGGTGATGTACCGTTTCGGCCTCTGGTCGCCGGATGGAAAGCGCGTGGTCTACGCCAGCAACGAGCGCGACCCCCGCTACTTCGATATCTACGAACGCGAGATGGCCAGCGGCGTCACACGTCTGCTCTGGCAGCAGGATAGCACGAACTTTCCCGCAGCCTACTCGCCCGATGGTCAGCAGGTGGTTGTACACCGTATGTACACCAACGTCTTTACCCAGCTTTTCCTACTCGATACCGCCAGCGGCGAGGCGCGCGCGTTGACGCCCGACACAGCCGAGGGGCCGTCCGAGTTTATCAACCCATCCTGGGCAGCCGATGGCAGCGGCCTGTATGTCCTCAGCAATCGTGGGCGTGATTTCCAAAATCTGGCCTGGCTCGACCTGGCTTCCGGTGAACTGACCTATTTACGCGACGATGGGTGGGACATCGAGCACCTGGAACTGAGCCACGATGGTCGGCATATGGCGTTGATCCTGAACGAAGACGGCTACTCACGCCTGGAACTTTTCGATGTCGCGCAGGGCTGGGCCGAGCGCCGCGAACTGCCGCTGCCGACGCTTCCAAAGGGCGTGATCCCAGAGGCAAGCTGGTCACGCGATGGCAAACGCCTGGCCCTCACCCTGATCTCGGCCACTGCACCGATGGATATCTGGCTCTGGGATGTCGAGGGTAAAACACTCTGGCAAGCCACGCGCAGC
Source organism: uncultured Ktedonobacteraceae bacterium (assembly GCA_964250225.1). Taxonomy (GTDB): domain Bacteria; phylum Chloroflexota; class Ktedonobacteria; order Ktedonobacterales; family Ktedonobacteraceae; genus Paraktedonobacter. The sequence continues at coordinate 66,310 of CAXUEY010000006.1, read as the reverse complement.
TCTCTGGGTGGTATCCCCCACGAGAGCTTTATCGAGCCAGAACTGGTGCACTATTCCACCTTTGATCAGCGCCAGATCCCGGCTTTGCTCTTCCTGCCACGCGATACACCAGCGCGCGGTTTGCCCGTCGTGATTAACGTGCATGGTGGACCGGAGGGTCAGACGCGGCCCATCTTTAACGCGGTCAACCAGTTTTTCGTCTCGCAGGGCTATGCAGTACTGGCCCCCAACGTGCGCGGGAGTAGCGGCTACGGCTACACCTATATGAGCCTGGACGACGTGCGCAAACGCATGGATTCGGTGGCCGATCTGCGTTCAGCAGTCCTCTGGCTGCGCGAAAGCGGCCTTGCCGACCCACAACGCATCGTCGTCATGGGGGGGAGCTATGGTGGCTTCATGGTGCTCTCTGCCATCACCACCTATCCCGATCTATGGGCCGCGGCGATAGATATCGTCGGCATCGCCAACTTCGTCACTTTCATGGAGAACACGCACCCCTGGCGGCGCAAGCTGCGGGAAAGCGAGTATGGCAGCCTGGAAAATGACCGCGCCTTCCTGGAAGAGATCTCGCCCATTCGCCGCGTGGATCAAATCACCGCGCCCCTTTTCGTCATCCACGGCGCCAACGATCCTCGCGTGCCCATCGGCGAGGCCGAGCAGATCGTGGCAGCACTGCGCCAGCGCCAGGTACCCGTCGAATACCTGCGCTTCGAGGACGAGGGACACGGGCTGGTCAAACGCGCCAATCGCCTGGTAGCATATCCGGCTGCGGTGCGCTTTTTAGACGCGCACCTCAAAGAGCATGCGTAAAGGAACAAATAAAGGGATCTGGGCACGCAGCATTGCATGAATGTACCCGTGCCCCCTGACAACGCCCGCCCTCATATGGTATGCTCTCAGAGAGGACGGGCATTGCGTTGAGCGGCGTTTTTGATAGGAAAGTCTACCCAATGACACAACTATTTATCGCCTGACACGTTGTATGTAATGAGAGGATAGCGTCCGAGCCTGCCTTTTTTGGCCAGGGCGCGGTCTACCCACGGTTGTTTCCTTTTTCTCGCCTGTGAGCAAGAAGAGCAGGGTAGAGCGCTGGTCAGAGAGGCAAACGGCACATGCCCATGACATTCCGTTCTGGATGATGTATAATAGCCGCGAGGAGAAGCCTTTTGGAAAAGGAGCACAATTGATGAGTGGTGACATGATAGGCCGTGTCATCAGAGGACGGTACAAACTCATTGATGAGCTTGGGCGAGGCAGTTTCGCGACTGTCTATATCGCACGGGACACAAAAAACAACCGCATTTACGCGGTGAAGATCATGCATTTTGAATTCGCTGACGATGGCGAGCATCTTGCACGTTTTCAGCGCGAAGCCCATATACTTTTGCAATTGAGTGATCCTCATATTGTACGTATTTTCGATTATGGAGACGATAACGATCTGCATTATATCGTTATGGACTATATAGATGGTCAGAATCTCAAATATCATACCCTGACTCATGGTCCTATGGAGCCATTGCGCGCATTGGACTACGCCCGGCAGATTAGCGAGGGACTCGACGCCGCGTATCGACACGGCGTGGTGCATCGCGACATCAAGCCACAGAATATTGTGATTAATAGCAAGGACGTGGTGAAGATCACCGATTTTGGTCTGGCCCGGAGCCGGGAGACGGTCACGCTGACCCAATCGAATGTGTTCATGGGCACAGCGTACTATATCCCGCCCGAACAGGCTGAAAGCGGACGCTCTGCGGACACACGCTCTGATCTCTACTCGGTGGCAGCGGTTCTTTTTGAACTGCTGACAGGCAATCCTCCTTTTGAAGGTGAGACGGCTGTCGATATTGTGGTCAAACACATGAACGACAAAGTTCCATCGATCTGCCGGGTACGGCCAGAGCTACCGCGCGAAGTGGACCTGTTTATGCAAAAGGCGATGGCCAAAGCGCCCGCGGACCGCTTTAGCACGCCGCGTGAATTTGCCCAGGCTCTCGAGCAATTGCAGCAACGCGTGCAAGCCAGCCTCTCTGAAATCCAGGAGATCAATCTCAAGGAGCAGCAGGGAGAAGCCAACGAACAGGAACAACTGGAGCCTACCAGGCGCTTTCGCGCAAAGCCAGAGGATGGTTTTAACCAGCCAATGCCTCCTCCGAAAAAGATGCAGGCACGCCTGCTGGTGTCAGCCAGCGGGCAGGCCATTACGCTCGCAAGAGATCTCATGGTGGTTGGGCGCCAGGACCCGGTGCTCGGCATTTTTCCAGAGATCAATCTGGCGGATAAGACGGTAGGACGCCGTCATGCTTATCTGCGCAATCAACATGGACAGTTTACTGTCGAGGATCTCAATGCTTTGAACAAGACCCGGTTGAATGGAGAAATCTTAACGCCATACGAAGAACGTATGCTCAAAGACGGCGACATTCTACGCTTCGGTAGCGTTGAGGTGCGTTTTGAATTGCGATAAAAGGAGATGCAGGGATATGCAGTTCCGCGCGCAGCACCTGCAGCCAGGAGAAGGTGAACGTCATGAGAGAGGGTCTCACGTTAGTAGTCATAGCCGCTACAACAGTGTCCGCTCCGTTTTACAAGAATCCCTATGTAATAGCGGTGGCAATCATTGTAATAGCGCTTATTAGTCTGGGGGTGGCAACTATGCTCTTCCGTAGCAGTGGCAAAAAAAAGAAAGATACTGAAAATAACGCCGCCGGAAATGCCGGTTGGCAGGCAGGTCAACAACAACAGGGCTGGGGACAGAATCCCGGCCAACAACAAGGCGGCTGGGACCAGCAGCAGCAGTGGGGCGCCCAACAACAGGGGTGGGGCGGCCAGCAGCAGGGCGGATGGGATCAGCAACCACAACAGCAAGGCGGCTGGGGCGCGCAAAATGCCGCACCACAGCAGGGCGGCTGGGACCAACAGCAGCAAGGCTGGGGTGGGCAAAACGCTGCACCACAACAAGGCGCCTGGGACCAGCAGCCACAGCAGCAAGGCGGCTGGGGCGCGCAGAATGCCGCACCACAGCAGGGCGGATGGGATCAGCAGCCACAGCAGCAAGGCGGCTGGGGCGCACAAGCCCCCGCACAACCTCAGCAGCAAGGCTGGAGTGGACAAAATGCCGCGCCACAGCAGGGCGGCTGGGACCAGCAACAGCAAGGTGCCTGGGGCGCACAAGCCCCCGCACAACCTCAACAACAAGGGTGGGGCGGCCAGCAGCAAGGTAGCTGGGATCAGCCGCAACAAGGCTGGGGCGGACAGGCTCCCGCACAACCACAGCAGGCCTGGGGGGGTGCGCAGGCTCCCGCACAGCCGCAGCAAGGCTCTGGCCAGAATTGGGGCCAGCAATCTCCAGTAGCGCAGAATGCCTGGGGCGCAGCTCCCGCGCAAGCTTCTGCTCAACAAGGCTTTGGGAATGCCTATAGCGGCCCCGATAGTGATAGAACAGTGCTCAAGCCCGGTGGCAGTGCGGTCAATATGGCAATGGGCGGCGGGGCCGTGGCACCTGGCCGCATGGGCGTTGTGCGCATCGAAGAAGGCAAAGAACCAGGCCGCATCTATGAGATCCGCAAAGAATCGCTGAGCATTGGTCGCAGCCGGGAAAGCGATATCTTCCTGGAAGACCTGGCCGTCTCCCGTCTGCACGCCTCGATTGTCAGTCAGGGCAATGGCAATTTCGCGCTCCGCGACGAAGGCAGCGCCAATGGCACCAAAGTCAATGGCCAGCAGGTCAATAAATATCAGCCATATCCACTCCAGGAAGGCGACAAGGTCCAACTGGGCCAAACCGTCCTGGTGTTCGGCAGACGCTAACTCTGGCACATTCTGGAGCGCGTGAAATCGAAACTGGCAGGCTCGACTCGCCTGGTTCGTTTCAACATGCGCTCCGGCCTATATGTGGAAGTGACGAACCAGTACAGAGTTGAGGTGTAGATAGACATATAGCATTTTACGCCTCTTCTACTCAATTCTACCAATATATACAAAAAGCAGGGGTGCAAGCGTGTGCCCTTTATGGAGAAGGTGTCCAGAGTAGGTTATGCAGCAAGATCCCCTGATTGGCGCAACACTTGGCAATTACAGAATCCTGGCTCCTCTGGGCCAGGGCGGAATGGCTCGCGTCTATCGCGCCAGCCAGGAGAATCTTGGTCGCGAGGTCGCGGTGAAGGTGCTTCCCCCCTGGTATGCTGCGGATCGTAGTTTTGTAGAACGCTTCAATCTTGAGGCCAAGATGGTGGCCGGGCTTTCCCATCCCAATATCGTGACCATTCATGATTTTAATGAGCAGGATGGCAATCTCTATATCGTGATGCAACTGGTCGATGGCGGCACGCTGAAGCAGCAGATCGATGCCATGCCAGAGCGCCCCGGCGGTATTCGATCAATGGACATGGACGAGGTAAATCGCATTTTTACCCAGGTGGCGGACGCGCTGGCCTACGCTCATCGCAAGGGCATTATCCACCGCGATATCAAGCCGGTCAACGTGCTGATGGACCAGAGCGCGCGCCCGATTCTCTCTGATTTCGGGATCGCCAAAGTCTTGGAAGGGACCAAAGAACTGACCCGCCCAGGTGCAGGCGTCGGCACGCCCGAATATATGTCCCCGGAACAGTGCAAAGGCGAACCAGTGGATGGTCGCGCCGATATCTACGCGCTCGGTGTGATGCTCTTTGAATGCCTGACCGGACGCACACCTTTCGTCGGAGATAACTATCCCGCTCTCGCCCATAGCCAGATCTACGAAGATCCGCCCGACCCGCGCCGCTTTAATCCACAGATCCAGCCGCCCATACGCGATGTGATGATGATTGCACTCCAGAAAAAGCCGGAGTTCCGCTATCAACGCGCCCTCGACATGGCCGAAGCGCTCGATCAGGCAGTCAAAAATGGCAGCCTCGGCTCCGTTCACAACATGACCCCTCCACGCGGCATCGAGAACGCGCCAACCAGTCCGCTGTACCCCTGCCCGCATTGCCAGCGCCCGAACTCCTCCGAAATGCGCTTCTGCACCGGCTGCCGTTACATGCTGAACCCGTGCCCATATTGTCGCTTCGAGAACCGTATTCGGGACCGCTTCTGCACTCGCTGCGGGCAATCCCTCACAACTGTGCGTCTTAATAGATAAACTCATCAGGCTGCGCAGCAGAGATCATTTCCAGGGTCTTGCGCTGCTGCTCGCGGCGTTGGCGCTGTAAAAGCGCGCGCTGCTCGCTGGAGAGCGCGAGGATTTTCCGAATGCGCTCGACAATAATGCCTGGCTGCGTTGGCTTGGTGAGATACTCAAGCACCCCTTCCTCAAAGCCGTGGACCTGATCTTCCAGTCTGCTCAACGCGGTCAAAACAAGTACCGGTGGCGCTTCCTGGCGGCGCGCGCGCAACCAATGCAAGACTTCCCACCCATTCACAGGGCGCATCATCAGGTCCAGCACAATCAGGTGCGGAGCAAAGAGAGGAATGAGCGCCATAGCCTCCTGGCCATCCGAGGCGCCACGCACTTCAAACCCGGAATACTTGAGGTACACGCAGAGCACCTGCTGGATATTCGCGTCATCCTCCACAACCATAATACGCGTGGGTTTGGCCTGCGCGTCCGACTGTGCTACCCTCTTTGGTGAGGAATCCCGCTCGTTCATGTATTTACACCTCCACAACAACAAATACATGCTGAAACATCAAAACAGACCAACATAGACCTTATGCATGCTGGCGCTCCAGTGGAAAACGCACCTCAGCGCGCGTGCGCGGCGGGTCTTCTTCTGTACGGCTCAGGCTAAACTGGCCGTGAATGTCGCCGATCAAATTACGAATCAGAGAGAGGCCCAGGCCCTCTGTGTTCTCATCCTCCAGCGGTTCTGAGAGGCCGTGGCCGGTATCAAATACCTCAACCACGATCTGGTCGCGCTCCTCGTAGCCGCGAATCGAGACCGTACCCTCGCTCATGCCGCGCATCCCGTGCTTGATCGCGTTCGAGACCATCTCGTTGAGCACCAGGGCCAGGATTGCCACGGCGCGCGACGAGACGACGATATCGCACGGCGCGACCTCAAAACGGATGTGCGTCTCAGGCGGGCGCATATTTGCGTTGGCCACGCCCACAATCTTGCGCGCGATATCGTCCACCCGCGCCTCGCTCACATCTTCGTGCGAGAGCAGGTCGTGCGTCGCGGCCAGTCCCTGCACGCGGTTCACGCTCTCGGCCAGGATATAGCGCACTTCGGGCGATTTCGTGCGGCGGCGTTGCAGGGAGAGAATGCCCGCCACGGTTGCCAGATTGTTTTTCACACGATGATGCAGCTCGCGCAGCAGCACCGACTTGAGCTCCAGACCGCGCCGTGTCTCTTCATACAAACGCGCATTATCAATCGCAATCGCGGCCTCGTTGGCGAAGGTCACGACCAGTTGCATCTGCTCCGGGCTGAGCAGATGGCGATGGCTGCTATAGATGCATATGCAACCCAGCACTTTGCGTTTGACCTGTAAAGGCACACAGAGCACCGAATGGATATCCGACGAGACCATCGGGTCCTGGCGCAGAAAACAGTGTTCGTCGCTATACAAACAATCAATCGCGCGCGTGGGCTGGCCTGACTCCACCGAGCGGCCAGCGCAACACTCGCCCACGGGCACATGAATACCGCTCACGTCCGCACCATGCAGCCCATAATGGGCCAGAATATTCAGGTGTTGACGCGCCGGATCAAGTTCAAAAATACACGAGCGCTCGGCCCCGCTCAATTGCACCGCCTGGGTGGTAATAATCTGGAGCACGCGGTCCAGTTCCAGGGTAGAAGCAATAATCCCGGTGACGCGGTGGATGGTCGCCAGTTCGTGGACCTTGCGGCGCAACTGCTCGTCGGTCTGCTCGTAGAGGCGCCCATTCTCGCTATTGATCGCGATAATGCCCGCCACCACCTCCAGAAAGTTGATCTCTTCACCGTTGAATTCGCGCGCCTCCGCAGTCTGGATGCTGATCACTCCGATCAGGCGCTCAACGTTGCCGAAAAAGATAATCGGCAGGGCCATCAACCCACGGTACTCAGGTCCATAGGCCCGCGCCTCTGGCGCGAACGCGCCTTCGGCCAGCGTATCGCGCACGAGAAGGGGCCGCCCTTTGTCCGCCACCCAGCCGCTATAGCCCTCGCCCAGGCGCAAAACATAGTGCATCCCACCCAGCGGACGTGGTCCATTGGTTGCGCGCAGGGTGAGAATGCGCTGCATCTCGTCGTAGAAAAAGATCGAGCAGAGTTCAACGCCCAGCTCTTCTGCGACCTTCTGCGCCGTCACCTCCAGCGTTTGATCGAGATCCACCGCCGAATTGCTGATACTATTGATGCGTTGCAGCGTCTGCAAACGCCGCTCCAGATGCTCCTCCATCTCCCGCCGCTCCGCCATCTGGCGTTCTATCACGCGCTGATATCCTCTGGTCAGAGCCAATAACGCGGCGGAATGGAGCTGCAGCAGCAACGAAAGCGCCTCGAACTGGAGATGAGACTGTTCAGCAAATAAAAGGCTCGTTTCTTTCACCAGCGCGTCCACACAGGTGTGCAGCCCTTGCAGACGGGTTTCGAGCTTCCCACCCTGCTCAGCCAGGGCGCGGCCCGATTGCTCAAAACGCGCTATATATTCTGTATGCTGACTGCTGACCAGTGCATTGAGGAGCAGCCAGGCATCGCTGCCCTCTTCTGGCCCCGAACGCGCTCCCAATGCCTCCTGAAGCACAACTTGCAGGCGTGAAAGGTCGCGCGCCAGCAATGCTACAAGTTCCGTTGGCGCATCTTCAGTGAGATCACGATTTCGCTTATCGTATACCACGTTTTTTGACCCTTATTCCGACTTGATACCTTTGATACCATCCACCACATCTTTTCGTCGCAAAAAGAGGAAAGATGAGAAGCTATTGCTGCTCGTGAACCGTTTCCTCAGGCCGCCTTTGAGCAGGTGGTAGCGGCTCCTCGCTGTGCTCGTTGGAGAATGGTGCCTGCTCCTTCTCAGTTTTCAGGGCTGAACTGATCATCTTTTGCGCGGCCTGTTGCGGACTTAACGGAATGCGCGAGATAGTCTCGTTGATGTGTGCGAAATCTTCCATTGGGAGTTCGGCCAGCAGCTTGTCCTTCGCCCCTTTTGCCTGATTCACGCCCCGCCCAGCGGTGTGCGCGAGCGATTGCAATGTTTTGGGTCCAAAAATCAAAAGCGCGATCCCAACGATAACAATCAAATCCAGTGGATGAAAGCCCATAATGAAAATCTCCCGTGTCATGCGAACTCGCTACGCGTCCAATATGCATATCTCATGGTACCACAGACCGCAAGATCCGTGCTGATGCCGGGCCGTGCTGGTTTCCCTCCAGGGCTACCCAGCGAGCACATAGCCAGTTCTCCCTGCGAGCATCACCCAATCGGGCTAGAAGCTGAGAGAAACCGTTTGCTTGTGCTATAGTGAGAAAACAATAGCTCACACAATCACCGACTTTTCCTCGCCTCCAGCAGGACATAGGCAGAGCGAGAAATACCATAGATCAACAGAAGAGACAGTATTCGGGCAGAAAGGGATATTATGCAAGAGTGGACGAACCCCCAGAGGATGAGAATGAATACACCAACGCAGCCACCCGCGCGCAACATCATCACTACCACTATCCTGTGTTTTTCGCTGGCAGGTTTGATCTTCGGCTTTGCCGCTGGTGGCTTTTTGGGGCGTAGTCCACACCCCATCAGGAGCACGACCCCCAAACAATCGCCCGTGGTCCACCACACGCCTTCGCCCGGCGTCACTGTCACGCCTACAGTGGAGAATGTCTTCTTAGGTGATCCAGTTATCACTCATGCTTCATCGCCAGAGATCGCGGATGGCACCACGAATTATACTTTCTCTGCCCAAGCTGTTTACAAAGATACGAACAAGCCCATCAATGTACCTGATGTTACATGCAGACTCTGGCTCACGGCAGACTTTAATGGAACAAATGCAGCCTTGAGTCCCAATAATTACGCCATTCTGCACAATATTAATGGATTAAGCTCGCCTTTCCCTCTAGAGACTCCTAATGCTCTGAACTTTACCACCGGAACTCAAGTTCAACCTTGTAACGCCAATGGTAGTACAACCTGGGCCTATACTCTCACTCCCACTGTAGCACCAGGCACTTATTATATGTGTGTCTTGTCTGATTGGAGGGGCATCCACTACAAATTGTATGGACGTCAGATTCAAATCACTGGCCCATAAGTATTTTACAGTTAATTGCTGTAATTGTTAGAAAATCCACAGAGGACAGTTGTACAGGGTAAATAGTGCAACTGTCCTCTTAAGTGTCGCCTGCGGAATTGTGAATTGTGAACGTACTGGCTCGTGTCCAATTCGTCTGACAACCACTAGAGTAGCGTAACTCCAAATCAGCGATAGCCTCTGATGTGCCGTTATTTGGGTCGAACAAGTTTATCGATGTCACGGTGGAGGCACCATTATTAGCACACACTCCAAACTAAACGGATCGCCACCATCACAATTAGCATCACTGGGATGAGCTTCACAGGTACTTTCAGCGGCAGCGTGTTTTGTAGGTATAAAAGCAACCCCTGATACAATAACGAGCATCAATGTGAGAAGCAGTACGATACGCTTCATCAGAAATCCTTTCCAGTACTCCTAAGTTGAGTACTCAAACAAAATATACATGCACTCAACATGTATAAATATTTATAACATATAGCATAAAAAAGTCAATATAATTTTCAACGAAAAATCAATATAATTGCTTGGTGAAATATCAAATAGGAACAATACAAGACATAGTGAAACAATACTAGATGCAATAAAATTTTATGCATTTAGGTTGGGCGAAGCATTGATTAGCAAATAGCTCGTATGAAGAGGAGGTAGAGGTAGTCTAAAGCCCTGAAGAGCAACGCGAACATAAAAAGTACTCACACTGCTCTCTTTCTAACAACACCTCATGTCTCACCCACCACGCGGCTATACACCTGCGTGGTGGAGAGATGGGCGTGTCCCAGCAGTTCTTGCACCGAGCGCAGTTCCATGCCTTCGCGCAGCATGAGCACAGCGAACGAGTGGCGCAGGACGTGCGGCGTGATCTCGGTGATTCCAGCCTGGCGCGCGTAACCTTTGATAATAAGCCAGAAACCCTGGCGCGTCAGGCGTTCGCCGCGATGATTGAGGAATAGCGCCTGCTCTGCTGGATGCCGACTGACCAGGTGAGGACGCCCCTGCGCCAGATAGTGGCGGGTGGCCTCGACAGTCGCGGCTGGCAATGGCAACGTGCGTTCGCGTTTGCTGCGTCCCTGACGGCCTGGACAGAGCACGGTGGCCTGCTCGATGTTGCAATCAGCAAGGTTGAGGGAGACCAGCTCACTGACGCGCATGCCAGTGGCCGAGAGCAGGTGGAGCATAGCAAAGTCGCGCTGACCAGCAGGCTGAGCTACCTCGATCTGCTCCAAAAGGCTGGCCATCTGTTCGCGGCTCAGTGTTTGCGGCGCCGGTCTGGTCACATGGGGCGACTCGAAGTTCTCCAGAGGATCGGTTGCAATCAGGTTGGTGGCGCGCAAATAGCGAAAAAGCGCCTTCAACGCCGCCAGTTTGCGCGCGATGGTCGCCGGACGATAATCCTGCTGCTCGCGCATCTCCAACATATAGACCGCCAGATGCTCGCGTGTGACCTCTGGCCAGTTCTGGATCTGCTGGCGCGCGAAATATCCACAGGCCTGGCTCAAATCATTGCGATACGCCAGCACCGTGTTCTGGTTGGCCACTTTGACAGCCGCGCCATCCTGAGCGGGGTCCGCGACGGAAAGCGCGACCAGATATTCATCGACAACGTCTTGCAACATAATTTCAATCCTCAGCAACGCTGTAATGTTGCTGTAACAACAAAGGCCAGCCAGAAACGTATCTGGCACTGATGCGTCGCATGGGCAAAATATGGGTTTTTCTGCCTGCTATTGCGTTTCTTGCACTAAAAAGGTGTGCGGATCGCCACATGCTCCGATCTCTGCACTCCCTTGTTTCAACAGGCTCTCTCAACTGAATGAAACCCCTATGATCGCGGTCATTATAGTTGATTAGTATACAAGAAAGCAAATTATGAAGCAGAGCAGGCACCCAAAAGTGCTACTACCAAAAATGGGACTGCCCGTGAAATTGTAAAGGGATTAAACAGCCGTGGCAGAGGCCCTCTATAGTGGCAGTTGCAAACATTAAGCCTATGACGGATCAGCTGAAAGCCAACTGCTAGCAGTAGCTGAATAGTTCAAACTTTTCAGCTACTGCTATAGGTAGCAGGAACGCTATCCACATATCCAGCCGCCTGCAAGCGAAACAGGCGAGCATAGGTCCCATCATGTTGAAGTAACTCCTCGTGTGAGCCATCTTCGATCACGCGTCCCTGGTCGATCACCAGGATGCGATCAGCCCTGCGTACAGTAGAGAAACGATGGGCAATGAGAAGCGTGGTCGCTCCAGCAGCGACCTGCTGCAGGCGTCCAAAAATCTCGGACTCTGATTCGGCGTCCAGTGATGCCGTCGGTTCGTCAAGGATGACCACTGGAGCACGGCGCATAAAGGCGCGAGCCAGGGCCATTTTCTGCCACTGGCCCCCAGAGAGCTGGTGCCCTTTGGCAAACATGCGCCCCAACAGTGTCTCATAGTGTTCAGGCAACGTCTCTATCATAGAGTCGGCACCACTTTCCCTAGCTGCCTGCTCAACACGCTCGGTATTCTGGATCTCCTCGATAGAACCAAAGCCGATATTCTCACGCACCGTCATTTCATACTCGACAAAATCCTGGAAAATGGCGCTGATATGTCGGCGTACATCGTCCAGATCGTATTCTTCGAGTGGGATATCATCGATCAAAATGTGTCCCTCCGTTGGTTCGTAGAGACGGGTGAGCAGTTTGACCAGCGTCGTTTTGCCAGCCCCATTATGGCCAACCAGCGCGACGCACTCTCCTGCTCGTAGAAAGAGATCCAGACGGTGCAGCACTTCTGTCGTCGTGCCAGGGTAGACGAAACTGACCCCGCGAAATTCGATTCCTTTGCGCAGGCGTTCGGGAACGCGCCGAGTCCCGCTTTTCATCTGGCTGGCAGGGATATCTAGAAACTCAAACAGATTGTTCACGAAGAGGTTATTCTGGTAGAGTTGGGCAATGCCGCTCAGCAGTGATTGCATCGTGCCCTGAACTACTCCGATAGCCTGGATATAGCCAGCCAGAAAGCCCAGTTGATTGGTCGCGATGGTAATCACGATAGCAGAGAGCTGAGCGCCCGCAGCAGCCGCGTTGGTCAGGATGGTGAAGGGGATCAGGGCGAGTGTTTGCTGGCGCGCCAGGCGGCTATCGACCGCGTAGAATTCATGATAGAGCTGTTTGTAGCGCTTAATAAAATAGCTTGCGAGCCGAAAGAGGCGGATCTCCTTGACTGAGTAAGAGTGGGTGAGCAGGAATTGGAAGTAGGCCAGGCGACGGCGCGCGGGTGCGCGCTCGCGCTCAATCAGATAGGCCCGCCGACTGTAGAAGAAACGCGACCCGACTGAGGGGAGCGGAGCCAGCAAGATCAACAAACCCAGCCACCAGTTCCAGGAGAAGAGCACAGCCACGACGGAAACCAGTGTCACCAATTGTGAGCCAAGCGTGGTCATCTGATAAAAAATCTGGTAGGGTCTATACCCGCTTTCGTTGGTGGCTCGCTGAAGTTTGTCGTAAGCATCATCGTCCTCATAGAACTGCACATCCAGGCTGGCAGCTTTCTCCATCACCTTGATGCTGATTTCATTGCTCAAGCGTAGCGTTAAGAGGGTCTGCACCTGCTGGTTCGCGAGACCCAACAGCGCGCTAGCGAGCAGTAAAGCACCTTGCAGCACCCCAAAAAGCAGCGCCATATTGATCAGTGCCTGCGGATGGCTGGCGCGAATCGCCAGGGCCGCGCTGCCAATGATCGAGCTGGTGAGCTGGATCTGCGCTGAGGGTACCAGGCCGCTCAATACCGTCAGAACGATCAAACCCACCACGAACCAGGGCTGGGTTTGCCAGATAAGTTTGAGCACCCTCCTCCAGGCAGAGGTCACGCTGGCGAGATGGTTGAAAAAGCGTCTCATGGAAACACGTCTTTCCTTTCCAGGCTCTGGTTACACGCGAACATGTTCCTGCCCAGGCCGCCGCTCTAACGAGTCGAGGGTGTGCCGCCAGAAGGCATAGACCTGGTTCTCTCTACTTCGATCTATACCGAGTAGACGATTGAGATGCATATGCGCCAGGCTACCCAATAGCGAGGTTTCTGGAACCCAGAGTTTGCCTGTTTCGGCCAACTGGCGCACCTGCATGCCCAACGCTCCGAGAAGGGCCTCGTGCGGACGGACGATATCCAGCAGGAGAGTGCGCTGCTCGGCAAAGTCTGGATCGAGTTGCTTATGGAAAGAGAGCAGGTCGCAGTAGTATTTTCTCTCGGAGCGGAATGCTTTACTGAAAGCATATTTCTCGCTGGCCTTGCGCGTCCATGCCAGGCGTTGCTGGAGATCGCAGCCCCAGGCCGCGAAAAAATGGTCCAGCGTGAACACGGCGACGGCCAGCGGATCGAGAGTCAGGCGATGGGCATGTTGGAAAGCGAGAATATCGCTGATCAGGACGCTATCGACGGTAAACACCTGCTCCACTCTATCGATAGCTTCGGGGCCACCATAGCGTTCTACTTCGCGTTCGTAGGTGTCCAGGGTGGAGCGCTGAATCTGGCCGCGCCGGGCCAGTTGCGCGCTCCAGGGTAAGATAATGGCCAGGATGGGCTGTATATCAGACGCTTTTTGGGCGTGGAAACGCAAGCGCAGGTGCGGCTCCGGGTCGGCATAGCGAATAAAGAACCAGCGGTCTATCAGTTCATGCTCTTGCAGCATCTGCACGACCTCACGCATTGGACCAACCAACAGTTCCTCGTGCTGGCTGGGAGCGGCATACAACTTGAGATAGGCCCAATCTTCGCCAGGGAAACAGTTGCGCTCAGTCGTTGTAACAACCTGTTTAGGAGGGGAAACTACTTGTTTCTCCTGCACTCCAGGCGTGGCTACGGGATCGACCGCATCGGTACGTAGGAGTGGCACGACAATTTCAGAGAAATAGCCAGCATTCTGTGCATCACGTAGCCAGAGATGCTCAAAGTCGGGGAGCAATTCGTCCAATATGACCCGATGCTGACCCTTGAACTTATGCAGTTCGTCGCGTAGTTCGGCCACCATTAACGGATTTTCCAGGTCCAGAAGCAGACGATTATCCATCTCCGTAAGGTAGACGTAGCGTGGAACGCGCCACTGCTCGCGCCAGTGTTGCAGGCCACGAAACCAGCAAGCCTCATCTGATCCTTCACCATCGGGGGTAATCATTTCGTCCTGGAGTTGCCAACTGGCTGGAGTAATAACGATCTGGGATGCTGGCCCTGCCTTGAGCACAAGGCGCGGGAGGAAGGGAGCATTTGAGACCGTTCCCCAGTCAAAAGAGCTTAAGAAAGGTTGGCCATCGCTCGCGATTTCGCTGATAAAACGACAGACATTGGGCGCGAGTTGGGTATTAAGCATATGCGTCTGGCACACGCGGACGTGTTTGCCAAAATGAAGCGAGCGCAGATAAAAATGGCCCTGTTGCACGCCAATAACCAGGTCACTCAGTGAAAGCACACGGTCAGGGAGAACCGAAGGTGTAGTACCGACAACGATCTCGTAGGAGCGCAATGGCGGACGAATAGCAACATTCGCCAGGCGAGCCAACGAGGGTTGATAGCTTAACTCGGCGAAAATGACATCGGGCTGCAATGCTTCTTCGCGCTCTACCAGGTAGCGCAACGACTCCATAGCCGGTTCTCCCAACAAATCAAAGAAGCGCCCGAAGGTGCGTCCTCCATTCGGCGAGCCGCAGTTTCTGCCCACCACAGCAGTCCATTCACCGCGATCTATGGCGTCTCGCGAGCACGCGTGCAGTTGCAGATACACCTCCAGCGAGAGCGGCGCTGCCTCTCTTTTGGGGGACCAGCGCTCCAAACGCTGCTGGACCTCCTCGGTTAGCTCCACCTCCAGAGACCGCTGATTGACCGCTGTCGTGACCAGGTCCAGGAGAACCTGGTCACGGGGGCCAGAAGTCGGAGGCTGAATGGTAGAGGGGCGATGATAGGCATGTGGCGGCTTCTCATAGCCGGCAGGTGCGTCCAGGCCGTTCTCCGGGCTGAGCAGATCAAGTAATGGCACTTCGGCCTGCTCCCCATACTTTTCGAGAAACAGCGCCCGGTACTCCTGGAGATGGCGAAAACCATTGAAAAGAGGCGTCTGGCGCAAGAGAAATTCCGTGGCTTGGGCGGCTGCCTGACCAATTGAGTGGTGAAGAGAAGACGATTGCAGGTGTAAAGCGCTATCCACCTGGAGGGGCAGCCTGTCCTTGCTCTCGGAAGAAGACAGATCTCCCTGCTGCTGGACCAACGTCGCAATCAGACTGATTGGCGCGCTAATCCCGACATGATCTAGAGTGGCAGCGCCTTGCAGCACGCCTGCGAGCTTTTCTTTGATGTCGTCCCCTCCCTGTAAAGCGTGCAGGTGATTGAGGACATAGTCGGCAGGGCGTGCATCGGTCAAGGGTGGGTGAAGCTCGCTGATCAGGAAATGGTGTTCCCAGAGCTGCCAGAGCACGCGGTCAACCTGCTCTGTAGTCGCGCGCGGAAAAGCGTGTTGGACAGCATAGTGTAACTCAGTATAGGGAGTGAACTGTTGCGCCAGTTCAAAGACCTTGCGCACGACTGCCGTTGCGCGCAGCGAGATCGCACGGTTATCCTGCGCGCCATAAGTATCGGCAAAGGGCAACACCGCCCGCTCTCCAACGAGATAGGCCGTTTGATTGAGCGCGACCTTGAGCTGGGCCACCAGGGCGCGATCCTCTTCAACCTTGTGCAAGACCGCGAGCAGCCAGGACATATCAGGTCGGGTGCGCAAGCGAGCGAGAGCAGGGAAGGCCAGGCAGGTAGTGGTTTCCTGAGCAAACGTGCCAGAGGCGACCCCAGAGAACAGGCCAAAGGGCGTGGGTCGCGTACTCATGCGGATCAGATAACGCAGCAAGCCAGCGAAGGTCCGCTTGTGTTGCGCGGGCGAGCCTTCGCCGCGCTGAAAACGTGCCAAACTCTCTTGTAGGGAAGGGCTGGCCACGGTTAGGGCCAGGGTTATCTGGGGATGAGCTGCCAATTCCTGAAGCACCGTGGAGCACTGCACCTGGCTCGCTTGCAGTGCGGCATCAAGGTTTCCCTGAGCGGTTCCCAGACAAACATGCCCGGCGGCACTCAAGAGGGTAAAGGTTTGTGCGGGCAGCGCAGGGGCCCGCACCATATAAAAGCCAGCCGACGTATAGAGTGGGCGTGTCTGCTTGCCGGTAGCATGTTTTTGCTCAGCCATGAGCACCCTTTCTAAACGAGAAATACAGACATTATTCAGGCAATAACGAGGACTCGATCCCAGGCAGGGACAACTGGTGTAGACGCCGCCAGCAATGTCATGGCAATGCCAGCCGCGCCGGTCAGCCAGGTAGGATTAGCAAGCGGTTTTCCGTCGTCCAGATCGCAAAAGCCCAATGTGGAGGCTGGATCGAACGCATCGAGAATTTGTTTTACAAGGACAGGGATGTGTTCTCGGACCAAAGCACTCTCACATTCGTTGGCAAAACGTAGACAAATCTGGAGCAGGCCAGCTACCCCGTGGCAGAGGTGAGATGAGGGAAGATAACGCTCCGCAGCAGGGCGGTTCAATGTCGCCTCAATTGCCTCAATTGCAAGGCAACGTACATGTTCATCATCCAGCGCCTGACCAGCTAACCAAAGACTGCGCGCAATGCCAGGCGCGCCATAACACCAGGCAGAACGTATCGCGGGCAACGATTGCCATTCTTGTGGATCGGAGGAGCGTTCAAGAGGAATGCTGCCCGGCCAGTCGATGCCCCAGGGTGTATTCACATGATGCTCTTCTATCCAACTGGCCAGATAGGTAATCGACTCACGCAAACCGGGATAGCGATACCCGGCGAGCC
Source organism: uncultured Ktedonobacteraceae bacterium (assembly GCA_964250225.1). Lineage (GTDB taxonomy): Bacteria > Chloroflexota > Ktedonobacteria > Ktedonobacterales > Ktedonobacteraceae > Paraktedonobacter. Next base: position 49,255 of record CAXUEY010000006.1, on the reverse strand, counting down.
AGGTCAAGGCGAGCGCGGCTAAAGGGCCTGGCATGCCATGAGCTAATCCGCAGTTAAAGTTGCCCTGTGGAGTTGCCTCGCGGTGCAGGTCATTAGGCAAAAGCGTGGGGGGGATATACCAGCGCTCTTGACCCACAGGCTGGCCAGGTTCAGCTAACCAGGTCAGATATGCCAGTATGTGCTCAATAGCCGCCTGCACATATTCATCGGGTTGTTCAACTGAGACCAGATAGGCGAGTACGCCAGCCGCACCTGAGATAATGTCGTAATCGTTGGCAGCGACGCCTCCATCCGAGTCAGGTCGCCGCCAGGACTGCTGAAGCACCTGCTCGCAAAGCCCCTCATGCAGGCGAGCCAGAGTCTTCTGGTAGCGTTGCCCTCCTTGACTGGCCAGAGCAAGCGCCAGGGCCATACCACTGGTCCCGCTGAACAAAGCTGAGGACCAGAAGTTAGACCGTTGCGTGCTGGCGGCAGCGATACCCAGATACTGTTGCGTGGATGTATCCCAACTTTTTTCTGGAAAGCACTCATGTATGTATCCATACATCAGAGCCAGGCCAACATCACCGGAACCGAGGCTAAGAGGGTACCAGCCTGTAGGATACACGGCCTGCTGACTGGCCTGCTCCGCCGTAACATGGACAAAATCGGGATCACGCATGCGTTCAGAGACAACGAGCGCTATCTCTTGAGCACGAGTACTCAGGCTTTCATCCAGAAAAGTGTGCCACACGCCTGACGTTTGTGGGCGAGTTGCTTGATACTGAAGATGGTTGGGAGAGACGATTATATTCTCTTGCATATGTACTACCTTTACAGGTAAAACAAACGATGTAGTATGTGACAAATAGGAGGGATGTTTCCTCTGAAAAATGGACATGCCTGTATCCAAAGAAAACATCCTTTCATGCTATTTGCTATTAGCACTGGTGATTGTGGCTAATAGTGGTGCAAGTATGGAAACAAGTACCGCAGTTGGTACCACAAGTACCGCAACTATTACAACTCCCACAGGCAGTCTGAAACGTACAGTCGTTTGCACATGAATCACATGTCTGAGCAGTTGTGGGACCGAGAATCGGCATGGATGCTTTCATTGTTGCGACGCGAATATCCAGCTCAAACTCCTGATCAGTGTCCTGGGGGATAGCTACTGGCGTGGCGGTTAAGGTTGGCATGTGTAATCTCCTTATGCTTTGGTAATAAACGTTGTTGAAATGCTGATTGGAGCAATGGCTGTCCATTACTGTTCTCTAGCAGTGTGGTCTATAGCACGTTTGACAGGTTCCATTGCTTCCACCACAATTGCAGCTAAAGGTAACCGTGCAGGTAACGCTGCATTCGCAGCTACAAGTATAAGTACCACCGCCAGTGGTAGGCTGATTATTCATCGAAGGAAAGTTAACCGTCGAGGTGCGAATATCCAGTTCAAACTCCTGATCGGTGTCCTGAGGGATAGCTACTGGCATTGCGGTTAAGGTTGGCATGTGTAATCTCCTTGTGCTTTGGTAATAAACGTTGTTAAAGGGCAAGGTGTCGAGTATATCTCTCGTCCCTGCGGGAAGATACCGGCCTTCCCGCATCTCCAGTCTCCTGGCGGCTAGCGGCAGTGAGAATACTGGCGCAGTTTAGAGCAAAATATGATGGAATGGGTCAGAAAGGGTGGTGTACCCTTTCTGTATTCCTCAGAAATTTCTCCTGGCAAAAGTATACGTTGCTAGCATCTGCAAAGAGAACAGCATATACTACAAAGTGATTCACCAGATTCACCACTTTTTGGAGGATGAGCATGAGACAGAAGGCACGTAAAGGATCTCTCAACCACCATTTGCGCGATGAACGCCTCAACCATCACTGGTCACAAAAGGAGGTAGCTGACCGTATTGGGACGACCACAAATAATGTGAGTCGCTGGGAGTTGGGGATAACGTCACCTGGCCCGCATTTCCAGGCGAAACTCTGTGAACTCTTTGGCAAACAACCTCAGGAACTCGGATTGCTTGCGCGACAAACCGGCGAGGAGCCGCGGCCCACCTCGACACCCATACTCAATGGCTTAAAACCGCCTCTCCCTGTAGTGGATCGACCAGAACCGATCTGGCATGTTCCCTATCAACGCAATCCATTTTTTACCGGGCGTGAAGGGCTGTTGCGTCACCTCCACGACATGCTTCACCGGGGACACACAATGGCCCTGACCCAATCCCTGGCAATTAGTGGGCTTGGTGGCATCGGGAAAACGCAGGTCGCTCTGGAATATGCCTATCAGTATCGAGCAAACTACGCCTCTGTTTTTTGGACCAGTGCTGCGACCCGTGAGGCCCTGCTTACTGGTTTTATGACTCTAGCCCATCTTTTGCAGTTACCCGAAAAGGACGAGCACGATCACAATCGCGTGCTTACGGCTGTCAAACACTGGCTTGCCACGCACCAGGAGTGGCTGTTAATTCTGGACAACACCGATGATATAACAGTGCTCCACGACATGCTGCCAACAGAACGATCAGGGCATCTGCTACTGACCAGCCGAGCGCAAGCATGGGGGTCTTTGGCACAATGCATTGAGGTTGAAACGATGGGGATGGCGGAAGGCGCTCTGTTTCTGCTCCACCGCGCTAAATGCTTAGCGCCTGATGCTTTTCTCGATCAAGCTTCTCAGGAACTGCTCGCCGGAGCAGAAGCCATTGTCATCGAAATGGATTTTCTCCCGCTCGCTCTTGATCAAGCGGGCGCATATATCGAAGAGGTCGGATGCAACCTTGCGACCTATCTGGAGTTATATTGCACGCATCGCCAAGATCTCCTACGTCGCCGGGGTCACGTGCCGAGCGACCATCCTGCATCGGTAGCAACTACGTGGTCTCTCAACTTTCAATACATCGAGCAGACTAACCCTGCCGCCGCTGATTTGATGCGTCTGTATGCCTTTCTGGAACCAGACACCATTCCAGAAGAGCTGATCAGCAACGGGGGAGCAGCCCTCGGTCTAGTATTCCAGGCTCTAACCACGGACGCGCTGAGGATGAACGAAGCCATCGAGGTTCTGCGCACGTTTTCCCTGATTCAACGCGATGCTGAGACCGGGATGTTACGTATCCATCGCCTGGTACAGGCTGTGCTCAGGGATGCCATAGAGCCAGAAGAGCAGTGTCAATGGGCCGAACGAGCGGTGCGAGCAACGAATACCGTCTTTCCTGAATCTGTGGAGGTGACCACCTGGTCCCGTTGTCGGCGCTATCTCTCTCAGGCCCAGGCATGCAGCATCCTAATCCAGGAGTATGGCTTCCAGTTTGCCGAGGCGTCATCTTTGCTCTCGCGCACCGCAGACTATCTGTATGATCAGGCACTCTATGAACGAGCGGATCCCCTGTACCAACTGGCCTTAAATATTTGTGAACAGACACTGGGACCTGAGCATCCTGATGTGGCATATGCACTGAATAAACTGGTCAAACTCTTCTATCAACAGGAGAAGTTTGAGCAAGCAGAGCCGTTCTGTCAGCGTGCCTTACACATTCGCGAACAAATGCTGGGGCCGAATCATTCTGATATTGCCGACTCGCTTAATGAATTAGCGAGAATTTATGTCAGACAAGGGAAATACGCACAAGCGGAGTTGTGCCAGCAACGAGCTTTGCATATCTGTGAATACATCTGGGGGCCGGATCATCCTGATGTCGCCACCTCGCTCAATACACAGGCTCGCATCTTTTTGCGCCAGGGAAAGTATCAGGAAGCAGAGTTGTTATCCCAACGAGCTTTGCACATCTGGGAACAAGCCCTGGGGCCGGAGCACCCCAATGTCGCCCGTACCCTTAATGTTCTCGGCAATATTTATGATGAACAGAGCAGAGAGAGGGAGGCGGAGCCGCTGTATCAACAGGCCCTGCGTGTGTGGGAACAGGCGCTGGGACCGAACCATCCTGATGTCGCGATCCCCCTCAATAACCTGGGCAATATTTATGCTCGACAGGGCAAACATAGGGAAGCAGAACTGTTCTTTCGGCGATCCCTGCGGATCTGGGAACAGACGCTGGGGCCGGACCATTCCAATGTTGCCGGTACGCTGCATAATCTGGCAGATCTTTGTGCTCAACAGGGCAAGCATGAGGAAGCTGAGCAATTCTATCAGCAATCCTTGCGGATCTGGGAACAGGCGCTAGGCAGAGATCATCCGAATGCGGCCTATCCACTTCATGGCTTAGCAAATCTCTATCACACGCAAGGCAGAAACCAGCAAGCTGCGTCGCTCTATCAGCGAGCTCTGGATATTCGGGAACGAACGCACAAGGAGCACCATCCTGAGATAGCTGAAACGCTGCATGATTTCGCTGTGTTTCAAGAAGCTCAAGGCAGGCACCAGGAGGCAGCAGTGATGTATCAACGTGCCTTGGCGATTCGAGAGCAGGTATTAGGGCCTCACCAAAAGGGCACAGTAGAGACACGCATAAAATACCTCACGCTGTTACGGCTACTTGGTCGAGAAGCAGAAGCGGAACGAATCGAGATGGATCAGCCAGAGTAGGATTAAAGCCAAAACAAGTAGGCAGTAAAATCACGTTGCAGGCGTTTTTTCGGGCGCGCCCAAAGGTGCTATAATAAAAGGCATATTCGGCCTCGCACAAAAAACGTTCTAATGGCTGGTCATAGCACAAAGGCTGACCTCCATACAAGTATAAGGAGCTATGGTGACATGGGTAAGTTGTCGGATTTGTTCGCGCAGGTGCGCAGGGCCCGCAGTGGCAAGGGTATGGGGTTTGTAGGCAAGGGCGCTCCCACCCTGAAAGCGCGCGCGACGGCGTTGCTGGTAGAGTTACGTGGCACAGACGCGGGCAACGCGGAGGCGGCGGTGAAGGCGGGCGCGGACGGCCTCATTTTTACCTGGGACGGCCAGGGTGATACGGATGCGTTGCATAGCGCTGTGGAAACCGCGCAAGCCGTGGGCGAACATGTGCTCTGTGGCCTGCATTTCACCAGCGGCTGGAAGAAGCTGGAGCGCAAGGACTTTGAGCAGTTCAAGGATCTTGGTCTGAGTTTTGTGGTGCTACCCCTGACCGCCCCGGCACGCCTGCTGGGCATGCACATCAAAGATCTGGAGTCGGTGGTCTCGGTGTCGATGCGCGAAGGCGAACTCTATCCCATCTTTCTCCACAATCTCGCAGCCTTTGACAAACTTGCAGCCGTTCACCTGGACTTTAATCTGGGCAGCGATGTCAGCGGCATGTCGATTGAGGATATCCTACGCTACCGGGCCGTGCGCGAAGCAGTCCACGTGCCCGCGCTGATTCACGTCACCAGCACGCCCGATGAGGACGACGCCTATGCACTGCTCGCCCTGGGCGTTCAGGCGATGGTGCTTGCAGAGGGCAAGGACGCGGCAGCAACCACCCAGCAGATCTCGGCTTTGCGCGATGTACTGGAAAAAGTCCATCAAGATGAAAAAGACACCTCAACACTCGGCTTGCACACAAAAATCTAAACATCGTATATGCAAGCGAGAATGAGAAGGGCCGCTATCATACAATTTCAACAGGTGATAGCGGTTTCTCTTCTCATAAAAAGTTTGCCAGGCGACTACATCATTCGGCACGTTCTGTGTGCTCGCTCTCAGATGGAGAAGCCGCCTCGACCGGCCCTGACGTGGACAGATAGCGGTTCCAGTGCAGTTGGCGGCGCGGCACGTGTTTAAGCAGTTGACGCGTGGTTTCCCAAACGCGAGTGGGATCGGCGTTGTTGCGCCAGAAATAGTAGCAGCCCAGTTCATCGGGCTCCAGACCCAGCATACTGCTAAAGGCTGTCTCCAGCTCGGCTTGATTGTGCTCATCGATGTTGAAGTTCTGCAACCAGAGCTGGCTGCGTTTCCCTTCTGCGCGTGTGGCCTGGACAATCTCGCGTCCCCATGTCTCCACGTGAGCCACATCTTCGCGCAGGATATCCCAGAAGAGATGGCCGCCCAGAACGTCCAGATGTCGAATGGCCGCCACATCCTCGGCCACGCTGATATCCTGGGGATGGAGTGCAATCGTGGTCTTCACATGCTCATCTACCTGTTTGACAAATGCACACACCTCGCCTAAAAACTCGACCAGCGCGCGGCGCCGGAAACGCGCCAGGTCGGTCACGTCCGGGCAGAGAGCGCGGCAGGCAGAACAATAGCAGGTGACCTCCAGGCCACGCGGCTCATCAAGCAGGATGCCATTGATGGGATACGTTGTGAGATAGTGTTCAATCTCGCGAAAAAGCCACGAACGAAACGATTGATGATTAAAGCAGGAAAGCTCGTGGTAGCGGCCATGTTGATCCATCACCCGCGATTGGGGATGGCGAAACGTATACCAGCTTGGCATCAGCGAGGGACCGGCGAAGAGATTGCCGAAGCGCCCCAGGCCCAGGTGAACCTTGAGGCCCACATCCTGAGCGATACGCAGGCCGCGCTCAAAATCGCGCTGCCAGCGCTGTTCTTCCTGTTCGTGGATGGTATAGAGAAGACTGTTCGCGCCCGCGGCCCGAATCTGCTCGAAATCCTGCTTGACCACTTCGGGATGGAGCAGGGCATGAAAATATGCAACGGTTATATCCATAAGAACTCCCACCTGTCACTCTTGAGATGCACGAATCGTGTTTAAGGAGAGGCATCCAGCCTGTACGCGACTGCAAAACATACGCTAATACATATGCACATACCTGATCGAGTATAGCATAGCAAACGTCCAGGCAGTCATAGATGCAGAAATATGGGCTATCGCGGGGGGATTTCGCCGTTTGAGCTTGACATCTTTGCTTTTTGTGGCACAATGACTCCCATGAGTCACGCACAGCAAGCACAAAACCCCGGCGTGTGCTTTAGCAGGGCATACGCGAAGATCAACCTCACCCTGGATGTGTTAGGGAAGCGCGCGGATGGCTATCACGAACTGGCAACTATTATGCAGGCCGTGGACCTATACGACACGCTTTGCCTGACGGAGATCTCGGATGAGACGGTCCAATTGCGCTGCGACAGGCCCGAACTGAATAGTGTGGACAACCTGGCGGCGCGCGCGGCCATTCTGCTGCGTCAGCGCGTGCAGATCAAGCGGGGAGTTTTGCTTGAACTCCACAAGCGTATTCCGATGGCAGCAGGTTTAGGAGGAGGTAGCAGCGATGCCGCGACAGTGTTGCTCGCGTTGCAGCAGTGGTGGCGACTCCCGCTCTCCACATTCGACCTGCTGGAGATGGCCTCAATGTTGGGTTCGGATGTGCCTTTTTTTCTGAGCGGCGGTCTGGCGTTATGCGAGGGGCGAGGCGAACGGGTTACTCCGCTTGCTCCAAACTGGCCGACCTCAATGCGCTGGTTGCTGCTGGTCAAACCGGCCATCGCTGTTTCGACGGCGGCGGTCTTTGGCAATTTGTCGGCCAGCGACTATAGCGACGGGACGCACAGTCTGGCGATCCGCGCGGCTCTGGAAGAGGGGCGCGAGTTACCCATACAACATCTGCACAACGGGCTGGAACGCGGAGTGTTGGAGCGCTATCCAATGGTAGCCAGGGCCAGATGCGACCTGTTAGAAGCGGGCGCGCAACTGGTGCGGTTATCGGGCAGCGGCCCCACGCTTTTCGCACCATTCAGCAACCTGGCGCAAGCCAGGGAAACGCTGAACAAGATGCAGATCAGAGGATACGAAGTGTATCTGACGCGTGCGATATATCCCACAACGGGGGATATATGTTTATTCTAAAATCAGGTGTAAGGAGAAAACTCCACAATGGCAGAGCAACTTTACTACTGTGTAAAATGCAAAGACAAACGTGAGATGAAAGACGCCCAGCAAGTCACCATGAAGAATGGCAAACCGGCGATGAAGGGTCAGTGCGCGGTCTGCGGCACCACCATGTTCGCAATCGTCGGCGCAAAGAAGAGCTAAGGCGCCCCACGGCGTTTGCATATGGCATTTTTCCACAAATAGCAAAGAGAGAGGGGCGTTGAAGCGTGTTTTAAATGGGAAGGACCGCTCTG
>CAXUEY010000006.1:12887-41249 GCA_964250225.1 uncultured Ktedonobacteraceae bacterium | reverse complement strand
GTATAAACTGGAACTGCCCTCTCTCTTCTATTTCTACAGATTCTGACCAACGATATGCTGAACCTTCACACATAAGATCACACGTGGATCTCCCGGATTGGCACGATTTGCAGCACAACCTCTTCGATTTCCTGTTATTCGTGCGACTTAACAGCAATTGATTGGATTTCGACGAGGATACGTGGATCGTAAAGTTGGCTGACCCCAATCATCGCGCTGGTGGCCAGACTTTCTCCCAGGAGTTCTTTCCGAATAGTGCCAAAGAGCGTTCTGTAACGCATATCGGTGATGAAAACAGTCATGGCAACCAGATCTTTGAGATCGGCTCCAGCTGATTGTAATGCTTTGCGAATCCTGACGAATGCTTCTCTCGTTTGAGTTTCAAAGAGAGGTGTCTCTGGCGAACCGGTCTGCCCTGCGATAAAAATGAGATTACCTGCGACAATACACTGTTCATAACTTCTGCCCTCGTTGGGGAGATCCGGCACCGAGATCGCCCGTTTCGTCCACGCTTCTGACATCGTTTTTCTCCTTTTTACATTGAGAGGAAATCACCACCTCCCTCTTACCCTTGTTTCTCCTTTTCGTCTAGTATCATAAAACCTGGCCAGGGCAATGTAAAAGTCAGCCGAGGGGAGCCAAAAATCTGCGCCTCCTCCAGGGATCTTGCTGACTTTTACATTGCCCTGCATCTAAGCAAATGGTCCTGATGGTTGGCAGGGGTCTTCCCAAAAGAAATATGATGCTCAAAAAAGGGCTGACTGTTTTGCTGAAACGTTTCTTGCGTAGACTGGTTCTCAGAGTTGTCTATGGGCTGGGCGCGCCAGGGGCGCACCAGACGGCCCACGAGGTTGGGCAGAGAACGAGGCACGCGCCAGAAATTCTCCTGGTGCGCCCCGACCACCTGGGCGATCTGATCCTGGTGACGCCCATTCTCAACGCGCTTAGAACGCGTGTGCCCAATGCACGCATCACAATGATGGTGGGACCGTGGTCGAGTGAAATTGTGACACGCCACCCTGCCGTTGACCGCGTGATTACCTGCCCCTTTCCGGGCTTTCAACGCGCTCCACAGGGGGCGCTGGAACCCTATAAGCTGCTCTTGAGTGTCGCGCGCCAGTTGCACCGGAAAGAGAAGTACGACCTGGCCATCAATCTGCGCCCGGACTTCTGGTGGGGCGCTGCGCTGCTCCACCTGGCGGGCATTCCATGCCGCGTGGGGTACGCGCTGCAACCGGGTCAGCCTTTTCTGAATGTGGCTCTGCCCGTCTCAGAGCGCGAGCACGCCACCGTCGCGAATTTGCGTCTGGCGAGCGCGGGACTGGTCGCGCTGGGCTACGAGCCATTAGCCGAACCATTCACGTCAGCGGACTATCCCACGCAGTTTGCGCCAATGGAAGAGGAGCGTGCCTGGGCCAGAGCACGTTTGCGCGCCGACGGCATTGCAGAGGACGCGCCGCTGATTGTAATCCCGCCGGGTAGCGGAGGTGCGGTCAAGTTATGGCGCTCGCAAGCCTGGGCGAACTGCGCGAACAGGCTGCAAGCGGCGTTGACATTGCCTCGACCAGCGCGCATAATGCTCACAGGGAGTCCCGCTGAACGTCCACTGCTTGAAGAGGTTGCGCAGGATATCGCGCCCGCTGCAACTCTGGTGACTGACGCGAGTGTCGGCCAACTGGCGGCTCTACTGGAACACGCGACGTGTGTGCTAACCGTCGATAATGGTCCCGGCCATATCGCGGTGGCCCAGGGCACGCCCAGCGTCCATTTATTTGGCCCAACGGACCCGCGCATCTTCGGTCCCTGGGGCGACCCGACGCGTCACATCGTCCTGGCCTCGTCCCAACGCTGCCCAACCTGTCCAACCATCCCCTGTGGGCGCCTGGACTGGTCGCAAGAGGAGCTAGCTGAACACCCCTGTGTGCGCGTGATCGAAGAAGAGCGCGTAATGCAGGCAGCCCGCACGCTTCTGGGAATGAGAGAGTGAGCGAATAAGCAAATGGAGGGCAGGGCGGCATGACGCAAACAGCATATATCGAAGATGACGGGTATCCTACGCGGCCAACGACGAAGCAGCAGGCGCGCAAGACGTTTGTGCGCGCGAGCAGGGGACTGCTGGGCAGGGCGATCTACGCGGTGATGAGCGTCTGGGGCATCTGGCTGATCCTGGGGCGCGTGGGCAAGCGCTACCCACCACTGAGGCCCGCGACCTACCGACCTCGGCGCATTCTGGTGATCCGCCTGGACCTGATCGGCGACCTGGTGCTCTCGATGGTCGCGGTCCGCGTCCTCAAACGCGCCTACCCTGACGCGGAGATTGACCTGATCTCGGTCCCGGCCAGCGCGAAGGTCATCGAGGGCGATCTCGATCTGACCGAGATTATGGGCTATGATCCCAATATCTGGCGTCGCCCCAGAGCTTTGCTGAGTAAAAAAAACTGGCGCGAGTTGCGCGCGCTACTGACACGGCTGCACGCGCGTGATTACGATCTGGCCATCAGCCTGTTTGGGAAATGGGCTGGCGTGCTAGCGGTCTTGAGCGGGGCGACACGACGCGTGGGCTTTGGCCGCGAGAGCTTCCCCGGCCTGATGACTGACAGTGTGCCGGGTCAGCACTGGCAGCCCGGCGAGCAGAGGCACGAAGTTGACTACTGCCTGCAACTGGCTCAGGCAGCTGGCGCGACGGTCAGCCCGGAAGACCGTTACCCACATCTGTATGTCTCGGAGCAAGCCACACGCGAGGTCGAGCAGTTGCTGGCCGCGCAAGGCATACAGAGCGCGCAGGACGTGCAGGATGGACAGAACACGCAGAGTATACAGGGCGTACAGCCACGCCGTCCCATCATCGCCTGCCATGTCAGCGCCACCAACGGACAGTCCAAACGCTGGCCGGTTCCCTACTGGGCTACACTGTTAGATCGGCTGATCCGCGAGCAAAACGCGCAGGTGATCCTGACTGGCGCGCCCAACGACCTGGCGCTGATCGAGAAGATCACCAGGCGCATGCGCGAGCAGCCGCTCAACCTGGCGGGCAAGACCAGCCTGACGCAACTGGCGGCACTGCTCAAGCGGGCCGACCTGCTGATCAGCGGGGATAGTGGACCCATGCACATGGCTACGGCTGTGGAGACGCCCGTGATCGCCATTCACGGTCCCACCAATCCTGCCCTCTCTGGACCAGTCAGCCGACACGCAACGGTCCTGCGCAGTGATATCTGGTGCAGCCCCTGTTACCAGGCCAGAGATACGGCGGATTGCCGTTTTTTCACCACTCAATGTATGAAGAATATCCTGCCCAGGCAAGTCTTTACCGTCGCACAAGAGAAACTGGCGGAGACAATCGGGCAGGGCGAGCGAGTATAATTATGTCAAGACACACACCACCCATTCAGCTTCCACCCAATGCGCACATCCTGGTCGTGAAACTGGCCACGATTGGCGATCTCCTGCTGGTCACGCCCGCCCTGCGTGCTCTGCGTGAGAGCTACCCCCAGGCCCAGATAGACCTGCTGGTCACGCCCTCTTCAGCGGGTATTCTGGACGATTGGGAGGTGATTAATCGCGTGATCGTGCTGGATAAATACCTCTTCGACCACCCCAAACAACTGCTCATGCGCCCGACCAACCTGCTCAAGCTGCGTCCGCTACTGCGCGACCTGCGCGGTGGCCACTACAACGCTGTGCTGCTGATGCACCATTTAACGCTCTTCTTTGGCAGGCGCAAACACCAGGCTTTGATGCTGGCCACGGGCGCGAAGTACCGCGTCGGGCTGGACAACGGGCATGGCTGGTTTCTCAATGTGAAGGTCAGGGACGAGGGCTTTGGCTGGATGCACGAGGCCGAGTACAATCTGGCCGTGGCCGAGGCTGTAGGCGGCAAGACCAGCCAGAAAGAACTGACCATGCCGCTCACCCCGGCTCAGCGCCAGGAAGCGCGACGGCTGGTCTTTGGCGACGAACCTACCAGGCAAGTTGCGCGACCCATCATCACCATGCATCCTGGCAGTGGTGGCTATAGCACGGCGCGGCGCTGGTCTCCAGAACGTTTCGCGCAACTGGCCGACACGCTCTACCGCGATGCAGGCGGCCAATTGCTGCTCGTCGGTGGACCCGAAGAGGCCGAGTTACACCAGCAGATCATAGGCATGCTACGTTCGGGCGTGCCAGTGCGCAGTCTGGCGGGTAAAAGCACGGTCCAGGTCACTGCGGCTGTGTTGGAACTGGCCGACCTGTTTATTGGCAATGACGCGGGTCCAATGCACCTGGCCACAGCCGTGGGCACGCCAGTCGTCGCCATCTTTGGCCTCTCCAACTCGGATGCCTGGGGACCGTATACCGGCCAGCGAGCTGACCGCAAGGCCATCGTCGTCAAACAAGATCTGCCCTGCATGCCCTGCTTCTATCGCGGCCACGACCTGGGTCTGCCGGAGGGCTGCGCCACCCGCGACTGCCTGGCCACGCTGGGCGTCGATCCGGTAGCAGTGGCGGCCCGTAGATTATTAAAAGAAACAGGGAAAATACATCTATGATCATCATGCTCAATGGTTCGTTTGCGGCGGGCAAATCAACCGTCGCGGACCTGCTGGTGGAGCGGCTCTACCACAGTATGCTCTACGATCCAGAGATGGTGGGATATGGCCTGCGCCCAATCATTCAGCCCATCGAGACCTTCAGCGACTTTCAGGATCTCACGGTCTGGCGTCCCCTCGTCATCGAAACGGCGCGGCAGCTCAAGCGCGTCTATGGGCGCACCCTGGTCGTGCCCATGACGCTCTGGCACCGTCCCTATTTTGAGGAGATTGTCACAGGTCTGCGTAAGATCGATCCGCATCTCTCCCATTTTTGCCTGACCGCCAGACGTGAAACCCTGCTCCAGCGGCTGGCTCAACGCGAACATACCGCTGAAGCATCCACATGGATTCGAGAGCGTATCGAGCGTTGTGTCCCCGCCTTCGAGTCGCCAATTTTTCGCACCCAGATCCCAACCGATGAGCAAACGCCAGAGGAGATTGTCGAGACGATCCTGACGCTGATACACACAGAACAGTAGCATTTCTCTGTATACTGTGTATGATGGTGGTAGGCTGAGTAAGATGATAGCGCGTGCTAAAATTGCGCACCCCTACGGGTAATAGACAGGCTGATTTCAGGGAAGAAAATCGCATGTCAAAGGATGGAAAAGACAGACTCACAATGTTTTCGGAGAAAGAATTAGCGTACCTGCGCACACAAAAGCTACTGCGCCTGGGTACCGTCACACCGGATGGGCAGCCGGACGTAGACGCCGTAGGCTTCGAGTTCGACGGGCAGTATTTTTATATCGGCGGCATGGCCCTGCAAACCTCGCGCAAATACAAAAATGTCGCGGCGGGTAACAACAAAGTCTCGCTGATTATCGACGACGAAGAGACGGGGAAACCGCGCGGCATCAAACTGCATGGACTCGCTCGAATTGTCCAGCGCAGCGGTAGGCTTGGCACCACAGAATACCTGGCGGTGCGCCCAACCGTCTCCTGGCACTGGGGACTCGAGGGGCCGCCCTCCTTCAAGAACAAGACCTTTGTCGCGCCAAAGACCATCTGGCCGCCTGCGGATGAGGCTTAGAAGCACTACAAATCTCTGGGTTGAGTATGGTATACTAGCTTGCGGATAGTCACGTCGTTTTGGGATAGAAAAGGGGTAATGTATCATGGCTCAGCGTCGGTTTGAAGACCAGGAGATTTCGCAAGCTGGTGGACTAATGAACGCAAAGAATTTTGCCCAGTGGATCAATGATCCCGATGCCCCACACACAGGCATTCCCATGGCCGCAGAAGATTTTGAACGACTCATCAGCGATGAGACCAATTGTCGCTATGAACTGATTGGTGGCCTGGTCTACAACATGACTGGCTCGTCCCCTAAACATAGCAATATTGCCGGGCGCATTGAACTTCGGCTGAACTTGCAAGTTGGGGATGACGGTCCTTGCCGTGTTCATCATGAACAATATGTGGCCATTCCCGATAGCACGCCCCTGTGCCCGGATGTGGTGCTGACCTGCGATGCACGCGACTGGGACGACGATAAGATCAGCAAACCTTTCCGCATTCAATTTCCTCGGCTCATCGTCGAAATACTCTCCCCCAGCACTGAGAAGCGTGATAGGAAATATAAGTTCACCCGTTACCAGAGCTGCTCAGCATTGGAAGTATATATGCTGGCCAGTCAGTATGAGCCATATATCGAGGTCTATCGCCTGGCCAACGAGTGGCAGAAGGAAGTCTTCACCGCCGGGCAGAGTATTGATCTGGAGCCGCTCAATCTGAAGTTGAACATTGATGAGATTTATAAAGGTATACTCTAAGTATCCTTGCGATCCTTTGTGGGCCGAGCCGTGGCCTCATGATGGAGCGCGACCCCGACGGCAACCAGCAGAATACCCGCGATCTCCAGTATATTCGGAATCTGGCGCAGAACCACCACGCCGATCACAGCAGCAGAGGCAGGCAATAGGGAGAGCAACAGCGCAAAGGTCGCGCGTGGCAGGCGGGCCATCGCTAACTGATCGCATACATAGGGGATAACCGATGAGCAGATCCCGACCCCGATCCCAACGAGAACGAGCACGATCTGCGTCATGGCTGGCAACGCGCCGGTGATGCCAATGGGTGTGATCGTGACGAGCGCGATGAGCATGGCAGCTCCCAAACGATCAATTCCGGCAGTTCCACCATCCTGAGCGATACGATGGCCGAGGATCACGTAGAGCATAAAAAACAAGCAGTTGGCGAAGGCAAAGACAAAGCCCAACGGCTGGCCACCGAAACGTACATCCGTCAGCAGCCATCCACCAGCAGCCGCGAACAGCAATGCCGCGATATTGCGTGGAGTGCGCGCCCCCAGAGCAGCCAGCGCGATGGGGCCAAGAAACTCGATAGCGCCAACGGTTCCCAGCGGCAGGCGCGCAATGGCCAGGTAGAAGCAGGCATTCATCAGGCCCAGCACCACGCCCAGCGCCAACAATAACCGTCGCTGCCCCCAGGAGGCCTGCGCAAACACACGCCAGGGTCGTCGCCAGAGCGCGAAAATGACCGCAGCCGTCGCGATGCGGAACCACGCCACACCGAGCACTGAAACCTGGGCAAAGAGCAGCACGGCAAAAGCCGGCCCCAGATAATGAAAAATGGCACTCACGAAAAAATATACATGTGGCGGCACTTTAGCCGTCACGCTCGGTTTGCTGACTTGCACGATTATCTCTCCTTCATACGAATGTGCTTTGCACTATGGTACAATGGAAATCAGCAAAAATACATGGCTTATTGAAGGAGATAGTCTTCCAATGGTTCAAAAAACAAGGGAAATGCGGCTATTTACTTATACATCCGTCCACAAGGAGATCGACGCGGTGAATAGACGGGTGCTGGAGGAGTTACAACGCGATCCCCGCCTCACCATGTCCGAATTGGGGCGTCGTGTCGGGATGTCATCGCCCGCCGTGACAGAACGCGTGCGCCGTCTGGAGGAAGCCGGGGTGATTCGCGGTTATCACCTGGATTTGAGCCCCGCGGCGCTGGGCCTACCAATTGCCGCGTATATTCGCATTCGTCCCAATCCGGGGCAACTGCCGAAAATCGCGGAACTGGCGCAACAGATCCCCGAAATCGTCGAATGCCACCGCGTCACCGGCGAGGATTGTTTCGTGCTCAAAGCACATATTCCCGCCATCGATCAGCTTGATCGGCTTCTCGATAGCTTTCTGCTGTATGGCTCAACCACGACAACCATTATTCAGTCCTCGCCTGTGCCTCTGCGCTCCTTGCCTTTGCCGGAAGAGAGTCAGTAGTGCGAGAGAAACGCGACAGAGGCTATAAGTTCACCAGTTACTTGACCTGTCCAACCCTGGAAGTGTATCTGCTCGTGAGCCAGTACAAGCCGCGCATCAAGGTCTATCGCCTGGCCAACGATTGGCAGCAGGAGATCTTCACTGTCGGCCAGACCATTGATCTGGAGCCGCTCAAGCTGAAGCTGAACATTGATGAAATTTATGAAGGCGTGTTCCAGGAGCCTGTTTAAATCAGTGATGTTTTTAAACAGGCTCCTGGCTTCATGCACATCGTCTGGTTAAACAGCAGACAACTTTCAGGCTGCGACCAACTTCATGCGGCGCAGGTAATTGACGCGCGATACCCAGAAGTAGACGACGAAACAGGCCAGGTAGATCGCGCAGATCACGGCGAAGGCTTTGCCAATTGCGAGAGCAGCGTAGACATCGTTAAAGAGATGGGCCAGGTCGAGCAGAGCCACAGTGCTGTGGATCATACCGAGTACGATGGGCACAAAGAAGAGCAGCAGAAATTCGCGGCTCAGGATGCGACCCGCCTCGCGCCGCTGCATACCAATGCGCTCTAAGGCGTGGAACTGGCGCTGATCCTCCTCTTGCTGGTTAAAGAGCTTGAAGTAGAGCGCGCTGCCCGCAGCCAGAAAGAAGAGGCAACTGATAAAGAAGTCGGCGAAGAGCATGACCGAGAGAAATTGCTCGACACCTGCGTTGGCGGTGGCGGTATCGATCAGCAGCGCCTGTTGCTCGTCGGGCAGGCGTTGGCGCAGGGCGTTGACCACAGGGGCGCTTTTTTGCCAGTCAGGGAGCACATAGCTATAGACCTGCCAGTGCTGGTCCGGGGCTGCGCTGGCAGCCAGTTGGGTGTAGAACTGATCGCTGACCACTACCACATACTCGGAAGGTCGACTGGCGGTAGAGACCCCATGATAGGTATTGAGCACGCGAGTATTTCCCACATCCACCTTCACACGTATGGTCTGCGCCCCAACAGTGAGCGCGATTTGCTGCAAGGGCAGGGGCCGATCAGGATAGGGGATATAGAGATGCGTCTGCGTGCCGGAGAGCGCGCTGGCATTCGTCTGATCCTGCTCAATTTCAGGATGCGCCTGGCGTTCAACTTCCTGCAAGTGTATAAAGTTGGCCAGCGAGATTACCGAAACCGGCTTCACCTGTCCCCCTGCCGAGCCGGTCGCGGCCACAAGAGGGGTATCCACGACGGTTTGCAAGGTAAAATGTTGCTTCTCGATCTCCTGTTGCACCTGCGCGGGCGTTAACGCCGTTGGATGAACCGCGTTGACCGAGAGTTGCAGCGCGAAAGGCACCATACGCGTTTGCTGCACCTGTACCAGATTGAGCACGCCGAAAACCGCGCCCAGGCCAGTAAGCACCACCGCGTTGAGTATCGTGACCACCGTGAGCATGCGGGCATAGTCGCGCATGCGATGAGCCAGGCGCGCGACAATCAGCAGGCGTGTGCCGGGAATGCCCGGACGACGCAGCTTTTTGAGCAACATCACTGAACACTGACTGTACAGGAAGTACGTGCCAACGATGGTCAGGACGATAATCGGGATCATCGTGAGCAGGATAGCAATACTGAACTGTAACGCCATATCGTAGGCCGCGCCAAGACAGGCCAGGCCGAGCAGCACACGCCACCAGGAGACACGCGGCGGCTGTTGCTGCACACGCGCACCCAGCAACAGCACACGCGGAGTGCGCCGTGTGACGCGCAACGAGATCCAACACGCCTCCAGCAGGAAGACGATCCCGAAGAAGATACCTGTGGTGATAAACGTGGTCGATGGCACCGCGAAGGGTAGCGAGCCGGGGATAGCGAGAATGGCCTCCATTGCCAGCAGAAAGAAGTATGAGCAAAGGATGCCCAGACCAATACCAGCACTAAGTGCGATCAGACCCATCACGACGCTTTCATAGAAGATCAGGCGCCCAATCTGGCGCGGCGTCACGCCCAGGGTGAGCAACAGGCCAAACTCTTTGTTGCGCGCGCGGATCAGGGCCGCGTGAAAGTAAAAGATGAAGAAGATGGCGAACAGCGCCACAAACACGCGGAAGATTACCAGTAGCTGGCTGGCTGTGGTTGTCACATGGCCGTTCTGGACAGCAGGATTATCGACAAAGGCGGTGAACATGGCAAAGACTGTAACGGCCAGGGTCGCGGCCAACAGATATCCCAGATAGCTGCGCAGGTTACGCAGCATGTTTTTTGTGACAAGGTTACGCCAGCTCATGTGTACCCTCCAATTGTGCTAGAGTCGTGAGAATACTCTGAAAAAACTGTTGCTGATTGCCCACACGCCGCAGGTGAGAAAAGACACGGCCATCTTTGATAAAGACCACGCGTCGGCTATAGCTGGCCGAGAAAGGGTCGTGCGTGACCATCAGGATCGTGGCCTGCTGCTGCTCGTTAAGTTTCTGGAACATCTCCAGCAGCGCGCGGGCCGAGGCTGAGTCCAGGTTGCCGGTTGGCTCATCGGCCAGAAGCAGGCGTGGCTGGTGAACCACCGCGCGAGCCACGGCAGCGCGTTGTTGCTGGCCACCGGAAACTTCGTAGGGATAGCGCGGCATATATTCCGCCATGCCCAGGAACTGCATGACCTCGCTCACGCGTTGCTCAATCTTGCGCCCACCCTGCCCATCCAGGCTCAGCGGCAAGGCCACATTCTCAGCCAGGGTCAGGGTGTCCAACAAATTGAAGTCCTGGAAAACAAAACCGAGGTTGCGCCGTCGGAAAAGGGCCAGTTCGCCCGCGCTCAATGCCCCCATATTCTCGCCTTGCAGCCAGAGTTGACCAGTCGTGGGCTGATCCAGGCCCGCCAGCAGGTTGAGCAGCGTGGTTTTGCCGCTGCCCGACGGACCCATGATGCTGATAAATTCACGCTGATATACATCCAGACTCATGCCATTGAGTGCTCTGGTCGCGATCTTATTGCGCGTATTGCCATACACTTTAGTCAGGTCTTGCATATGGAGAAGTATTTCTGCCTGTGGCCCTTGCGATGCGCTATTCGCGGCATCGGGCGCGTCTGAGAGCAATGGATGCTGTGATGGATAGTGATGCATTTTTTCGATCCTTCTTTTTGATTGATTCAGGTTGTTTCATCGTTACTGCCCCTATCCTAAGCCAGAATTCTAAACGAAACCTAAACAATGGGGAGGCTGTGGAGAGGCCAGTGGGAAAGTTTTGGAAATGTTTAGCTTTCAGATGTACCATCGCGTTGCATGAGGCTGCTCCCTGCTTGTATAGTAGAGCAAGGCAGGCGAGCAATGAGAAAGAGGGAGCGTACTATCGATGCAAAGTGAGGCCAGAGCCACCATTTTAGTGGTCGATGACGAGGATACTATTGTGCAGTTTGTGCAGGATGCGCTGGAAGATGAGGGCTACACGGTTTGTACAGCCTTTGACGGCGGCCACGCTCTGCAACAGGCTCGCCAGTACAGCCCGAACCTGGTAATCCTCGATATTATGCTGCCCGGTCGCAGTGGTTTCGCCATCTGCCAGGAACTGCGCGCGGAACTGGATATCCCCATCCTCTTTCTGAGCGCGAAACAGAGCGATGCCGATAAGATTCAGGGCTTCAGGGTGGGCGCCGACGACTATGTGATGAAGCCGTTCAGCATCAAAGAGCTTGTCGCACGCGTCGAGGCGCACCTGCGCCGTCAGCAGCGTGGCCAGCAGTCCGCGCCGCAACGGGTAAACCTGCGGTATGGCGCGCTGACCATCGACCTCAGCGCCTATGAAGTGCGTTATAATGGGAAGCCCGTGCCTCTGACGCGCAAAGAATTTGAGATTATCCAGTTGCTGGTCCTGCATCCACACCAGGTTTTCTCGCGTGAGGTCATCTATGATCGTATCTGGGGCATGGATTCGCTGGGCAACACCGAGACCGTCACCGAGCATATCAAGCGTATTCGTAGAAAACTTGCACAGTTTGACCCACAGACCGAATATATCGGCACCGTGTGGGGCGTGGGATATAAATGGGAAATCAACACATCAGTCTAATTCGCGCAAAATCGCATCGCAAACACGCCAGTTTCAGACGCCTGTTCATCTGGTACTGCATGGGCATCCTGGCGACCACGTTTGTTGTGGCTGGCGCTTTAGAGAGCCTCCTGCTCGTGGTAATCGCGCGCCAGATACAACGTAATCCGTTCTTCACACATAATATACCCGTCCAACTGACTGTGGTCGCCCTGATTATCGTTCTACCGTTTCTGGTGCTGAGTGCGGCCATTCTCTTCTTCGCGTGGCTGATGGGACGCAAAGTCAGCCAGCCAGTGGATGAGTTGATGCAGGCGGTGGAGAAGATTCGCCAGCAGGATCTGGATTTTTCCATAGCGTATCAAGGGAGGAATGAATTAGGCGAGTTATGTTATGCCTTCAATGAACTGCGGCGTGAGCTGCAAAATTCGCTTGAACGCGAGTGGTGCAAGCAGGAGGAGATGCGCACAATGGTCGCGGCTCTCTCGCACGATCTGCGCACGCCCGTGGCGATTATCCAGGGACATATCGAGGGCCTAGCGCGTGCCGAGGCAGGTGAGAAGCGCAACCAGCGTCTGGAACGCTATCTGCCAGTGCTGGAGGCCAGCAGCCAGCGCATGACCCGCCTGCTCAACGATATGCTGCTCGTCGCGACGTTAGAACAGGCCAGTTTTCTAATCCAACCACAACCGGTCATGCTGGAAAAAGAACTGGCGCGCAAGGTCCAGGTCTACACACTCCAGGCCGCGACTCAGGACATCACCTTTACCTATACATATGATTGCAACGCTTGTGAGAAACCGGTTACGCTGGATATCCATCGGGTTGAACAGGTGCTGGATAATCTTTTCGAGAATGCCCTGCGCTACACACCGGCCCACGGCACGATTAGCCTGACCTGTGTGCGTCATCCCCATGCCCTCATATTGAGCTTGCGCGATACCGGCTCTGGTCTTACTGCGCGCGATCTGCCACACGTCTTCGAGAAATTTTATCGCAGCCAGGAGCAGGCCACGGGCAAAGTGCATAAAGCCGCGGGGCTTGGCCTCTACATCTGTAAGCTGCTGATCGAGCAGCATGGTGGAAGCATCGCGATCCAGAATCATCCAGATGGTGGGTGTGTGGCAACTTTTTCTCTACCCGATACAACTTTTCTAGCTCAAACAGCTTTGAAGCGATAACCCACACCCCAGACGGTTTCGATGCGCTCGCCAAACGACCCCAGCTTTTTGCGCAAACGCGTGATATGGTTATCGATGGTGCGATCAAAGCCCTCGTAGCTCTCACCCCAGATCTGCTGCAACAGCACCTCGCGTTTGAAGACCCAGCCGGGATGGGAGGTGAGCAGCACAAGCAGGTCATACTCTTTAGGGGTCAGCTCGATCTCCTGGCCCTCAAGCTGTACAGAGCGTTGCGCGAGAGCAATGCTTAGAGGGCCGTAGACGAGCGGGACGGGCTGCCTGGTAGCAGGGGGCGGCGTTTGCGTTACGCGGGGAACAATTCCTTCTGGTGTCCGCTGGCTCTCCAGTTCGACGCGGCGCAGAATAGCGCGCACTCGCGCCAGAACCTGGGGGATGCTGAATGGTTTGGCGATATAGTCGTCGGCTCCGACCTCCAGCCCCAACAACTGATCTACTTCCTCGGTGCGGGCTGTGAGCATAATGATCGGTGTGAGGTGGCTCTGTCGCACCCGTCGGCAGACCGCCAGACCATCCATGCCGGGCAGCATCCAATCCAGCAAAATCAGATGTGGATGCTGCTGTTCCACCGTAGCCAGGGCCGCTGGGCCGTCGAACGCCTGCACAACCGCGTACCCATCCCCTTCCAGGTGGGTGCGCAAGAGTTGAGAAAGCGCGCGGTCATCTTCAACTACCAGAATTGTTGCCAGCTTACTGCTCCTTTGCCCAAAAAGATGCCCCTGGAGAATGGGGCTATGCCACGCTATCTATAAAATCTCAGGTATATTGTATCATTTTGGCGTAACAGTGCGCAGCGAGACACAGAAACGGCTGCCCTGCCCCACCGTGCTGGTGACGCTGATCGAGCCGCCCATCGCGCTGACAAGGTCGTGCACGATGGCCAGGCCGAGACCAAAGCCGCTGCTCACCCCCGAACGCGAGGCGTCGGTGCGGTAAAAACGCTCGAAGATGCGAGGCAGCTCATCAGCGGCAATACCAGCACCGCTATCTTCCACGATGAGCGCGAGATGCTGCGCGTCCGCTGTCTCCAGGCTGATCGAGACGATGCCACCCGCTGGCGTAGAGGTAACGGCGTTGCGCACAAGGTTCAGCACCACTTGCAGCAGGCGCTGACGGTCTGCCAGGACAGCCGGGAGGTTGGGCACGCAGCCGCGCACCAACGTCACCTGCCGCTCGCGCTGTGCCAGGGGCATCAACATCTGATACACTTCTTCGACAACGTCGCTGGCCACAACCTCGCGTACATCCAGGCGCAGCTCGTCGGCCTCCATCCTGGCCAGCGCGAGCAGTTCATCGACGAGCATACCCAGGCGGCGTGTTTCCTGGTGCGCGATGTTGAGATAGTTGTAGAGTGTGTCGGGCGGTGGTGTACGCGTGCCCTCGTCGGTAGCCAGCAGCAGCGATTCCAGATGGCCGGAGATGCTGGCTACTGGTGCGCGCAACTCGTGCGAGACGTTCACGACCAGTGCGCGGCGGCGCTGATCCGCTTGCTCGGCGCGCAAGCGTTCCTGCTCCGCCAGTGCTCTGGCCGCATCCAGGCGCAGGGCGCTATCGCTCATCCCCAACAATGCGCGCGCCAATTGCCCCGTGAGAAAGGCCAGCCCATTGAGCAAATGGAAGGTCAGCAGGGTCAGACCAAAGCCGGTCAGCCCTAATGAGAGGTAGCGACGCAGCCATTTCCCCGGCTCAGGTACGTTTTGCAGCGCGTTTATGAGCGCGACGAAAGGCGCGCTGATTCCTGTCAGGATCAGGGCGACGATGGTGAACACAAAGCTAAGAGTGAGCAGAACAACCATGATAATAAAAGAACAGAGGCCCAGCGGGAATTTCAGCAGCAGGTAGGCCAGCGTTTTCCAGACCATGCGATTGCTCAGGCGCGCTGGCAAACTACGCCACCAGCTCGCGTATACCGGAGTGCCCACAGACATGGGCGCGATATCTATCTGCAGGTAACGCATCGCCAGACGCCGTTCAAAGGCCGCAAAGGTCCACCAGAGGTTCATGAGCAGGAGAAGAATGGGCACCCCCATCCAGATAGTCAGGGTGCCTATCCCCACAGAGATGCCGGTCACCAGGATACAAAAGTAGAAGATGCCGAGCGGGAACGAGAGCAGCAAATAGAGCATATTTCTATATGATTGCACAGAGCGCGTTATGCTGTAGGGCGATGGGCTATTCTGCGTAATATGTATCATTGCATTGCTCCTGATTAACTATGTATGGTAGCGATTTTCTCCTGTGGGAGGTATGCATAGCATAACGTAAAAGTGTCCCAAAAGTGTCTCATTCAGCCTTGCCGCACAGCAAATTTTTTGGGACAGATTGGAGATACTTTCGTGACATTTGGCAGGCATACTCATGACAGAACGAACAATAAGCTTCGTTCACAGGAACAATAGTTGCATACATCTTTCATAAGGGATAAAAAATG
This sequence comes from uncultured Ktedonobacteraceae bacterium, assembly GCA_964250225.1. Classification (GTDB taxonomy): domain Bacteria; phylum Chloroflexota; class Ktedonobacteria; order Ktedonobacterales; family Ktedonobacteraceae; genus Paraktedonobacter. The sequence continues at coordinate 25,788 of CAXUEY010000006.1, read as the reverse complement.
GAACAGCAATTGAGGTATCAAACAATGGAACAGCACTCCAATATAGAGCAAAAAAACAGTGTGATGGGACAATATGCTCACCCATTTCACAAGGGCAGTGCAATGGGCAAGATCGTTTTCCTTCTGCTCGGCTTGCCACTGGGTATCTGCTACTTTGTGATTACAGTTGTCGGCATCTCGCTTGGCACAGGCACCCTAGTCATCTGGATCGGCCTGCCCATCCTGTTTGTAACGCTGCTCACGGTACGCGGCATGGCTGAGATCGAGCGGCGCCTGGTGAACAACCTGCTGGGCATCTCCATCCCTTATCAGTTGCCGGCACCACACGAGCCAGGCCTGAGCTTTCTGCGGCGCTTTGGGCGCATCCTGACCGATCCATACACCTGGACGAGCATGGTCTATATGCTCATCAAATTACCGCTGGGCATCCTCGGCTTTAGCCTGACGATCTCTCTGACCGTCACTTCTCTCGCTCTCGTGCTCGCCCCGCTGGGGTACCTGATCCATCTGCTGGTGAGTTTCATCCTGCTCAACAACGGCATTGCAAGCAGCGACCTCATCGTCCCTGGCTTTATCACAGTCCACGGGTACTTTGAGCCTCTAATGTTCGCCAGGTCGTTTATTGGTGTGCCGATTGGCATCGGCTTCTGGTTGCTCACGCGCTACGTGCTCAGCATCCTGGCGCTCACCTCAGGTGAGCTGGCCCGCGCACTCCTGGGGCCTGGCATGGCCTATGTGGTCGCGCAGCCACAGCCCCACACGAGCTACGCGCCTCCCATGCCTGAGCAAGAGCAACGAGTTTATCAAGAGCATCCAACTTATAGAGAGTAGAATACTGATAGACGAGCGGGATTGGCAGTACATTCAACAGACTGCCCATTCCGCTCGTCTATCAGGGGCTATACTGTCTTATCACCTTAACAAAAAGCGCTGCGAATGCGCTCAACATATAATTGAATAAAGTTCTCGCTATCCACATCAATGGAGGCCAGGACGTTGGGGGCATGTGGAAGCGGTCTATCGGGACGCGCGAAGAAGCCCACGGTCTCACCCAACGTCAGTTGGCCTGTCAGTTCAACATCGACGTATGCCTCCTGCCAGGTCAGCAGATCTGGGCGAAAGGCGGCGGCCAGGCAGAGAGGATCGTGCATCTCGATGGCGCTGAGCTGGCGCGGGCCGCCGAAGATATCGCAGTAATAATCGACCATACCTTTCATAAGCACGGCCACCGGGCTGCCACTGGCGACCAACTGCTCGACCAGTTCACGCCTGAACAGGGTGCGTCTTGTCGTGTCCAGCGAGACCAGGCGGATCGGCCAGCCAGCGTGCAGGGCCACGTGCGCGGCATGTGGATCGACGTAGATGTTGAATTCGGCACAGGGCGTGACGTTACCCGGCACGAGCAGCGCGCCACCCATGATCACCACCTCGCGCACCGCCTGAGCCAGGCGTGGCTCGCGATGCAGGGCTACGGCGAGATTGGTCAGCGGCCCCACGGCCACCAGCGTGATCTCGCCCGGCGCGGCCAGGACCTTCTCGATAATCACATCGACAGCGTGCTGCTCCAAAGGCCGTTTCTGAGGTTCAGGCAAGATAATACGCCCAAGACCGTTCTCGCCATGCACATCTGCCGCCTCAACCGGCGCGCTGAGCAATGGACCAGCGCACCCACGCGCGACAGGGATCTCTGCGCGGCCTGCCAGTTCCAGCAGGCTCAGGGCGTTGCGCGTAGTATGTTCAACGCCGACGTTGCCGCTGACCGTTGTGATGGCCTCCAATTGCACTTCAGGCGAGGCCAGGGCCAGGAAAAGCGCCAGGGCATCGTCTATACCAGGGTCGGTGTCTAAAATGATGTGGGGCATGCTGTCTCTCTCTTTCTACGCGCCGCGCAACAACGCCTCGACTTCGCCGCGTGTGGGCAGACCTGACTGCGCGCCAAACTTCGTAACTTTCAAGGCGCTGGCATGGACCGCGAAGCGTAGCGCTTCCGCGGGTAGCAGCCCTTCGGTCAGCGCGACGGTGAAGGCGCCGACAAAACAATCGCCCGACGCAGTGGTATCAACGACCTGGACGGGTGGAGCCGACACATGCACGGCGTTGCCCCCAGCCGCCAGGATCGCTCCTTGCGCACCCAGCGTGATGATGACCTGCGCGATGCCTCGCCCATGCAAATTCAGTGCCAGCCGAGTAGCCTCACTCACGCTTGAAATGACCTGACCGGGCTTTGATGCATTGTTCAGTATATCACAGATAAAGCTGGCCTCGGTCTCGTTGAGCACCAGCACATTCACCTGACGCAACACTTCCAGAGGCAACGCTTGAGCGGGAGCGAGGTTGAGTACCACCGGTACGTTCGCCTGATGCCCGGCAGCAATGAGCGTTTGCACCGTTGAGAGAGGGATCTCCAACTGGAGCACCAGGGCGCGGGCAGATGGCAAAACCGCGAGGATACGTTGCATCTGGGCCTCGTCCTCGCCCACATGCATATTCGCGCCTGGAGCCACGACAATCGCGTTCTCCCCAGTTGGCGCGAGAAAGATCAGCGCGACCCCGCTGGCCTCCTGCTCATCCACCACGACCAGCGAGGTATCCAGGTGCGCGGTCTGCAGAGCCTTGAGCAGAGACGTGCCAAAGGGATCAGTGCCAACACGTCCGGCCAGGCTCACAGCGGACCCCAGGCGCGCCATCGCCACTGCCTGATTCGCGCCCTTCCCACCTGGCACCAGCCGCAGCGAACCGGCCCCTAGCAACGTCTCCCCCAACACTGGCAAACGCTCGACCTGTACCACCTGATCCATGTTGAGGCTGCCTACAGTGAGGATGGTTGGGTGTGTCATATACAATTACTCCCACGAAAGTGCAGAGAACATTTCAATTTCAATACATCGCGATGCCCGCGGACACATTGAAATCTTCGCCGGTGGTCGAGCCTGAGAGGTCCGAGGCCAGGAAAACTGCGGCATTGGCGATATCCGTCGGCGGGACCATGCGCGCGAGTGGTGCATCGCGCAAAAACAAGCGTTGCGCCTCCTCAGGACTGATCCCCTGCGCGCTGGCCATATCTCGCAGCACACGCACGATACGTTCACCTTCGACGGGTCCGGGCGAGATCAGGTTGACGCGAATATTGTGCGGCCCCAATTCCCAGGCCAGCGTGCGCACCAATCCGACCAGGCCCAGTTTCGCCGCCGCATATGGTGTGCGCCCGGCCAGGGGACGTTTGCCAGTTATAGATCCAACCATGAGGAGAGTGCCAGACCTCCGGGCAATCATCGATGGCAACAGAGCGTGACAACAGAGATAGGGGCCGATGAGATCGACATCCAGCGTTTCACGCCACTCACGCGGCGCAATTTCCCACAAGGGAGCCGTGGGGCCAGCAATACCGCTATTATTGACCAGAATATCCACATGCCCAAATTGTACTAGAGCCTGCTCAGCCATTGCGCGCACGCTCTCCTCTTCGCGCAAATCGAGCTCCTGTACCAGCACCTCGCGTTTGTGCTCAGCCACCAGCGCGCGTGTCTCCTCAAGGGCAGCCACATCGCGGGAAGCCAGGACCAGGTGCGCGCCCTCACGTGCATACGCCTGAGCGATAGCGCGTCCGATGCCGCGCCCTGCCCCGGTAATGACCGCGACCTTCTCTTGTAATAACACAGCCTTGCTCTCCTCTTATAACCTACAAAGTCATTTGACCTTTTCGCCAGTTTTTTTCATCATACCACGTCCCCACACGTGTAATGGCGAGAAAAAGGAACCAGGATGACATCTCCTGGTTCCTTTTTCTCGCTTCACTATTGACTTGCTAGCGGTCACGATCACGATCATAGTCAGCACCACCCTTGCCATACGTTCCGCCGCCGCCGGTATCGGTTGTCCCATAATCCGCGCCACCCTTGCCATAACGTCCACCACCACCGGTATCGGTTGTCCCATAATCCGCGCCACCCTTGCCATATGTTCCGCCACCGCCAGTATCGGGCTTCTTCTTCCCACTATATCCCTTGCCGCCATATTCGGTACTGCTCGACTCCGGGCCAGATGGAGGAGGCTTGACCTCGCCCTGGCGCTTGCCCAGCTCGTAACCCAGGCCACCAGCCGCCGCTCCGCCAGCCGCACCCAGACCCTTATCGTGGGTAGGTGGATTCACCGTTCCCTTATCGTGAGTGGGTAGATTCGCCGTTCCCTGGTCATAAGGATAGGTTGGTGGTCGTTCTGTATAGGTGGGCCGCTCTGTGCTTTGCAGAGGCCGCGCACCCTGGTCATACGAATAGTCGCGCGCAGGTCGCTCCGGCTGTGGAGGCTGGTAGGTCGGCCTTGCCGGGCTCTGGGTTGCCAGACCCGGACGGCGCATCTTCGTGAGGAAGAACAGCAGACCACCAATAATCAGCAGTGGCAGCAACCACGGCAGCGGACTTGCTCCAGGCCGATTGACATTACTCGCACCATTCACGCGCATGGATTGACCCAACGAATTGAGTGAGGCCACCGTCGCTCTGGTGTAGTCGCCATTGCCATAATTCGCGGCAAACGCATTTGAGGCTTGCGCGATATTGGAGGAATTGAGGGGTATTTCTGACCCCCTGGCGACATACTGATAATTGTGTTGCGTATCAATTCCCATCACAATGCGATTCGCGTCATTTGCCAGTTTACCAGCTACAGAACGCTGAAAATCTGCCTGTGTTCCTGTAAAACGATTCACGGTGTATATATCAACGTTCGCAGGCACATTTCTCGCTGCAGCCTGGACCCTGGAACTATTCAGCACGCGGGCGCTATCGTAGACGCGAGCCGTCTCGGTACCACCACAGGCACTGATAGCAAGCAAACAGAACAGCGTGACGATCCCTAGAAGGATCTTCCAGGGGCTTTTCATCGCAGATACTGAGCTTCTCTCTTTCACGTCTCTACTCCCTTCCGGGGAAATCTCGGAAACTAAACGGTACACGGGAAGTGCTAAGTGCTACGCGTTAGACACGTGCAATATTGCAAGAGAGTTTTGGATATAAAACCACACCGGATGTGCTGACAAGCGTGTTCAAGAGATACCTATATGACGCCAATCAGTTCGGCACATCAGCATGGGGATGGGCAACTTGCCTGCTACTTTTCTTCCGCCTGGCGCATGTATAGAGTGAGAGGTGGAGAGGTGGGCTTGAAAAAATCTGGCAGATGCAAAAAGAAAGAGACGCAATACAATGAAAACTCCTTCTAAACGCGAGCGCAATGCCGCGGATTATGGCTATCCAACCACCGATTTCGCGGCCCTGACCGCGAAAGCTAGCGAGGTCACACACCGTTTGACGGAAGCGTATGGCGTGGCGGCGTGGGGCACCAAAGATCCCATGAGTCAGCTTGTGGACATTATCCTTTCGCACCGCACGAAAGACGAGCAGACCGCAGCAGCTTATGAGCAACTGCTGCTGCGTTTCGGCTCGTGGGAAGGTGTGCGCGACGCCCCAACCTCAGAGGTGCAGGCAGCCATCAGCAACGTCAACTGGCCGGAATTGAAGGCGCCCCGCCTGCAAGCGATCATGCGCCAGATCACGACCGAACGGGGCAATCTCAACCTGGATTTTCTCCGCGACCTGCCAGTAGAAGAGGGTGCAGCGTGGCTCCATCGTTTTGAAGGTGTGGGACCGAAGACCGCCGCTTGTGTCCTGTTATTTAGCTGTCGCAAACCAACGTTACCCGTCGATGTCCACGTGCATCGCGTCTCCACGCGCCTCGGCCTGATAGGGAAGAAGGTCTCAGCGGAAGCCGCGCAACCCCTGTTACAAGCGCTGCTCCCCAACGACGCCCAGAGCATCTACAATTTCCATAAAGCTCTGCTGCGCCACGGACAGCGCACCTGCGTATTTGAGCGCCCACGCTGCGCGCGCTGCCCATTGCAGGATCTCTGTGACTATTATCAGACGGTGGTCAAAGGATAGTAGACATGTATATCTTATTTTTCCCGATTTTATCGATTATGCCATACCCGTAGGATCACCACCATATCTTCAGTTTCAAGAACATAATACAGGACATATGCACCAGAGCCAAAGGGCAGAGACAGCGCCCGTCTCCCCAACGCATCCCCTAGTGGACGGCCAAGACGCGGCGAAGACGCTAATAACTCCGCCCCATCCACAATCACGCTTAATGCACGCATGGCTGTATCTGCCTGTCTCTCCCACAAAAAATCAGTCAACCGCTCCACATCCAACCGCGCCTTCTGATGCCACTCTACTCTTGCCATTCAATACGTTTCCCTTGCGCTATCATCTGCTTCATCCAGGAGAGCACCTTCTCTTGTGGAATCGCATTCCCGCTCTGCACGTACTCTTCCCATCGCTCTGTATCTTCGTGCTTCTGACGTTCAAACTCTTCTTCTTCATCCAGGTAGCGTTTAATAGCAGCCACCGCCAGCCAGTGTGCCGACCTATCGCGCGCCTGACCAAGCGCTTTAAGGCGCCCGCGCGTCTCCACATCGAGCTTTACACCCATCGTAGTTTCCATCTCAGCCATTGTTTCCTCCTGCTAACTATCAAAACTTTTCGCATTTATCATACAACTTTTCACAACTTTTCACAACTTCCCTCTCTATTCCAAAATATCACATGACACAGTTGAGTACAAGGAGCTTTCAGGAGTGATGTATCGCTCAGACAGAAAACATGGAAAGGAGCGTGTAGCTCCTTAATCGTTAATCGTTGCGTCGTGCGTTTCCTCTGAGCAACTCAATGATTTGCTCCTGGCCAGCCACCAGCATCGTGATAGCCTCTTTATGGTCGCTCAAAATGCCAGAAATCTGCTTGAACGAGTTGGCCGTTTCTCTTTGGGCTGAGTGAAACTCGCCTTTCAGTTCGTTGATCTCGCCTTTCAGCTCGTTGATCTCACCTTTCAACTCGCTGAAACCAGCGCGTTGGTCACGCTCTATGCGGTGCAAGTCGCTGATAAAGGCATCGATCCTTCTCAGCAAGGCAATATCAACATCACTCTGTTCAGCTATTTTCACCTTCACTTCGGCCATCTCTTGCTCCAGAATAAACACACGTTGTTCAAGGGGTTGTTCTTGTTGCATATGCTACTCCTCTTATTTTCGCCTCTCACAACCATCAGGCTGTTTCACAAAGGCCACATCTCCTACAAAAAATCTGTCAACCGCTCCACATCCATATGCGTTTTAATCATCACGTCGTGCATTTCCTCTGAGCAACTCAAGCATGTGTTGCTGTCCCATTGCCAATTCACCGACACGACCAGCCAGTTCACCAACATTGCCTGCCAGCTCGTTCACCTGGCCAGCAAGAGACTCAATCCCCTGCTTGTGATCTCTAGCCGCATCTATCAACGTCTGCAATGTGTTGGTATGGTTGTCTGTGGTGTCAATCAATGCTGTAACAGTCTCTTTTGTCTGTTTCAGATCCCACTGGATCTCTCTCAGTTGTACCGCCTGATTCTCGAATCCGCGCTGCGTGTCTCGCTTAAACGTTCGCAGATCCGAACTGATCCGGTCAATCCGATCCAGGAGGGCACGGTCAATAGCCGACGCTGAATCCTGTCCTTGTTCCAGAGAGTCAATCCGTTCATCTATTAACCGTTTGAGTGCCTCCACTTCGCTTTCGAGTGAGGCGACTCGCTTTTCCATGGTTGGTTGTTGCATGTGGCGTCCCCTACAATCTTCACTAAAAAAACATCTCTATCTACCTAAACGCAGCAGACGATTTATTGTAACACATAACCACGAATATTTTATACATTTCCGATCCTGTACACAACTGCAATACATAGTCATGAGCTGATCCAGCCGAGGCAAAAATGGGCGCAGGCTCTTACAGAGAATAATCTATGCATGTCATCGTATCTTCTTACTTGCTATGGGTATAGTAGATGTAATAGAGCAAAGTTTTCCTTTTGCTCCCGGTCTACTAAAGGAGTTGCTGTAGCGATGTCTTTCAAAACATGCCCATTTCGCCTGTGTACCATGCTGTGTACCCTCTGCCTCTTGCTCCTCGTCCCGCTGGCCGGGACTGCGCACACACAAGCAGTCTCTGCTCACCCCAACACCCATAGCTACACGAGTGGCAATATACCTGTGTTGACCTATAAATATGATAACGAGCGCACAGGGGAAGATAACGATGAGACGCAGTTGGATGTCGATAACGTGAATAGCCAGTATTTCGGGCGTCTAGTCTCGTATCCGGTAGACGGGCAGGTCTATGGGCAGCCGCTGTACGTCCCGCATGTGCAGGTGGGCAATACTACGCGCAATCTCGTTTTTGTCGTCACTGAACGCAACAGCGCCTACGCCTTCGACGCCGATGCCACTTCAGGGGAAACGGCACCGCTCTGGCATACCAGCTTTCTGGATGGCAGCTCCACCCTGGTCTCGGTGCGCGGGATGAATTGCACCAATGTCACTCCGGTCCTGGGCGTGACCTCTACGCCGGTCATCGATAGCGCCACCAGCACGCTCTTTCTCGTCTCCTACGTCGATACCAACAACGCGTTCACCTACGAGCTGCACGCGCTGGACCTCGCCACCGGCCACGAGAAAGGCAACGGCCCGCTGATTGTGCGCAAGGCTGGCTTCAACAGCTATCGCGAACGCCAGCGAGCGGGCCTCTTGCTGGCGAACAGGCGCATCTATCTCGCGTTTGCCTCATTTTGCGACTACAGACCCTATCACGGCTGGATTCTCAGCTATAGCTTCGACGGCGCTGGCTTTCATCTGCGCAACGCCTATAACGACACGCCCACGGGAAGTGAAGGCGGCATCTGGAGCGGTGGGAGTGCCATCGCCGCAGATGCCAACGGCAATATCTACGCCATGACCGGCAATGGGACGTTTGATCTCAACCAGGGCGGACCCGATGCTGGCGATAGCTTCCTGAAATTCAACCCCGGCCTGCACCTGATCGACTATTTCACGCCTTTCAACCAGAGCTGCCTGAATGCCAAAGACAAAGATCTCGGCTCCGGCGGCCCGCTGATTACTCCCGACAACTGGCTGCTCGGCGGTGGCAAAGAGGGCAGTATCTATGTCATCAATACCCAGCACATGGGCCATTTCCGCAGCGTGGCCGACCCCTGTGGACAGCAGGACACGTCGAATCTCGATCCGATCCAACAGGAGATGATTCTGAACCCATCACGGGCCATCTTCAGCACGCCCGTCTATTGGCACGGACCAGACGGGGATTACGTCTTTGTCGCTCGCGTCCGCGACCATACGCAGGCCTTCAGGTTCAGCCAGGGGCACCTGAGCGGGCCGATCTCAACCACGCCGGAAATATTCAATTATAGCGGCGGCAACCCCGTCGTTTCCAGCAACGGCACCACGCCCGGCACCGGCATCCTCTGGACCATTGTCGCGCCTGGCTATTTGCGCGCTTACGATGCCACCAACCTGAGCCACGAGCTGTACAGCAGTACTATTGGCGCGTACAACAAATTTGTTCCCCCCGTGGTGAGCAACGGCAAAGTCTTTGTCGCAACCCAGAATGCGCTCAAAATCTATGGCCTGCTCAAATCTGCACGCCCCATTCCACCAGGCCAGCCTACGCCTGCACCACGCCTGAATTCACCAGACCAGCCTACGCCTGCACCGCATCTAAATGCGCCAGGTCAGCCCACGTCAACGCCACCCATGAACCTGCCAGGCCAGCCTACGCCTGCACCACGCCTGAATCCGCCAGCTCAACCGGCTCAACCCACACCAACGGTACCGCCTGACCAGACGCTGCAAACTGATCTGATGAACACGTGGGGCAAACAGGGGAAACCATAGGATAAGGAGACGAGCGCCGAGGGTGGCTTGCACAATGCGCAGAACAAATCGTACTATGATGAGCAAGTGGTGAGAGGAATGAGTTAGCAACAGGCATCATAAATTCAATGGAGATACAGAGGGATCTATGATTCGTATGATCGCTGCCTATGCTCATCGGCGTGTGATCGGCAGGCATGGGCAAGTTCCCTGGCATCTGCCCGCCGATTCGCGCTATTTCCAGCAAACCACCCTCGGTCAAACCGTGGTGATGGGCCGCAAGACCTTTGAATCGCTCACTGAACCACTGTCCAGCAGACGCAATATCGTCTTGAGCAACGATCCGACCTTTCATCCCGCCGACGTTGAGGTTCTACGCACAAAAGATGAGGTGCCGGCTCTGGGCGATGTGTGGATCATAGGCGGTGAACAAATTTATCGCATTTTTCTCGATACCGCCCACCAACTCTATCTCACCGAGATCGATCTGGAGGTTGAAGGTGACGCCTTCTTTCCAGAATGGGACCAGAGCGCCTTTCGCCTCATCTCTCAACGCGAGGGTGTGATCGACGCGCAGAACGTGTATCCCCATCGCTACCTGGTATACGAGCGCATCTAATGGAAAGGTCATAGAGCATGCAGCCGTTTTTCGCTCATCAGCCTGTGCTGTTGGGCGTTTGGATTGCCAGCCTTCTCATCTGGAGAGTGATGGAAACAAGCGTGGATATCAGGACGTTCAAACGCCTCCGTGCTGGCGCTCGACGCCAGGATAAAGGATCGCACGCGGTCCTCATCTGCCTGATCGTGCTCGGCATCCTCCTCAGCACTCTGCTGACGTTTAGGGTTCCTACCACTGCTATCGCGAGCGCTCAGCCATTGTTCTTCTGGCTGGGCATTCTGCTCATCAATGCGGGGGTCGCGTTACGTCTCTACGCCATCCACGTGCTCGGCGCCTTCTTCACAACGACAGTGGCCGTCGCCTCCGAGCAGACCGTGGTCGAAACTGGCCCCTACCAACTCATTCGCCATCCCTCCTATACCGGTTTGCTCATCTCGCTACTCGGTCTTGGCCTCAGCTATACAAACTGGTTGAGTCTGTTGGTCCTGATGGGATGTGTGCTGATTGGCTTGAGCTACCGTATTCATGTGGAAGAGCGTGTTCTGCAGGAGCACCTGGGCCAGCGCTATCAGGAGTACATGCGGCGCACAAAACGGCTCATCCCTTTTGTTCTGTAACGGAAGACAAGGCTTCCCTTACGCAGGCGGAGCGACTTGCTCACCGCTGTTAAGTTGCCAGACCCCTTGCAATTTCTGAATTTATCCAGTATACTTCTTTACAACGATACCAATACACAATTGAATAACGATAAAGATATCGTAACGATATCAACTGCTCTCATCAAGATGGGTGGAGGGAACGGCCCTGTGAAACCCGACAACCCCCTCGCAACGTTGCGAGAAAGGGTGCCAATTCCGGCGGAACTATTAATGGTTGCCGCGAGATGAGGGGAAGAGCAATGTTGCTACCCCCCTGAGATGCAGGGGGTTTTTTGTTACGTTGAACATGGTTCACGACAACGACGGCGGATTGCTCCCATGGTTTGTCCGCCCACATACAGAAGACGTTGCAGAGGACGAGTATACGCGTCGGGCGGCTCCAGAGAGTTGGCGAGGCTGAGATGCCAGCGCCGCACCCGCGTTGAAGATGACCTCGAAGTCGCAGACTGAAAGTCCACACGGGCTTGTAGGTCGTGCCGGCTGGCCCCGTTACCGGTCACAAGCAAGGCTGATGTCTGCACGACACTGGCAAATCAGGGTGGTACCGCGAACCCGTCTGACCCCTCGCCCCTGAATGGGAGAGGGTTTTTTGTTCTCAATTTCAATCCGACAAATGCGGCAAGAAAGGAATTTGATCATGGTGACATGCGTGAAGGACAGGGCTGTGACCTCTGCACAGGTCACCCCTGCCTGCTCGATCTCTGCGTCCGACTCGTGGACGTTTGAGACGCTACCGCTGCAACTCGGCGGCTCGTTTGGGCCGGTGACGCTGGCCTATGAGACCTGGGGCACACTCAATACTGCCGGGGATAACGCGATCCTGTTAACGCACGCCCTGACCGGCAATGCGCACGCCCACGATCCGCAGCAGCCGGACGATGCACGCGCGGCCTGGTGGAACCCGCTGATCGGCCCTGGACGCCCTTTCGACACAGAACGCTACTTTGTGATCTGCTCGAACGTGTTGGGCGGCTGCTATGGCAGCACGGGACCGGCCTCGCCCGATCCGGCGACGGGCCGCAGCTATGGCCTGGACTTTCCGTTGGTGATGATCCGCGATATGGTCAACGCGCAGCGCCGCCTGGTCGAGCACCTGGGCGTGCGTCAGCTCGCGATGGTGGCTGGCGGCTCAGTGGGCGGCCAACTGGCGCTGGAATGGGCGGTAAGCTATCCCGAACTGGTGCGCAAAACTGTGATTATCGCCGCGACGGAGGCCTTGACCGCGCAGGGAGTGGCCTTTAGCGAGGTTGGTCGTCAAGCGATTATGGCCGATCCACGCTGGCAAAACGGCGCGTATCTACCCGGCCAGGGTCCAGACGCCGGCCTGGGCATTGCGCGCATGCTGGCGATGATTACGTACCAGAGCGAAGAGGCGATGGAGCTGCGGTTCGCGCGTCGGCCCGCGCAACGCGACGTTTCCACGCCTCCCAGCGGGCACACGGCCTTCGGCGGCGCCTTCGATGTCGAAGGCTATCTCTACCACCAGGGCGAGACGCTGGCGCGCCGTTTCGACGCCAACAGCTATCTCTATCTTAGCCGGGCAATGGATCTCTACGACGTGAGTACGGGCCATGCCTCTCTGGAGGCGGCACTACGACGTATCCAGAGCCAGGCCTTGTTGATCGGCATTCGTTCTGACTTGCTTTTTCCAGCCGCGCGCGTGCGTCACCTCGCCACACGCATCCGCCAGGCCGGTGGCAACGCGCGTTATGTCGAACTGGACTCGCCGCATGGACACGATGCTTTCCTGAAAGAATGGGAGCAGATGACCGCGGCACTTGCAACAATGCAGGAGTAGGTTTCATTATCGAACACCGGGCGCAAGGGGGCGCATTCCCGGATGCCGGAGGCGAGCGCCGCCGC
>CAXUEY010000006.1:0-12787 GCA_964250225.1 uncultured Ktedonobacteraceae bacterium | reverse complement strand
CGAACACCGGGCGCAAGGGGGCGCATTCCCGGATGCCGGAGGCGAGCGCCGCCGCTACATACAAGGGGATGAGCAGGCCAGCGGGCTTGCTCGATAGTCACAGATACGCTTGAAGGAGCATATTAACATGGCACTCAACACTAATCGTCATTATGGTTTTGAGACGCTTTCGCTGCACGCGGGGCAGGAGACCGCCGATAGCGCGACCAATGCGCGCGCGGTTCCGATTTACCAGACGACCTCGTTTGTCTTCGATAGCCCGGAACACGCGGCGGACCTCTTTGCGCTGAAACAGTTTGGCAATATCTACACGCGCATCATGAACCCGACACAGGATGCCTTCGAACGGCGCATCGCGGCCCTGGAAGGAGGCGTGGGCGCGCTGGCAACCTCTTCGGGCCAGGCGGCGGAGACACTGGCGATCCTGAATATCGCGGGCGCGGGCGACGAGATTGTCTCTTCGGCCAGCCTGTATGGTGGGACGTACAATCTCTTCCACTATACGCTCTCCAAAATGGGCATCACGACGCATTTTGTGGATAGCCGCGAACCGGCCAATTTCCGCGCGGCGATCAACGAGAAAACAAAGGCCATTTACGCCGAGATCCTGGGCAACCCGCGCCTGGACACGCTGGACATTCAGGCAGTGGCCGATATCGCGCACGAACATGGCCTGCCGCTGATTATCGATAATACGTTTGCCACGCCCTATCTGGTGCAGCCGTTCAAGCATGGCGCGGACATCGTGGTCCACTCAGCCACCAAGTTCATCGGCGGCCACGGCACGTCTATCGGCGGTGTGATTGTCGATAGCGGTAAGTTCGACTGGGCGGCCAGCGGACGCTTCTCCGAACTGATCGAGCCTGATCCCTCGTATCACGGCATCCGTTATGTCGAGGCGCTGGGACCACTGGCGTATATCGTCAAGGCTCGCGTGCAACTCCTGCGCGACATCGGCGCGGCCACGACGCCTTTCAACTCCTGGCTCTTCCTGCAAGGTCTGGAAACGCTGCCCCTGCGTATGGAGCGGCACAGCCAGAACGCGCTACGTGTCGCTCAATTCTTAGAGGGGCATCCCGCCGTGGATTGGGTAAGCTATCCCGGCCTGGAGAGCCATCCGCAGCACCATCTTGCCAGACAGTACTTCTCCCACGGCTATGGGGCGATCCTGGGCTTTGGCATTAAGGGCGGCCTGGAGGCGGGTAAACAGTTGATCCGCAAGATCGAACTCTTCTCGCACCTGGCCAACGTGGGCGATGCCAGGTCACTGATCATCCATCCCGCCAGCACAACGCATGCCCAGCTCACGCCCGCGGAGCAGCGCGAAACCGGCGTCACACCCGACTTCATCCGCCTCTCCATCGGCCTGGAGACCGTGGAGGATCTGATCGAGGATCTTGATCAGGCTTTAAAAGCCGCGACGGAATAGCAGGTAGAGACGGCGCTCGCCTCCGTCTCCGGTTGTATTTGTTAAGAATGAGAAAGAGAAAGCTTTTATGGAACGTAGTGTTAGCGTCCTCAAATTTGGGGGCACCTCGGTTGGCAATGGTGAACGGATTCGCCAGGTGGCACAGATTGTAGCGCGTCAGGCTCAGCAGCATACAGAGGATTTTCCCGCCGTAGTGGTTTCCGCTATGGCGGGGGTGACTGACCAGTTGTTGCGTATTACACGCTCGATTACCACTACCAGCGACGAATACACGCGTGAGATAGAAGCACTCAAACGCAAGCATCTGGATGCGGCAACAATTGTGACGCGTTCGCCCGAAGCATACGCGCAATTGCTGATAGTGCTGGCAGAGGCGTTCGCATGCGTCGAGCAGGATGTTGCGCGTTTGCACAAAGCATGCCAGAACGGGCGCGAGCTGCCATTGCACACCGCTGCGGTGGCCGCGTGGGGCGAACGGCTCTCGGTGTTGCTGGTCGCGGCTGCCCTGCGTGAGTGCGGGGTCGCGGCTGAAGCGGTACGCGAAGAGGTCATCAGCATCGAGACTCCGCGCAACGAAGTGCCATACGTGCCGGGCACGGTCATCGGCGCTGATCCCCTACCCACACAGACGCGTGAGAACGCCCAACGCCTGGTCGCGCCCCTCTTAGAACGCGGGATTGTGCCGGTGATGGCTGGCTTTATCGGGCGCACACGCGATGGGATTGTCGCGACGCTTGGGCGCAACGGCTCGGACTATTCAGCCGCCGTGATTGGTGCGGCACTGGACTGTGTAGCAGTCGAGATTTACACGGATGTCGATGGCGTGCTGAGCGCCGACCCGCGTATCGTGCCCAATGCGCGCCTGTTGCCGCATCTCTCGTATGCAGAGGCCGCGCAACTCTCGTGGTTCGGGGCCAAAGTCCTGCACCCACGCACGCTGATCCCCCTGGCCCAACGCAACGTGCCGGTGCGCGTGCGCAACACGTTGCGCCCCCACGCGCGCGGCACCATCGTCGCTCCGGTGGGCAAGCAGCAAAGCGCCGCCACCGCGATCACCACGCGCCGCCATCTCGCGCTCATCACCGTCGAGAGCCGCCATCTCTTTGGCGCTCCTGAAAACGTCGGGCAAATCTTCGAGCTGGCGGCGCGCGCGGGTATCACACCCGTCGCCATCTGCTCCTCTTCGGGACAGCACCTGGCCTTTATGGTCGAGGAGCACATGGCGGATTCGGTCGTGGAGCTGTTGCAGCACGATCTCGAAAACTGGAAGGTCACGAGCCGCGCCGGGCTAGCCATCTGTGCTTGCATCGGCTCAGGCTTCACCAACAGCGCGATGAGTCCCGCCCGCGCTGTAACCGCCCTGGCCCGCGAGCATATCCCCGTGATTACGCAGGGTGCCTCGAACCTGGGCGTGATCCTGATCGTCGAGGATCGCGATAGCGAACGCGCCCTGCGCTCTCTGCACCGCGACCTGATCGCGCCGGTCATTCCGCTGGTACGCCACCATCACACGCAAATCCACGAGAAACGTCGCGAAGCGCTCTAATTTCAACCCTCAGGGATTTTTAGGTCCCTGCATCACCCGCGTCAACGTCTTGGGAGAGGAAACGGGCTATGTTGAAAATAGCACCAATGATGCTCCAGTGGCAAGTGGGCTGGCCCTTTCCTCAATGCTTGCGTGGTTTTGTATAGAAAGAGATGATTATTATGTCAATACAACAACGCCTGCCTGTGGCGGTTCTGGGCGCTACGGGCATGGTGGGCCAGCGTTTTATCGAGCTATTGCAGGGGCATCCCTGGTTTGAACTGGTCGGGCTGGCTGCGTCCGAGCAGCATCGCAGGCAGCCCTATGGCCAGGTGGCGCGTTGGCGGCTAGATAGCGAAATGCCCACTGCGGTGGCCGCCCTGCCCGTCGTCTCCTGCCATCCCGCCGAGTTGCCGGACGTGAAGATCGTCTTCTCAGCCCTGCCAGCGGAGGTGGCGAGCGAGATCGAGGCCGAGTTCGCACAGGCGGGCGTGGCGGTTTTCAGCAACGCCAAAAACTACCGCATGTCACCCGATGTGCCACTGGTCGTGCCGGAGGTCAACCCCGACCATCTCGCGGCCATCCCCCGGCAGCGCAAAGCGCGTAACTGGCCCGG
This sequence comes from uncultured Ktedonobacteraceae bacterium, assembly GCA_964250225.1. Classification (GTDB taxonomy): domain Bacteria; phylum Chloroflexota; class Ktedonobacteria; order Ktedonobacterales; family Ktedonobacteraceae; genus Paraktedonobacter. Next base: position 9,217 of record CAXUEY010000006.1, on the reverse strand, counting down.
CTTTATCGTCACCAACGCCAACTGCTCGGCCACGCCTCTGGTCATGGCCCTCAAGCCGCTGCAAGAGGCGTTTGGTCTGCGCAAAGTTCTGGTCACGACCATGCAGGCCATCTCAGGCGCGGGCTATCCCGGCCTGCCCTCATATGACATCCTGGATAACGTCATCCCCTTTATCGAGGGTGAGGAGGCCAAGCTGGAGAGCGAGACGCAGAAGATGCTGGGCCGGTGGAGCGAGTCGGAAGATTTCAGCAACGCGCCCGTCGTCGTCAGTGCGCACTGCAACCGCGTCCCCACACGCGAGGGCCACCTGGAATGCGCCAGCGTCGAGTTCGCCCGCGAGGTGGACGCGACAGAGATCCTGGAAGTCTGGCACAATTTTGTGGGCGAGCCGCAACGCCTGGAACTACCGAGCGCACCAGCACACGCGCTGCTCTATCGTCGCGAACCGGATCGCCCCCAAACGCGGCTGGATCGGGACGCGGGTCGTGGCATGACCATCACGCTGGGTCGCCTGCGCGCCTGCCCCATCCTGCACTACAAATTTGTCATGCTCGGCCACAACACCATTCGCGGCGCCGCAGGCGGCTCACTGCTCAACGCGGAGATGTGTGTGAGAAAGGGATATATTGCGTAGCAAAGGATGGCCCGCGCCGAAGCATATCACCTACCGTAATGGAGGGGCAAGAGGCTGCCTCAAATGTTTTGAGAGTCTGGAGCAAACCGCGAATACAGTTTGCTCCAGACTCTCAAACTCCCTTATACGTGAGTGGTCAAACCTGAGGACTAGTCCACGTTCGACTCGTCGCGGTACATCACCCTGTGCCTGCGCGTCTTGATCCAGTCGGCGACCTGCTCATCCGTCATGAACGTATCCATGTTCAAACGATTCCAACTCATGATCTCTGGAAGCGTTTTTTTCCAGCGTTTGTAGGATGGTTTGAGCGGTGGCCCAAAGCACATGATATCAATGATGGAGAGTTCCGGCGGAATGCCCAGGAGCGGTTTAAAGTCTTCCTGGATATCATCCTCGCCAATGGCCGTGACCCACCAGACGGCATAGCCCAATGCAGCCGCCGCTAAATGGGCCGACATGGTTGACGCGGCAACACTTTGGAGAAGGATGCGTTCAGCATTGCGGCGGAATTTGGCATCCTGCTCAGACCCATCGTTGAGAACGGGAAAAGCGTCGATGTAACGAAAGTCGGCGACAACAACAATCAGGCCAGGGGCAGTCTTCATGCCATTGTAGTTGGGGGTTGGAAACTTCATGCCGAGTTTATGCCGCCGCGCCTGCTCCGCGACAAAACGCTCTCCCAGGGCGTTTTTAATCTCAGGCTCAGTAACAACAATATAGGACCAGGGCTGTGCATTGGCTCCTGATGGACCATGCCGGGCAGCTTCCACAATCATCTCGAAGTGCTCTTTTGGCACGTCATATGGAGCAAAAGCACGATTAGTCATCCGCCCTCGGATAACATCCATTAAGGCCTCATAGCGGTCCTGACGGATTTCGATGTCTGTAGCCATTGACCTCTCCTCTGCATGACAACTCTGTCATGCTCATAGATAGACGATTAGATGGCGCCTGCTACGAAACTATGCTTCTCCTCAACTCTTCGGTTACTCAAGCAAGCAAAAGGAAATCCCTCTGCTTTCAACTATCCATAAGCTATTATTTTATCACCTTCTCCTGGTGTAAGGACCTTCCTCCTAGTGTATAAAATGACTTTTTTCCCAGTGCATAAAATAATTTGCACTTTTCAAATCCTTCAGGCATAATTACTGTGAACAAACGTTACGTAGTGGTTGGAAGTAAAGGGACAAACACGCCGTCAAAAGTGCCAGATTGTGCGGTAATCGGTTTAGAAAAGGATGTTGGTAGAAATGGAACTCAATATCTCCAACTGTCCGCAACACTTTCAAAGTGTTGAACTGAAGTCATGAAACCCGGCCTGGGAAGTCGGGGCTAACCACCCTGTTTTGAGTCCCGCTTTTCCTGGTGTACATGAGCAAACTCAGTTCTTCGGAGCTACGTGAGAGAGGAAGAACAGATGGACCATTTGCATTTTCCTGAATCGCAAGCAGATTCTCTGTATATATCACGCTACTCACAAGAAGAGCATCAACCGCAGGAGAGAGCAAGAAAGAAGCAATTCCGTGCTCCTTTCCTTCTGGAAGAGCCAGATGTTCAGAATGGCTCAGGAGAGACTCAACGCGAGATGGCACATCTCTCGACGCAACCCCTCTCTCTGGCTGCCTTGCGCTCACCACTACCCTCGCCTCCAGATGAAGCATTGCCAGACCAATCACATCCTGATCAGTTCCCCACTGAACACCTGAGCACAAACAGGCGGAGGCTATTCCAACTGAGAGCAGCAGGTCATAGATCGCGACCACTTTCCCCACGGCCTCCCAAGCGTCGCAAGCGACGACGCCGGTTGGTGGTGGGAAGTGTGCTCGTCCTGCTTGCCATCCTACTGGTCAGCCAGGGGAACGGTTCGACCGGTGCCTGGTTTGCGGATACATTTCGCGCGATTTTCGGACCAACTGTGACGGCCCAGATCGAAGCATGGTATCTGGGGGGTAGCGACCTGATCCAACGCATGGAGTATCAGGCCAGTGGACAGACGGTTGCACCCCCCTGGAATGCCAGGGCAACCTCGACCCCAGGGGCAACTTCCGGGACGACTACATCTTCGCAGCCCTCAGCGGTCCCTGCCATGCCACTGCTGCCAATGGCGCCGGTAATCACGCCTTCCCTCGCTGGTGAAGGAACCTGGCTCACCCAGGACATGGCTCCGGCTCCGTACAATAACCTACCGCTGGTGGCCAAAGCGTTTTATCGCCCTGACCCGTCGCACCCGTATGCAATCGTCACGCTCCAGCAATTCGATAGTCGCTTTCTCCAGTTGCACCTGGTCGCGGGCACCCAGGAGCCAGGCGGACCGCGCGGCAAGGCTGGTCCGGGCGCGATTCCTGCGGCAGATCAGCAGGGGAATACGCTCCTTGCCGCTTTTAACGGCGGATTTAAATATTCTGACGGACAATACGGCATGGCAGCGAACGGGGTCGTCTATGTTCCCCCCCAGGCGGGAGCGGCAACGCTTGCGGTCACCCAGGAAGGGCAGATCATCATGGGGGGCTGGGGCATCGATCCGCGCCTCCACGCGGGCAACGCTGACCTGGTGGCATGGCGTCAAAATGCTTCTTTGCTCATCGATCACGGGACGATCAATCCATTGACACACGATGGGGCCGCGTGGGGAGGAACGATTCTGAATAGCGCCTATACCTGGCGTTCTGGCATCGGCCTGACGAGCCAGGGCACGCTCATTTATGCAGCGGGAAACGCCTTAACTGCTCAGACACTTGCTAAGGCGCTGAGTGAAGCGGGAGCTGTGACGGCGATGCAAACCGATATCAATCCGTTTTGGGTCCGTGCCTTTTTGTATACGCGTAATAGTCAGGGTGTGCTGGGAATTTCCAAGCTCAATCCCGCGATGCAAGGGAGTGGGACCGAGTATCTACGTGGCACTGCTAGAGACTTCGTCTACCTGACACGTATGCTACCACCTCATCCATTGACGAGCTAATTATGAAAGTGAGGTGCGCGGGACATCAAAATCAAGTCCGACTAAAGTTCAATGGAAAGCAGGGATATAATGGAGGAACATGGAAATAAAAGCAAGCGGATGCGGGGGTTGACAGCGCGCGCAAAGGCATGGTATAAATACTCTTGTCAACAACCAAATCGCGCAAAAAGCATGGCAGAGACGAGTAACAGTGTGCGGGGCATACAGAGAGTGGGCGCCTGGTGCAAAGCCCATATGTCGCGTCTGTGAAGAAGACTCTGAAGCTGCGAGAAGAAATCGCTCAGTTGAGCGAGAGTAGAACTCGTCGGTGCTCCCGTAAACGAGCAGCAGGTGCATGATACATATGCCCGCAGAGGCTGGCGTCGCGAGGCGTTAGCGCATGAAGGTGGTACCACGAGAGCCTGGCAGATTCCATTAAAAAATTGCCGCTTTTCGTCCTTCCCCATTGTTTGCTATGGGAGGATGAAGGGCGTTTTTGTTTGCCCATTACCTCATTGCGAACGTTCCAAACAAGTGAATAGTGTACAGGCTAAGATCGGACGAGTAATGGTTTCCTCTTTCCGCTTGCGCACCAGAAACGCGCTCTAGCGTTTGTGCAAGCAGCATAAGAGGTCTTCTCCTGTCCCATTTGTGCAAAATGCACCACAACCAGGCGGTGCGCGCAAGCGGCATAGGGAGGGGTATCAGGGCATACAGAGAGCGGGCGATTGCTGCAAAGCCCGTATGCGCGAGGCCATGAAAAAAAACCGCGAGCCGCGAGAAGAAATCGTTTGAGTGAACGAGAGTAGAACTTGCCGGTAGCCCACCGTGAACGGGGCGCAAGGGAAAAACTGGCAGATGTGCTGGAGCTTTTTTCCCACAAAGGTTGGCGCGTTGGCGCGCTAACGAATGAAGGTGGTACCACGAGAGCTTAACGTCGCTCTTCGTCCTTCGCTCCTTGAGAGTGAGGATGAAGGGCGTTTTTTTATTGATCCGATTATTGAGCGGAGATGGAGACAAACAACCATCTCTCCAACAAAGAGGTGGCTCTGGTAGCCATCTCAGTCCAGAAAGGAAAGATGACAATGACACAGTGTCCTGAATGCGAAGCGCAGTTGAATATCCAGGGGCTACTTGTAGGGGAGATCCTCTATTGCCCGGATTGTAACGCTGAACTGGAAGTGCTGAGCGTGGAGCGTCCCCAGGTGGCGCTGGCCCCGCGCATTGAAGAAGATTGGGGAGAATAAGATTATGCGCATAGCCCTCCTGGCCTCGCGGGTGCGGGTTGAAGAGAAGCTACTGGTTGAGGCGTTGCAGCGGCGCGAGATCTCGTTCGAGATCATTGACGACGGCGCGCTACTGCTCGACCTGGAACACGCGGATGAGCGCTGGTGGACCTTTAATGCCGTGCTCTGCCGCAGCGTGAGCCAGACGCGCGGGCTGGCAGTGCTGCGCGTGTTGGAGCATTGGGGCATCCCCGTCTACAACTCGGTGCGCGTCACAGCCACCTGCAACGATAAGCTGCTGACCACCCTGGCTCTGCTGCAAGCGGGGCTGCCCACGCCACGCACGCTGCTGGCCTTCGAGCAGAACACGACGCTACAGGGCATCGAGAATCTGGGGTATCCAGCGGTGCTCAAACCCGTCACCGGCTCATGGGGACGTCTGCTGGCCCGCGTGAATGACCGCGACGCAGCCGAGGCCATTGTCGAGCATCAGGAGACGCTCGGTGGCTATCAGCACCAGATTCACTATATCCAGGAGTATGTCGCTAAGCCGCAACGCGATATTCGCGCCTTTGTGGTTGGGGAACGCACAATCTGCGCTATCTACCGCAGCAGCGCGCATTGGGTCACGAACACCGCCAGGGGCGCGGTGACGAGCAACTGCCCGGTCACGCCCGAACTGAACCGGCTCTGTGTGGACGCGGCGCGGGCGGTTGGCGGCGGCATTCTGGCCATCGATGTGCTGGAGGATGAGCAGCGCGGCTACCTGATTAACGAGATCAACGCAACGATGGAGTTCCGCAACAGCATCGCGCCCACCGGCGTGGATATTCCCCAGGAGATCCTGGAGTTCGTCTGCGCTCAGGCACGCGTGGAGGTGAGATGATGGGCCGCGTGCATGTCTCAATTGTCGGCGGGTCGGGCTACACGGCTGGCGAGCTACTGCGTATTTTGCTCTTTCATCCACAGGTGGAGCTTGTACAGGTGGCATCGAGCAGTTGCGCCGGGCAGTATGTCTACAGCACGCACCCAAATTTGCGTGGCGTAACGACGTTGCGTTACTGTCGTCCCGACGATCTGACAGCCTGTGATCTGCTCTTACTCTGTCTGCCGCATGGCAAATCGGCGCAAAACATCGAGCGCTATCAAGCACTCGCGCCCAGGATTATCGACCTGGCGGCTGATTTTCGGTTGCATTCATCCGATCTCTATCGGCGCTGGTACGTACACGAGCATCCACGTCCAGAACTGTTGCGCGAGGCGGTCTACGGGCTGCCGGAGTTGCACCGCGAGGAGTTGCGCGAGGCCACGTTGGTGAGCGGCACCGGCTGCATGGCCACGGCAGCGCTGCTGGGGCTGACCCCGCTCTATCGGGCTGGTCTGGTCAATCCGACCATGCCGCTGGTGGTCGAGGCCAAAATCGGCTCATCAGCGGCGGGCGCGACCCCTGGCGCGAGCAGCCACCATCCTGACCGCAGCGGCTCGGTGCGCTCGTTCCAACCCACAGGCCATCGCCACAGCGCCGAATTGCTGCAAGAACTGGGCCGGGAGACGGGCGGCGAGCTGACCCAGGTGGTGGCGTTCTCGGCCACGGCGGTTGAGCTGGTGCGCGGCATCCTGATTACGGCGCATGTCTTCGTGAACGAGCACGTCGATGAGCGGCGGCTGTGGCGCGTGTACCGCGAAGCCTACCAGAACGAGCCGTTTGTGCGGCTGGTCAAAGAGCGGCAGGGCGTCTACCGCTATCCCGAACCAAAGATCCTGGCGGGCAGCAACTACTGCGATGTTGGCTTTGAAGTCGATGTTGAGCAGGGACGCGTCGTCGTCATGGCGGCACTGGACAACCTGGTCAAGGGCGCGGCTGGCAACGCTGTGCAGGCCATGAACTGTATGTACGGCTGGGATGAGATGCTGGGGCTGAGCTTCCCTGGCCTGCATCCAGTCTAAGCGATGGACGCCGGACGTGAAGGCCGGCGCTACATACAAGGGGGAGCCGAGGCAAGCTCCACGACATCCCCGCCAATGACGGAGGCCACGTATAGTGAGGAATACAGGGAGTTCAACTCCCCATCCCCTTGCGTGTAGCACCGGCGCTTGCCTCCGGCATCTGGGGTCGGGCAGCTAGATCTAGAAAGGAACAATCCAATGGCGTTGGTAATCAAAATCGGCGGTGCGGCGGGCGTCGCGACAAAACGCGTGCTGGACGAAATCGCGCACTATCTGCGCAAACAAAGCGCGCCACGTCGCCTGGTACTGGTCCACGGAGGGTCCGAGCTGACCAACGAACTGGCCGTAGCGTTAGGGCACGAAGTACGCGTACTGACCTCGCCTGGCGGCATGACCAGTCGCTACACCGATAACGAGACCCTGCGCATCTACGCGATGGCCGTAGCCGGACAGATCAACACCGAACTGGTCACGCAACTCCAACGGCGCGGGATCAACGCCCTCGGTCTGGCGGGCGTCGATGGTCGTCTGCTGCTGGCCCGGCGCAAAACAGCCATTCGCGCGCTCACACCTGATGGACGCGTGCAGATCGTGCGCGACGACTACACGGGCCAGATCGAGCAGGTCAATACCCATCTGCTGGACACCCTGCTGGACGCGGGCTACGTGCCAGTCGTCGCGCCCCTGGCCCTGAGCCACGAGGGCGAGCGGCTCAATGTCGACGGGGACCGCACAGCCGCGGCCATCGCGGGCGCGCTGGGAGCCGCTGAACTGGCTATTGTGACCAATGTAGCCGGTCTGTTGCGCGACCCCCACAACCCGGAGACGCTGATCCATCAGATCGAAACCGAGCAACTGGAGCAGTACGCACACTACGCGCAGGGGCGCATGCGCAAGAAAATCCTCGGTGCCAGCGAAGCATTGCAACACGGCGTCCAGCGCGTCTGCATCGGCAATGCCCCACTGAATGAACTGCTCAAGGGTGCGGGGACCGTGATTGAAACGACAACACTGCTCGCGCCTGTCCTGCTCGCGGCGCCTGCAAAGCCAGCCAGCCCATCAGCGCAACCATAGCATCGAAAAGAAAGGAATAGAGCAATGCTCGCAACAACCCATACAACTATCGAAACCGAAGATACCTACACCAGCGGGGTTTACAGTAAACGGCCCGTCGTGATTGTACGCGGGCAGGGCGCGCTACTATGGGATGAAAATGGACGCGAATATATTGATTGCGTGGCGGGTCATGGTGTGGCCAACCTGGGGCACGGACAGCCAGAGATCGCGGCAGCCATCGCTGAGCAGGCTCTACGCCTGATCACCTGCCCTGAGATCGTCTACAACGACACGCGGGCGCTGCTCCTGGAGCGGCTGGCGGCGCTGGTCCCCATGGAGCGGGCGCGCATCTTCCTCTGCAATAGCGGGACCGAGGCGATTGAGGGCGCGCTCAAATTTGCCCGCCTGGCAACAGGGCGCGCGGGCATAGTCGCCACCCTGCGCGGCTTCCACGGGCGCAGCCTGGGCGCACTCTCAGCCACGTGGGAACCACATTATCGCGAGCCGTTCGCGCCGCTGGTCCCCGGCTTCACACATATCCGCTATAACAGCCTGGAGGCCGCCAGAGAGGTTATCGGCGATGATACCGCCGCCGTGCTGATCGAGCTGGTCCAGGGCGAGGGCGGCGTTCACGTGGCCACACAGGAGTATGTCAACGGACTGGCCGCGCTCTGTCGCGAACGGGGCGCGCTACTGATTGTGGACGAGGTGCAGACGGGCTTTGGGCGCACGGGACGCCTCTTCACCTGCCAGCACTACAATCTGGAACCAGATATCCTCTGCCTGGCCAAGTCGCTGGCAGGCGGTCTGCCGATGGGAGCCATCTGCCTGGGCACGCGAGTGCAGGAGAGCGGACGCGTCACAAAGGGCGTCCACGGCTCGACCTTCGGCGGCAATCCCGTGGTCTGTGCAGCCGCCCTGGCCACTCTGGACATTCTCACACGCGAAGACCTGGCCGCGCGTGCTGCGGAACTGGGCGAGTACGCCCTGCAACGTCTCCGCGAGATACACTCGCCCTTGATCCGCGAGGTGCGTGGACTCGGCCTGTTGCTGGGCCTTGAACTCAACGCAAAGGTCCAACCCTATCTTGAGTACCTGTGCGAACGCGGCATCCTGGCCCTGCCAGCGGGTCCGCGCGTGCTGCGTCTGCTGCCCCCGCTGGTGATAAGCCGCGAGCAACTGGCCCACGCGTTGCAGGTCATAGCGGACGTGCTGAATGGCTCCAACGTCCCTGCACGACAGCCATCCGATGGAGAACAATCAGGCAGAGTAGCATCTGCTCCTGCTGATGGGCAAAGAGAGGGCAGAGCGCAAAACGGGATAAAGTCAACAATGACGCTGCCCCTCAGTCAAAGCACAACCAGCGCACAAGGCGAAATGCAACCAGAAGTAGCACTTTTACGCGATATGTTGAGT
>CAXUEY010000005.1:54590-73352 GCA_964250225.1 uncultured Ktedonobacteraceae bacterium | reverse complement strand
TTCCAGGAGATGCCATCAACAACCAGGTGGTGAATGATCAAGAGCAGACGCTGCCGACGAGTCGGGCCCGCTTCAAACAACCCGGAGCAAAGTAACTGGCCGCGTTCCAAACAGAGGCTCGCGTGCAGATCAGCCGAGACCGTTTGTATAGCCTCGTCCTGTTCCTGGAGAGAGAGGGAGGCGTAGTCGATATGGAGTAGACGCGGCGAGCCAACCTCTTCAAGGCTGCCAAACCGCTGCTGCCAGCCTGTCCCTATGTGTGAGAAACAGAGGCGCAAGGCGTCGTGCTGGCGCAGCAGAGCAGCCAGCGCCTGCTCCCATAAAGCAGCATCCAGCGTCTCAGAACTTTCCAGCAGCAGTGCCTGGTTATAGTGATCGGGTGCGGGCAGGTCCTGCTCGAAGAACCAGTACTGAACAGGTGTCAGGGCAGCAGTACCTGTGACTGTCCCTTGTTCAGCGACCGCTACAGGCGTGAGGTTTACTACTGCCGCCAGTTCAGCGATGGTCTGCCATTGAAAGATCTGCCTGGGAGTCAGATATAAATGGGCCTGTTGCGCACGCGCGCTAATCTGAATAGTCTGAATGGAATCGCCGCCCAACGCAAAGAAATTGTCATGAATACCTATAAGCTCAAGACCTAAGACCTCGGCCCAGATGTCAGCGAGTTTCTGTTCTACAACATTGCGAGGCGCGACAAAGATATGTTCAGCGTCTGGCTCTCGTTGCCAATCGAGAGGTGGAAGCGCGCGCCGATCAATTTTGCCATTGGATGATAGTGGAAACTCCTTCAGAAGCAGCACATGCGTGGGGACCATATAGTCGGGAAGGCGCTCCTGTAAGTAGGTGCGCAGTTCCTGGGGAGAGAGGGTATGTGCCTGTTCCGTCGGCATGGCGTAGGCAACCAGGTGCGAAACCTCTTGAGAATCTTTTTGCACGTTGACCGCGGCATTACACACAGCGGGATGGCTGGCCAACACCGCTTCGATCTCCCCCGGTTCGACGCGATATCCTCGCACTTTCACCTGGCTGTCTACACGTCCGAGAAACTCGATAGAGCCATCGGGGCGATAGCGTACCAGGTCGCGTGTACGATACAAGCGCATACCTGGAATAGTGCTAAAAGGATGAGGAAGAAAGAGTTCCGCGGTAAGAACAGGGTCTCTAAGATAGCCACGCGCCACCCCCAGTCCTCCAATATAGAGTTCCCCTGGAATGCCCACGGGCAACGGCTGGAGCGAGTGGTCCAGGATATACACCTGAACATGTGACAGTGGATGTCCGATTGTAGGTGGCTGACCAGCCACACACTCGGCAACAGTAGCACAGACAGTAGTCTCGGTGGGTCCGTAGGCATTGAGGAGGTGATACCCAGGTGCCCAGCGCTCAACCAGCTCGTCCGGCAGAGATTCAGCACCAACAGCGATGGTGCGCAGGCAGGGTAGTTCCGCTTTGGGTAGGAGAGCCAGCATGGAAACAGGCAATGAGAGATTTGTAATGGCTTCCCGTCGTAAGAAAGCCAGGAGTTCAGCCCCCGACTGAAGCCGATCATGAGCGGCCAGGCAGAGAGTCGCACCGGCCTGAAATGTGGTAAGAATCTCAGAGAGCGAGGCATCAAAGCTCAAAGAGATCCACTGCGAGGCCCGGATATCGGTTGTGTTACCAAAGATAGGTACCTGAGACGCCGCAAGGTGACAGGCGCTTCCATGTGTGACCATAACTCCCTTTGGCTGACCTGTCGAGCCAGAAGTATAAATCACATAGGCAAGGTTCTCTGGCTGAACGGTGCTGGTGGGATTGGAATCAGGGTAGGCAGCGATGTCCTCTGTGGTATCCAGGCACAGAATAAAAGGCACAGCAAGAGCAGGCAGACGCACGGAGAGGTTGTGTTGTGTCAGTAAACCCGCGCAGGCCGTTTCCTTGAGCAACAAAGCCAGGCGCTCCTGGGGAGCATCGGGATCGAGAGGAACATATGCGCCGCCAGCCTTGAGGATACCCAAAATGCTTATAATGGCATCCAGCGAACGAGTCATGAGAAGCCCCACCAGGCTCTCCGGTCCCACTCCCAGGCGTTGCAGATAGTGAGCCAGGCGATTAGCCCGGTGATTGAGAACAGCATAGGTGATTTGTTGCCCGTCATCAACCAGTGCGAGCGCGTCGGGCGTTTTATGTGCCCAATGCTCAATGATATGATGGATGCATTTCAGCGAGAATAGCGCCTGCGCGGGATTCCACGAAATCAGCAGTTGTTGCCGCTCTGGTGGTGTCAATAAGGGCAGATCAGCCAGGCGGCAGGCGGGATTGGCAACGCAGCCCTCCAACAACGTCTGAAAATGTCCCATCATGCGCGCCACTGTGTCCCGATCAAAGAGATCTGTACTATACTCCATACTACAGCGCAATCCCTGCGCGGTTTCGCGCATCCCCAGGACGAGGTCAAACTTGGCGGTTCCGCTCTCGCCCCCAAAGGTTTGGAGGGACAGCCCTGGCAAGTCTACAGCGTGGCCCGGAGTATTCTGCAAAACAAACATAACCTGGAAAAGCGGCGTATGACTGAGGCTGCGTTCAGGATGTACTTCCTCAACCAGCTTTTCAAAGGGGAGGTCCTGATGCATATAGGCATCCAAAGCTACGTCACGCACGTGATATAACAGATCACGGTAAGTCAGATCTGCATGTAATTGAGTGCGCAAGGCCAGCATATTGAGAAACAGCCCCATCGTATCCTCAATCTCTCGGCGTACACGACCACTGATCGGCGTGCCGACCACAATATCGGTTTGCTGGCTATAGCGGAAAAGCAGGGTCTGAAACGCGGCCAGCAGGGTCATAAAGAGCGTAACTCCCTCTTCACGGCTCAATATTTGTAATCGTTGGGACAGGGAGAGGGGCAGTTGGAAGGCATAACGCGCGCCTTTATAGGTCTGGACCGGGGGACGCGGGCGATCAGTTGGCAATTCCAGCATGGCGGGAGCATTCTGAAGTTGATGCTGCCAGTAGGCAAGTTGTTGCTCCAGCACAGCGCCTTGCAGCCATGCACGTTGCCAAACAGCGTAATCCGCGTACTGAAATGGCAGTTCTGGCAACCTGATAGGTTGACTTTGCACATACGAGGCATAGAATGCGCTGAATTCCCGCAACAGAATCTCGATAGACCAGCCATCGGCAATAATATGGTGCAATGTAAGCAAAAACACATGTTCCCGCGGATTCAATCGCAAGAGCAGAGCGCGCACCAACGGGCCGCGCTCCAGGTCGAACGGGCGTTGAGCCTCGTCGCGGGCCAGCGCATCAACCATCTCCTCCCGCCCATCCATGCTCTCGGTTCCCAGAAGCTGAACAACTGGCAGGGCCAGGTGCATCTGTGGAGCAATCACCTGCATTGGCTGGCCAGCGTTTACGATGAAGGTGGTACGTAAGATCTCATGGCGCTGGACAAGATCTTGCAGGCTTTGTTTCAGGGCTGCCACATCCAGCGAACCCCGTAAATAGAGCATATTAGGGAGGGTGTAGAAAGCACTGCCGGGCTGAAACCGGTCCAGGAACCAGAGCCGCTGCTGTGCAAACGAGAGGGGCAGCTGTTTCGCGCGTTCCTCGCGTGTAAGTGCCTGGATAGAGAGTCCCGAGGCTGGTTGCCGCCGTTGCTCAATGCGCGTTGCAAGAGACGCGATGGTGGGAGCGTCATAGATAGCGCGCACAGGGAGTTCGATCTGGAGTATCTCGCGCAGACGAGCCACAACCTGGGTTGCCTGCAACGAATGGCCGCCGAGTTTGAAGAAATGGTCAAAACGGCCAACACGTTCCATGCGCAGAACCTCGCTCCAAATAGCGGCCAAAATCTCCTCCATAGGTGTGCGAGGAGCAATATAGGCGTCCAACTGCACCAGCCTTTGATGAGGTGCAGGAAGCATGGACAGATCAACCTTGCCTGTGGAGGTACGGGGCAACGTCTCCAGCGGCACAAAGAAGGATGGGATCATATACGGGGGCAAGCTCTCCTGAAGATGCTGACGCAGTTGTTCCAGGAATGCTGAGGCTTGCTCGTTCACCACGATATAAGCGACAAGCATAGGAAGGCCAGGGCTATCTTCGCGTGCAACCACCAGCGCCTCACGTACTATAGGGTGCTGTAACAATCGAGCCTCAATCTCAGCGGGTTCAATGCGGAATCCTCGTAGTTTGACTTGTCCGTCTCTACGCCCAAGCAACTCAAAGTGACCGTCTGGGAGGTAGCGAGCACGATCCCCGGTACGATAGATGCGTGTGCCTGGTATGTCAGAATAGGGATGAGGCAGAAAGCGCTCCGCCGTCAGCGAGGCATTCCGCAAATAGCCGCGTGCCAGGCACTCGCCACCAATATATAGTTCGCCAGGAACACCAATGGGTACCGGCTGCAAACGCTCATCCAATAGATATGCCTGGATATTAGCCAGCGGTTGCCCTATGGGAAGCGGACGCGTTTTCTCCCATCCCTGAACCAGAGAAGGTTGGTAGACCAGAGTGGTAATGGTCGTCTCTGTCAGCCCATATGCGTGAGCAAGCATCACTCGCTCACCAACTACGCGCTGCCACAGCACGAGACGCGCGGATGAAGCCTTCTCACTCCCAATGACTACCAGGCGCAGGCTGGGGGGGAGGAGTGCTCCGGGGCGCGCTAATTCGCCAACCCATTCGTGCCAGTAAGAGGAAGGGATGTTTAATACGCTCAACCCCTCTCTCGCAACGAATGCCGAGAATTGGGCAGGATCGGGCACCAGTGCCTCCGGCCACATTATAACGCTCGCCCCCAAAGCCCAGGCTGGAAAGAGTTCTTCCAGGGAGACATCGAAATTCATTGACGCGAATTGCAGGATGCGATCCCTGGCTTGAAGATTGTAGGTAGCGCTCATCGCCTGCATATGATTCAGCAACGCCTGGTGCGAGATCACTACCCCTTTCGGCCTGCCGGTTGAGCCAGAGGTGTAGATGACATAGGCTGCATTTGCCGGATGGAACTCAGCCGCGAGAAGATCGATATTGTTGTCCACGGGAAGCCCCTGTCCTGCCTCAAGGCAAAACGTTCTCATGGCAGAGGCCGCGAAAAGTTTCAGATGTGTTGTTCGAGTCAGTACCAGGGAGACGCTTGCTTCAGAAAGCATAAAGTCCAGGCGCTGTGCAGGTGAGCCTGGATCAAGTGGGAGATACACTCCACCGGCCTTCATGACTCCCAGGAGCGCTATAGCCAGTTCGCACGAGCGTTCCATACAAACGCCCACGCAGTCCTCGCGCCCGATGCCCTGTTGACGCAGGTAAGACGCAAGCTGATTGGCACGGCGTTCCAGTTCTTCATACGTGAGAGAATTGTCTCCACAGACAAGGGCAACCTTCTCTGGCATGGAGCGAGCCTGCTTTTGAAATATATCCATAACTGTGGCATCTGTGTTCCGTGGTTCCTGGTTGCCATACCACTTGCTGAGGAGAAAGTGTTGTTCTTCCTCTGTCAGCAAAGAAATATTCCCCAGACGATTGGTAGGATGTTGGGTCATTTCATTCAGGATGGTATGCAGTTGTTCCAACAGGTGCTCAATAATGGACGTTGAGAAGCGCGTTGTTTCATAACCTAGCTGCAATTTCAGGGCGTTGGACGCGGCCCTGGTGGCTGAGATAATCAGAACCAGGGGATAGTTTGTCTGCCCCAGAGACTGTGCCGCGGAAATACGCATGCTATCGCCTTGTTCCGCATCACTTGCTTTCTCCAGCGGATAATTCTCAAAAACGACCAGGCTTTCAAAAAGTGAGCGGTCCCGCGGCATCTCGCTCCATCCCTGCACCTGAACCAGGGGACTATATTCATACTGGCGTGCTTCTACCTGCTGCTCTTGTAAGCGGGCCAGCCAGGAGAGCAGTTCCTCATGAGGAGGCACTCGTACTCGCACCGGTAACGTATTGATAAATAATCCTACCATTTTCTCGGACCCTACAAGCTCAGTCGGACGTCCAGCAACCGTAGCGCCAAAGACCACATCGCACTCGCCACTATACCGGCTTAAAATAAGCGCCCAGGCTCCCTGAAGCAGCGTATTGAGGGTAAGTTGATAGCGACCCGCGAAAGCACGCCACGCGGCAACATTCTCCGGTGCAACGGTAAGGCCGCGCAACTGAACCGGCCTGCCACCCTGAAGACGGCCCTGGGCCAGGATATCGCCTTGTGATGTGCCCGCGCCAGAAGAGGGCACAGCCTGATCCTTGCTATAGTCTGGCATGGGCAATGATGTGGGAGTGGTAAACCCTTGCAAATACGCCCGCCAGAAGGTCTCGGCGTTTTCGGTGTTTTGTTGACGCAGCCAGGAGATATATTCCTGGAAAGGTCGCCGTGGCTCCAGAACTGGTTCCTGGCCGTCACGCAAGGCTGCGTAGGCAGTCGAGACCTCCTGTACAATAGCTGAGGTTGACCAGCTATCCAACAAAATATGGTGACGCGTCCAGATGAAATAATAGCTTCCATCAGAGAGATGATAGAATATACACCGCATCAGGGGCGCTTGAGAGACATCGAAGCCTTGTGCACGATCCTCTGTGATCATCCTTTCCAGGCAAGCGTCTCGTTGGGATACGGGGAGATCGTGCCAGTCGTATTCTTGCCAGGGGAGATCGATAGAGCGATAGACCACCTGTACTGGTTCATCCATTCCTTCCCAGAGAAAGGAAGTCCGCAACGGAGGGTGCCGCAAAATGACACGCTGCCACGCTTGATGAAAGAGTTCCATATCCAGCCCGCTCTCTATTCGGCACACAAGCTGATCTATATATACTCCCGAACGTGGTGCATACAGTGTATGAAAAAGCATGCCACGTTGCATGGGGGAGAGAGCATAGATATTTTCAATAGCTTCAGTAGTCATTTAGCTTGCCTCCAATGTATATTATTTTGTCTATCCACTGTCATTGCTCACTAAACTCCAAAAGAGAGGGAACAAAGAAATTTCCTTTTCCCTATCAGATTCCATTCCAATCAGTGAAAGGAGTAGGATGAATCAGGGGACTATTCAGCAACACAACAATTGTTTCATGTTCCACCAGGGGAATTGCACGGGGGTCACCCGTGACGGGATGCTGTGTCCCATTTTCAGCAAAAACTTCGAAAGTAATTTTTTGATCCTGGTTGGCTGTATAGCCCAGAATGTGTGTTTGATCCAGTGGTTGCCCCCAGATTTCGAAGAACTGACCCAGAGTATATGTCCGGTTGTCGAACAACTCTGCATGAATAATGTTATCATTCTCATACACATGCAAAGGGTAGAGACAGTTAAGTTTGCCCTTGGAGACCAGCGCGTTCACGCCTGGTTGTGGAGGAGCGACAATACCGATCCCGGCAGGTATAGCCACAGCCTCGTTATTGATATAGAGGCTCAGGTGAATATTCGCTTTCACCGTGGAACCCACCGTCGATTCACATTTTAGCCCTTGAACGACCTGGCCATCAGGTGGTCTCCCCTGCACTGTCTGAAGTTGGGTGGTTGTTTGATAGCGTGGCGAGGCGAAGGCTACAGGCAGAGTAGAGAGAATAGCTAGAAGGAGCCCCATACTGGAGATTGCGAATTGTCTCTTTCTGATGAATCTCTTACTACGTTCCGGTTGCCCCTGTGCCTCTGCCGCCTCGTAGTGGTTTAAAGTGACCATAGAGCACAGCCCGCTGGTAATGATCAAAATGCCTGCGGCTGTAAAAATGGCGTCAATTGGACCCAGGTCAATACCTACCAGCGGCAGGTGCTTGTTATGGAACGGTGCAGCTATCACATATGCTGCAATTGTCACGGAGATCGCTGTAGCAAGCATATTCAACTGGCCCATGAAAGCATTGGTTCGCCCAATCAGTTCGCGCGGCGTGACCTTCATGGCCAGTGGACCAAGTGCGACTAGAAAGACAGCCTGCGACATTCCTATCAAGCCCATCAAGGCACAGGCAACCCAAATATTGGTCAGTCGCGCAAAGATCAAGACCAGCGCTCCGATAACGAGGGTTGGTGCCCAGAATACTTTCAAGAGGCCGAACTTTTGTCGCAAGGGTGGCCCTAAGATCGCTCCTATCATAGCACCAATGCCAAAGCCAACGTCCAGGAACGGATAATACGCAGGCGAGCTGTGCAGATTATTGGTCACAAAAAAGATGCTGAGCACAGTCAAGGCGCCCACGCCGAGTGCTGTGAGAACCGTCGCTATCCCTATAGCCACAAGAACGGTGTTTCCAGCAACAAAACGCAAGCCAGTGAGCAAATCCTGGAGAAAATCTTTTTTCTGTGGTGTAGCCTCTTCTTCGCTTTCCGCAGTTTCTCCCGAAAGAGTAGCGCGTATCAAGAAAATACACCCAAACGAGATCCCAAAGGTGAGCGCATCAAGAATAATAGATGCCTGTATGCCAACAGTAAAGAAAAGCGCTGCTGCTAATGGCGGACCAATAATGGCAGACATGTTGCTCGTGAATTGTGTACGCCCAAAAGCCCTGGAGAAATCCTCTTCATCCAGAATATTGTACAAAAAGGCGATGATTGCTCCATTGACAAAAGGATTACAAACACTTATTAACATCACTACAAATAACAGGCAGAAAAGCTGGAAAAGTGAGGCCGCATCACTTCCCGCCGCAAAGGGTAGAGGGAGAATACCAGTTGCCAGAACGAGTAAGAGGACCACTATAGTGCGCGCGCCATCCATGACGAGCAGCGTGCGCCGTTTATTCCAACGGTCAACAAAAACACCGGCACCGGTGGCTACTACAAGTGAAGTCAATTGTGGCAAGAATGCCAGCGATCCTACGGCAAAAGCTGCCCAGGGAGCGTTTCTGGCCAGGGTCGTTGCAACCCAGAGGAGGATCGAGATATCAAAGATGATATTGCCGAATCTGGAGGTAGACAGAGCGACCCACAATAGCGCGTAATTCCGATTAATGAGCAAACGCGAGAACCATGTGCGCGCTTTCTTATCTTCGGCAGAAGAAACCGATGTAGTCTCCATTTTTCCTCTTTCACTTTCTATACAAAATGCGCCGGTATTTTCTCAATATGCCATTTTAGGAGAGATGAAAATGTGGAGGCGTTCCACATCAGAGCAGAGGAGATTCTCTGCATCCCTTTCCCAAAGATCCGTTTTGATCTCTTTTTCTCTGCTCACGGTTGTGCCCCTTTCTTTGGAGGGCGCAGCTTTCCAAGAGCTTTATCCAACATTGCCTGGCTGAGTCCCAGTTCAGGGAAATCAGATGGGGTGTAGCTTCCTGTGTCGAGCGTGCAACAATACGTAATCAGTGTTCTCAACCTTTCCAGACAACGTTCGGCTAGCAATTCAATGGTCGAGATGCGGTGAGTACGTTCATTAAACTGCCAGTACATGTGCAGCCGACCATCGGCAATGAACCCACACACATCCAGGAGATGCTGTCCCTGGTCGCTGAACAAAGAGCCAGGATTGACCTGAGGCAACCGGCGCCAACCAGCGCTGCCAGCACGCTGTGTGTCATCTAATGCTCCCAGGAAACTGAAACTTATCCACGGGTGTGGGATTGCTGCTAATTGCAGCCGTGTGGTGTGATCTGTATGCAAAAAGCGCAGTCCACGGTAACCAGATCCATGCTGAGGTATACTATGTAGCTGTTCTTTAAGAGCTTTTAGCGCCTGTCCGAGGTCAATGCGCGCCAATGGCGAGGGTGTCAGATGCTCCAGATCAAGCAAAACAGGATACACACTGGTGAACTGCCCCACAGTGTGTGAGACATCGATATCGCTGAAAAGCTTCTGACGGCCAGATTCTGCCAGGTTCACCAGCAGTTTATACCGACCCAGCCAGGGAGCAAAGGCGAGCAGCAAGGCGGTTAAAAGAAGATCCTGAGTTTGGGTATGGTAAACAACAGGAACATCTTGCAGAAGCGCCCTGGTCTCTTCAACCTCCAAAGAGCGATATGTATAGCTTCTGGGGATCTCCAGATCGGTTGGCCACTTGACATCAAAATCCAGCGGCAGCAGAGATGCATCCTGATGCTGTGCAAGTCCAGTCCAGTGGGACATTTCCTGAAAGAGACCTGGTGAGTTCGCGTAGGCATACAAGCGCTCGCACCATTTTTTGAAGAGAGGAGCCTCAGGTGGTATGGGCGTTGCAATGCCTTGCACCAGCAGATTATAGATACGTTCCAGGTCTTCCAACAGAATATGCCAGGAAACGTTGTCCACTGCGAGAGGATGGGCAATAAGCAGCAGCAGCTCTGGCTCCAGGGCATGGCGCGTTACATGGATAGCGCGCAACAGTGGTCCTGTCTCCAGGTTCAGCGTTGCCTGAACTCTCCTGGTAGCTTCGGCAATAGCCAGTGTTTGCTCGGCAACTGAAAGCATGCTGACATCCAGCACATCCACCAGTAAGTCTATGCGTGTTTCTAATGGTGCAATGTATTGCTCCCAGCCCTGAGATCGGCGCGCAAAACGCAGGCGCAGAGCGCTGTGCCGCTCAATCAGGCGAGCAATGGCCGCCTTGAGTACCTCCCGAGTGAGGCATTGCTCAGCGATCTCCAGGCAAACAACCTGATTTGCATGATGAGGGTCAGAGAATTGTTGCTCGAAAAACCAGGACTGCCAGGGAAGGAAAGGCACGGTGCCTTGTTCCTGCTCCTCCGAAAGAAAGGCAGTAGCCATCTCGCGTTCAACCGCAACTGCCAGTTCTGCAATTGTCTGGTACTGGAAAACCTGTTTAGGTGTGATGATAAGCCCCTGACTTCGGGCGCGCGCGATAATCAGCAAGGTCAGAATCGAATCTCCCCCGGCCTGGAAAAAGTTCGTATGGATACCCACTCGCCCAGCGTCTAAAACTTCGGCCCAGATGTCGGACAGGATCTTTTCATATGGTGTCACAGGTTCCGCGTCGTCCTGGAGGAGTACGCTTTCCCATATCGGGTCAGGCAAGCGGCTGCGGTCCACTTTACCATGTGGGGTGAGCGGCAACGCGTCCAGCACTACTAATACCGTGGGAACCATATACGCGGGCAACTGACGCTGCAACCAGCCTCGCACCTCTTCCCAGCGGCACGTACTACCCTCACGCAGTACCACATAGCCCACCAGGCGCTTTCCTCCTCCTTCCTGCTCCCTCGCCACTACCAATGCTTCCCTCACCTCCTCGTGCTGCCGCAACACCGCCTCGATCTCCCCTACCTCAATGCGAAAGCCGCGCACCTTGACCTGAGAGTCACGCCTACCAATAAACTCCAGATGACCATCTCGACGATAGCGAGCCAGGTCCCCAGTGCGATAGAGCCGCTCCCCCGGCTCCGTGGCAAACGGATGGGGCACAAAGCGCTCTGCTGTGAGCTCAGGATGATGCCAGTAGCCACGGGCTACGCCCATGCCACCAAGGTAGACCTCTCCTACAACTCCTATGGGTACCGGCTGTAGGGAGTCATCGAGTAGGTAGACGTGGGTATTGGCAATCGGACGGCCAATGCTTGGAATCTGTCCTGCTAGATTTCTGGGGAGTACGCTCGCCGTCGAGTAGGTCGTCGTCTCCGATGGCGCATACAAATTGTAGACCTGTTCGACGGTGCCAAGTGCATAGAGCTGCTCCACCAGGCTGGCGGGCAATGCTTCTCCCGCCAGGTTGACCACCCGCGTGGAGGCTGGCAATCCCTCCGCTCGCAGCAGCTCATTGAGCACGGATGGCACAGTATTGAACAAGGTGATACGCGAACGAGCAGGCAACCGGGGCACTTGCAAGAGGTTCTCCGCTAAGATGACACTTCCCCCCTTACTCAAGGGCACCCAGAGTTCAAAAATTGAGAGATCGAAGCAGATTGAGGTCGCGGCCAATACTCCCGCCAGGTCCTGAACTGAGTAGGTTGCTTGCGCCCAACTCAGCAAGTTGGTAACACTGCGATAACGAATAGCCACTCCCTTCGCTTGCCCCGTTGAACCAGAAGTATAGATGAGGTAGGCACTCTGTTCTGGATGGAGAGAAGGTGCAAGATTGGTGACGGGTTGTACCTTGATCTGCTCACGAACCTCCTCCAGGCACACGAGCGATGGGACTCCCTGAGTGGAGGTGGGTAGCTGTGAACGCAGCTGAGGCTGGGTAAGCACGAGATTCGCCTGGGAGTCAGCGAGCATGAAGGCAAGCCGGGCCTCCGGATAGGTAGGGTCAAGGGGCACATAGGTCCCTCCTGCCTTGAGCACGGCCAACAGGCTCACGACGAGATCAGCGGTACGCTCCAGACACACACCAACCCGCGTCTCCAACCCAATCCCCTGCCGCTGCAGCCAATGGGCGAGCTGGTTGGCGCGCCGATTAAGTTCCTGGTAACTCACCTGCTCATGCTCCCATACCAGCGCGATGGCATCTGGTGTCCGTTCCACCTGTGCTTCTACCATCTCATGCAGATAGATATGGTACGGATAGGTTTCTTTGGTAGAATTCCACTCTTGCAACGACCTGCGCTCAGACGCTGTGAGCAGGGGCAGTTCACATATACGCTGTTGAGGATTTGCCACGATCCCTTCTAACAAGATCTGGAAGTGCTGAGCAAGCCGCTCAATTGTGGAGACCTCAAAGAGATCACAATTATACGCGAACATCCCCTCAAGACTATTGGAACTATGCCCCAGGACAAGTGTCAGGTCAAACTTTGTGACATCTCTTTCGATGAACACTGTTTCGAGCGTTAAATCAGCTAGCTTAAATGATTCTGGTGAGTCATCGTGTAAGATAAACATTACCTGAAAAAGCGGATTGCGACTCAGGGCACGTTCGGGAGACAGTTCATCTACCAATTTCTCAAAGGGTAAATCTTGATGTGTGTAGGCCTGGAGAGCTACTTCGCGCACCCGGCGCAGAAGCTCCTGAAAAGTGGGATTGCCTGAGAGGTCTGTGCGCAAGACGAGGGTATTGAGAAAGAAGCCGATCAGATTTTCGGTCTCGACACGCGCACGATTCGTTATTGGTGTGCCAACGACGATATCTTCCAACCGAGTATAGCGAGCCAGCAGCGTTTGGAAGGCGGCGAGCAGTGTCATAAATAGCGTCACACTTTCGCGGAGGCTCAACTCCTTGAGTGCTTCGCTCATCTGTTTTGATAGTTGGAAAGGAACAGTACCTCCCTGGAAGGTGGGAAGCGTAGGACGCTGGTGGTCTGTTGGAAGCCCCAGCATAGGTGGGGCACCACGCAGTTGTTCTCGCCAGTAGTCCAGCTGGGTTTGTAACACTTCACCCTGAAGCCACTGACGCTGCCAGTGCGCAAAATCGGCGTACTGAATCGGCAATTCTGGCACGAGAGAAGGCTCGCCATGTGCATACGCGCGGTAAAAAATATCCAACTCGCGCCAAAATATCTCCAGCGACCATTCGTCAGAGACGATATGATGCAAAGTCAAAAAGAACATATGCTTCTGAGCGGTCAGGCGCAAGAGGGTGACACGCAAAAGCTTGCCGTAGGCCAGATCAAAGGATTGCCTTGCCTCCTGCACCGCCAGGCGACGTAGCTCAACCTGTTGTGCATCAGATGAGAGATCCTGCAAGTTTATTACAGGCAGCGGCACAGAGATATCAGAAGCAATGCGCTGTTGCGGTGTATTATCAACGGCGATAAAAGTGGTACGAAGGATGTCGTGGCGGCGCACTATCTCTTGAATGCTCCGCTCAAAGGCTGCAATGTCAAGCGGCCCCTTGAGCAAGAGCGTGGCCTGTACATTATACAGGGAGATGCCTGGCTCAAGCTGATCCAGAAACCAGAGCCGTTGTTGTGCAAATGAAAGAGGAAGTGTCTCTGATCGGGCCACTCTAACCAGCGGAGGGGCCTGCAGTTCCTTATGTGTCTCTTGAAGCTGCTCAAGAATGTATGCTGCCAGGGCCGAGGGAGTTGGCGCCTCGAAAAGACTTCTCAGTGGCAGTTCTCTGTGAAACAACTTGCGCAGATGAGAAATTGTCCGAATAGCCAGCAGGGAGTGCCCACCTGCTTCAAAGAAGTTGCTATGAACGCCAACTTGTTTGATCCCCAGCGTCTTCTTCCACACATCGATAAGCATTTCCTCGACAGGGTTACGAGGCAACAAAGTATCCTCATCCAGAAGCTGCTGGTCAAACTCTGGAGCGGGCAGGCGGCGGCGGTCCACTTTGCCATGCGGGAGGAGCGGCAAGGCGTCCAGCAGCACCAGCGACGTGGGCACCATATACATGGGGAGCTGGCGCTGCAACCAGTCGCGCAAGGCGTGCCGATCACAGGCACTGCCCTCGTGCAGCACCACATAGCCCACCAGGCGCTTCTCTCCTGCTTGTCCCGCTTCCCGCGCCAGCACCAGCGCTTCTCTCACCTGCTCATGCTGTCGCAGCACCGCTTCGATCTCTCCCAGCTCAATGCGATAGCCCCGCAGCTTGATCTGCTCATCGATGCGTCCGACAAACTCCAGGGTGCCATCGGTCCGCTGCCGCACCAGGTCGCCCGTCCGATAGAGGCGTGCTCCCGGCTCCCGGCTCCAGGGATGAGGCACAAAACGCTCCGCGGTCAGATCTGGACGGCCCAGGTACCCTCGTGCCAGGTTGGCGCCTGCCAGGTAGAGTTCTCCCACGATCCCTGGGGGCAGCAGGCGTCCTGCTCGATCCAGCACATAGGTCTGGATATTAGCCAGCGGCCGACCTAAGGGAGTAGACTCTCCCCGCGGAGTTGGTGCTCCTACCTCCACGCGGTAGGTGAGTACTCCCACCGTTGTCTCGGTAGGTCCATAATGATTTACCAATTGAGCGCCCGCTGGCAGCCAGCCGCACAACTCCTGGGTCCAGGGCCAGGAGGAGGCTTCTCCTCCCACGATCAGGAAACGGCGAGGGAGCAGGTCAGCCGCCGTTGCTCCGGTCAGCAGAGCGGCCAGGTGGGAGGGAGCGATCTTGAACGAGTCGGCGGGACGCTGACGCAGGGTGCGAGCCAGTGCCGCGGCGTCGATGGCGTGCTCGCGAGCAATCAGGTGCAATTGTCCTCCGGTGAGCAGCGGCGGGAAGAACATACTCAGGCAGAAGTCCACTGTCAGGGGCTGCACCATCGCACAGCAGCCCATCGGCTCGGGTCCCAGGCGGCTTTGCAAGGCCTGGAGATAGTTGAGGAGAGCACGCTGTTCCACCAACACGCCTTTGGGCTGACCGGTCGAGCCAGAGGTGTAGAGCACATAGGCGCCCAGCGCAGGATGGTGGAGCGTGGTGGGACTGGTCTCGGGTTGGCGAGCGACCTGGGGCCAGTCCTGATCCAGGCAGAGCCGTGGGAGGGAGAGCGAGGCCAACAGGGGAAGTAAGGAATGCTGAGTGAGCAGCAGGCAAGCCTGGGCATCGCGCAGCAAGAAAGCCAGGCGCTCCACCGGAAAGCTGGGATCAAGCGGCAGGTAGGTGGCGCCAGCCTTGAGGATGGCCAGCACGCTGATCACCAGGTCGAGGCTGGTGTCCAGGCACAGGCCCACGCGCTGCTCGGCAGTCACGCCCAGAGCGCGCAGGGCATGGGCGAGCTGGTTGGCGCGGCGGTTGAGTTCCTGGTAGCTCATCTGTTCCTGCTCACATACCACCGCGATGGCATCGGGTGATTTGCCAGCTTGCTCCTCGAAAAGCTCCTGGATACTCTGGCTGGGATAGATGTGTTGCGTCTGGTTCCACTCTCCAAGCAAGAGGTCGCGCTCCTCTATTGAAAGCAGCGAGAGGTCACTCAAACGTGCTCCAGGATTGGCCACCATATGCGCGAGAAGATTTCGCAGGTGCTTGAGCATGCCAGCGGTCTCTTCCGCCTCAAAGCGGCTCGCATCATACGCAAGCCGCAGAAACAGTTCGCTATCAGGCCCTACGGTAAGGGTGAGGGGATAGTTTGTGTGCTCTACGCCACCTCGCATATCGCGAAAATACAGTTCATCCGCTTGCTCCCACGAAACCGCGTTGAGCGTATTTTCAAAGACCAGGATACTTTCAAAAAGCTGTTGATCGTGGGGAACGTCGCTCCAGCCGCGAATCTGCACCAGCGGTGTGTATTGATACTCAAGCATTGCGGACTGCTGTTCTTGCAGAGATTTGAGCCAGGAAGCCAGGTGTACATGCGATGAGATATCAACACGCAAGGGCAGCGTGTTGATGAAGAGACCCACCATTGTATCCGAGCCTGGCAGCGAAGCTGGCCTGCCAGCAACTGTGACTCCAAAAACAATATCTTGTGTACCGGTATAGTGACTTAATAAAATAGCCCAGGCGCCTTGCACCAGCGTATTCAGTGTTAATTGCTGCTGGCGCGTGAATGTTTGCAAAGCAGTGGTCAACTCGGTAGAAAGCCGAAACTCAGCGCGCGCGTAAAACGGCTTCTGCTCGTTCCCAACAGATTTGATAACCGCAGGCACTTTGCCCAGTGTAAGAGGGGTTGCAAACCCCTGTAACACGGCCTTCCAATAGTCTTCTGCCCTGGTGAGGTCCTGACGTTGGAGCCAGCCGATATAGTTTCGGTAGACGTGCGCCCGTGGCAAATGTGGAGTCTGCCCACGCAGGCTGGCGTTATAGTATACAGAAACTTCTTGCAGGAGCAGCGCGCGCGACCAGCCATCCATGAGTATATGGGACGAACTGGAGATGAATGTATATGTCTGATTCGCCGTTTGGATGAGGAAGAGACGCCACAAAGGTGCAACAGCAAGGTCAAAACCCCGAGCGCGGTCAGCAGCCAGAAACGCTTCCAGGCGCGTTTGCTGCTTCATTTCAGGGATTTCCCGCCAATCCAAATACGTGCAAGGGAGTTCGACCTGTTGGCTCACTACCTGAAGCGGCTCATCCAGGCCATCCCAGAGAAAAGCAGTACGTAGCACAGAGTGACGAGTGAGCATATGCCGCCACGCCCGAAAAAAGGTGTCTCTATTCAGTGGCTGCTCGATGGTGCAGACAAATTGGCTGAAATATACTTGCGCCTGGTCTTCATAGAGTATATGGAAGAGTATTCCTTGCTGCATAGAGCTAAGGACATAAATATCTTCAACGTTTTGTAATTTCATCTCGTTACCTCCCGAGATGTATTATTTTGTTCAATCAGCTTCGCCAGGTCACCAAGTTTTTGTTCATCCAGCCCCGCGAGAGGGAAGTCGGATGGAGTTGTGGCGCCCGCCTCGGGTGATTGGCAATGAGCGATGAGTGCCCGCAATGCCTCAATGTAGTCGGTGGCCAGCTTCTCGACGGTAGCACGGCGGTGAATGCGTTCGCTATATGTCCAATCAAAGGTAAGTTTGCCTGCGCTGATCTGCCCATTGATCTCCAACAGGTGGCTGCGCGCCCCCTGGAGGCTGCGCGCGGCTCCATACACATTGTGCTCAAGTATGAACATCGCGTCCTCGTGCGTATCCGTGTCCATACGTCCAAAATAGTTGAAGCTCACCTGCGGCGCGGGCAGTGCTTGCAGGCGTGCAACAGCCTCTTTATCTTCACTAAGATAGCGCAACAATCCATAGCCGATGCCATGATTTGGAATGCGTCGCAATTGCTCTTTCACAGTCATCAGAACCTCCCCCGGCCTGGAGAGATAGCCCGTTCCATCGGGAGTTTCCAGAGAGAGGAGCACAGGAAAACGCGTAGTAAACCAGCCAACACTACGCGATAAATCGATGTCGTCAAATATTTCCTCGCGCCCGTGTCCCTCCAGTGAGAGTAAGACCTGTTTCTCGCCTGTCCAGTGGGTAAAGCTCTGGAGAAACGCCGCCAGGAGCGCATCGTTGATCTGTGTTCGATACACTCCAGGGACCTCTTGTAACAGGATATACGTTTCTTCAGCGGTCAGACTCACTTCCACTGTACGGGCTGCCTCTTCTCGATTATTTGCTTCTTCTGAGGGAAAATCTACCGGAATGGACAATGCTCGCTCCCAGCGGGTATCTAGCCAGTATGCTCGTTCAGCTTCAAACTCCGGTGCGCGCGCATGCTCTTTCAGCAATCTGGCCCACCGTCCGCATGAGGTTGTCGGCAGTGGCAACTGTAGCGCCTGACCATGCCGCAATTGCTGATAGACTGTCTGTAGATCCTCCAACAGAATGCCCCAGGAGACCGCGTCCACCAGAAGATGATGTATCACCCACAGTAGATGACGACCACGCTCCTGTCCCAGATCAAAGAGCACAACACGTCCCAGCGGGCTTTCTGTAAGTCTCAAACTGGCCTGGATTTGCGTCGCCTGCTCAGCCAGGGAACACTCTAGCTCCTCATTAGAAAGCTTCGCCAGGTCGATTCTGTCCCAAGAAATCCTTGTCGAATCGCCGACCATGAGCAATTGCCAACCGTCCACACTCTCACTAAAGTGCGCTTGCAGGATAAGATGGCGCTTAAATACCTGTTGTATGGCTGATTCAAGCAATGTTTCGTCAACTTCTGACGAAAGCTGGCATTGGATGGGTTGATTCCAGTGATGTGGTTCGGAGAGGGCTTGTTCAAAAAACCGGTGTTGAATAGGGGTCAGAGGGAACAGGCCACTCTCTGTCTCTTGTTTCCATGCATGAAAATCGGGCGATGTCTCCACCAACGCTGCTAATCTAGCGATAGTCTGCTCCTGGAAAAGTTGCCTGGGGGTAAGATACAGGCCGGACTCTCGGGCGCGCGCAACCATCCTGATGCTGAGAATCGAGTCGCCACCAAGCTCAAAAAAGTTATCATAAACGCCTACCTGTGCCAGACCCAACAGTTCTGCCCAGATATCTGTCAGCACTGTTTCAATAACTGTCCGCGGAGCCTGGGAGACTTTGGGGGTCAAATGCTGCGCGCGCGCTGGCAATGGCAGAG
>CAXUEY010000005.1:0-54580 GCA_964250225.1 uncultured Ktedonobacteraceae bacterium | reverse complement strand
TTTCCGATCTATTTTGGAGTTTGGTGTTCGCGGCCAGTGTTCTAATGTGATTATTGCCGCTGGCAGCATATACTCTGGCAATCGTTCGCGTGCAAACTCCAATATACCCTGGGGGACAGCAGTAACATCTTCCCGACTCAGGATGTAGGCGATCAGACGTTTCTCCCCCGTGAGGGCCTCTTGTGCTACGACCAGGGCTTCTCTCACTGCCGGGTGCTGACTGAGTACACTCGCGATCTCTCCCGGCTCTACGCGATAGCCGCGAATCTTCACCTGCTCATCCTGTCGTCCCAAAAACTCTACAACGCCATCAGCGCGATAACGGACAATATCGCCTGTCCGATAGAGCCTTGCCCCGACCTCGCCGCCATAGGGATCTGGTATAAACCGCTCGGCTGTTAGCTCTGGTTTTCCCAAATACCCCCTTGCTACCTGTGCGCCTCCAATATATAATTCCCCAGGCACGCCCACCGGCACGGGCCGTTGCCAGTTGTCCAGCACATATACCTGGTTCTTTGCTAACGGCCTGCCAGGAGGCGTGAGCATACCTTGTGCACCGACTGGCTCAGCAAAACCAATTGGATAGGTCAGGACGCCGACGGTGGCTTCTGTTGGCCCGTAGTGGTTATACATACGGCCTGCTGGCATAGATGCCGCTACTTCCCGCGCCCATTTCCATTGCGAAGCCTCACCTCCAACGATCAGCCCTCGGCGCGGCAGTAATCTTTCAGGTTCTTTGCCAGCTAGCAGGGCCGCCAGATGTGACGGCGCAATTTTGAGATAGTCTGCGGGCTCCCGCGCGAAGGCTGTTGCCAGTTCTTCTGGATCTAGCCCCTGCTCCTTTGCAATCAAGAGCAGGCGTCCTCCCGTGAGCAGCGCACCCCACAGCATTGTCAGACTCGAATCCACTGTCAACGGCTGCAAGAGTCCGTAGCTCGCCTCGGGTTTCATCTCTAGCAGACTTTTGATCGCCTCCACATAATTGAGCGCCTGGCGATGTTCGACCACTACCCCTTTGGGTTGTCCCGTCGATCCCGACGTATAGAGTATATAGGCTGCTTCCTGTGGAGCAACAGGCGTTTCTGACTCTCCCGCCGACTGCATCTTTAGCTCCTCCCACACCTCCTCCAGACAGATAACGTTCGTCTCATGTGCCAGTTCGAGCCTCGCTATCTGGGGGCGCCGGGCGAGTAAAATGTCGATAGAGGCGCCCCGCAGTAGGAAGGCCAGGCGCTCTGGCGGCGTATCTGGATCTAACGGCACATAAGCGTCACCTGCCTTGAGCGTTCCCAACAGGCTTATCAACAATTCGGGCGAGAACTCCATCCACAGTCCTACCACCTTCCCTTGCCCTCTTTCGCGCTTGCGCAACATGGTCGCCAGCTGGTTTGCCCGGTCATTCAGTGCGCCATAGGTCAGGCTGCTCTCCCCGCTTACCAGCGCTACCGCGTCCGGCCTCTGCTTCACTTGTTCCTCAAAGCGCTGTGGAAGACTGCTCTCCAGCGTATATTCCCCTTGCGCGGCGTTCCACTCACGCAACATATACCGCTCTTCCTCCTCTGTTAGCAGCGGCAGGTCGTGCAAGCGCGCATCGGGGTGCGTTACTATTCCCGTGAGAAGATGTTGCCAGTGGCGCATCATCCGCTCCATTGTGGCAGCTGAGAACAAATCTGAACAATACCTCAGATTTCCGACGAGTCCCTGTTCTGTCTCTGAGAGCGCCAGGCTCAGATCAAACTTCACCACTTCCAGTTCTATATCCAGTTGTGAGACATGCAAATCAGCCAGGTCCACCGCAAGGTCTGGCTGATTATGCAGTGTAAACAGCACCTGGAACAACGGCGAGCGACTCAAATCGCGCTCCAATTGAAGCTCGTCAACGATCTTTTCAAAGGGCAGGTCCTGGTGAGCGTAAGCGCCCAGGCAAACCTCGCGTACCTGCCTCAAGAACGTGCGCAGACTGGGATTACCCGCCAGATTCGCGCGCAGAACCAGCGTATTAACAAAGAAGCCGATCAAATCTTCGCTCTCTACGCGATTGCGATTAGCAATCGGCGTCCCCACAGCGATGTCTTCCTGCCCGCTATAGCGCGCCAAGACTAGCTGGAACGCAGCAAGTAAGAGCATAAAGAGCGTCACGCCCTCGCGCTGGCTGAGCGCCTTGAGATCCTGGCTCAGAGTCCGAGGCAGACGCACTGGCAGGACAGCTCCCCGCAGGGTCGCCATAGCAGGCCGCGGGTGATCGGTTGGCAGTTCCAACGGTGAGAGATCTGCCAGCACCCGCTTCCAGTAAGCAAGCTGGTACTCTAAGACTTCTCCCTGTAACCACTCGCGCTGCCAGAACGCGTAATCAGCATATTGCAAGGATAGGGGTGGTAAAGGTGAGGGCTGCTGATGCAAAAAAGCTTCATATACAGCGCTTAGTTCCCGGAAAAACACGCCCAGCGACCAGCCATCACAGACAATATGATGCAGGCAAAGCAATAAAACATGTTCTCTGGATGAGAGACGTATCAGTATGCTGTGAATAAGTGAACCATGATGCAGATCAAAGAGGCGATGACCCTCTTCATCCGCTAAACGTTGCAGCATTTGCTCTTGCTCAGTTCGAGCCATATCTCGCAGATCTACACACGGGAGAGGTATACGTAGTACAGGCATAATAATCTGCACCGGCTGGCCTTGCTGCATAGCAAATCTGGTTCGCAATGCCTCGTGCCGCTGCACAATCTCATTCAGGCTGCGCTTCAGTATCGTCACATCGAGTCGCCCACTCAGCCGCAGCCCGCCGGGCAGATTATACGCGGGATTGCCTGGCATCACCTGGTCAAGAAACCAGAGACGCTGTTGAGCAAAAGACATAGGCAAGCAACCATCGCGCGCGCTGGCCCGTAGTTGTGGAACATTCCTGTTGTGCTCTCCTGTGACGGACTCGCGAACGTGCTGCCCAAGCTCAGAGATAGTGGATGACTCAAAAAGTGTGCGCAGAGGCAGCTCAATTTGAAAGGTGCTACGAATGCGGGACATTACCTGCGTTGCGAGCAGCGAATGTCCTCCGCACTCAAAAAAGTTGGCATAAATGCTCAAAGGCATGCGGCCAAGCACCTGCGCCCAGATATCTACCAGGGCCTCCTCAATAGGATCACGCGGCGCTCCAATGGTTTCTGACGTGGCCCAACTGCCTGGTTCTGGATCTGGTAAAGCGAGTCTGTCTATCTTGCCACTAGAGGTCATAGGCCACACATGCACAAACACAAAAGCGGATGGCAGCATATATTCGGGAAGACGTTCGAGTAAATAGCGACGAAGCTCAGTGCTTAACAACTTCTGCGCCGGGACGGGAATCACGTAAGCCATTAAATGTTTCGTGCCAGGGCGCTCCTCGCGCGCGACCACGACAGCCTCCCGCACACCAGGATGCTGCTCCAACACCGCCTCGATCTCTCTCAGTTCTACCCGATAACCACGCACTTTGACCTGGAAATCGGCGCGGCCAATGAACTCAATGGTGCCATCTTCAAGATAGCGTGCCAGGTCGCCTGTCGCGTAGAGCCGCCCGCCAGGCCTTGAACTAAACGGATCAGGAATAAAGCGTTCAGCAGTCAAATCTGTCCGATTGAGGTAACCTCGCGTTAAAGGCAACTCGCCACCTATATAGAGGTCCCCAGCAATCCCCACCGGTACGGGATAAAGATGTTTATCCAGCAAATAAATTGCAGCATTAGCAATAGGTCTTCCAATAGGCGGTAGATCTGCGCACCTTTCTAATGGCATGGGGAGTTCATACGCGGTGACCACATGGCACTCCGAGGGACCGTAGTGGTTGTGTATGTGGCAATCATCTAGCCTGGCCAGTACATGACGGATAGACCGGGTGAGGCGCAATTGTTCACCCGCGGTAAATATCTCGCGCAGGCTGCCAGGGAGAATGTCCAATTGCTCAATTGCTTCCGCCAATGCCTGAAGCGCGACAAATGGGACAAAGATCCGCTCAATGCTCTGCTCGCGCAGAAGCTGTAACAGCACCTCAGAGTCACGCCGCTGTTCCTGAGAAGAGAGCACGAGTGTTTCTCCTGAAGAGAGCGTTGAGAAAATTTCCTGAAATGAGACATCAAAACTGAGCGGGGCAAATTGAAGCGACCTGGCTGCGTCTGGATAGGAGGCTCGCTGCCATACAATCAGGTTGGTCAGTGTGTATAAACACATCGCTACACCCTTTGGTTTGCCTGTCGAGCCTGATGTATACAACACATACCCCAGGTTAGCAGGTTGGGTGATCGCAGGCAGATCTGCGCTGTTTTCCTGAGCTAACCACTCTCGCTGACCATCCAGGCAGATTACGCGCTCATGATACGCTGGCAAGGCGTCTCGTAAGTATCCTTGCGTTAGCAGGATTGGTGCCTGAATATCGTGCAGGATGAATGCCAGCCGTTCACGTGGATAGGTTGGATCAAGAGGAACATAGGCACCCCCAGCTTTGAGAATACCCAGCAGGCCAATGATCATCTCCAACGAACGCTCAACGAACAGCCCTACCAGAATCTCAGGCCCTACTTGCTGCTTGCGAAGATAGTGCGCAAGTTGATTAGAGAGACGATTGAGTTCTTCATAGGTCAGAGAGGCTTCACCAAAGGTGACAGCTATGGCATCAGGCGTCTGTGCTGCCTGGGCTTCAAACATCTGGTGAGGGTAACATTCGCGTGAGAAAGGGAGTTCGTGCTGGTTCCATGTGTTCAGGAGATATGTTTGTTCAAATGTGCTTAAAAGCGGGAGATCAGCAATACGCTGTCGGGGTTCCGCAACCACGCTCGCCAGAAGAGTGAGTAAATGCTGCGCCAGGCGTTTCATTGTGGAGTCCGTGAAAAGATCTGTACTATAGACAAGATCTACCGCCAGCTCTTCTCCCTGATCTCGGAAGAATAAGGACAGGTCAAATGGGGCAACACCCTCGTCAAATGGCTCCATTTGTAATGTTAATCCCGGTATTTGTTGCGGCGCCATGCGAATGTTCTGCACTGCCAATAACACCTGAATCAGCGGTGTATAACTCAGGCTTCGTTCCGGTTGGATCTCTTCAACCAGGCGCTCAAAGGGCAAGTCCTGATGTGCATAGGCTCCTAGTGAGACTTCTTTTGCACGCTCCAGCAATTCTAGAAAGGTGGGATTTCCGACCAGGCTGGTACGCAGAGCCAGTGTATTCACAAAAAAACCAATCAGGCCTTCTATTTCGGGTCGCTTACGATTAGCAATAGGTGTGCCAATCACCAGGTCCGTTTGCCCCGTATAGCGGTAAAGCAGGACGTTAAAGACCGCCAGAAGAATCATAAATAAGGTGGTCTCGGTTTGCTGCGCCAGGAGATTGAGCTTTCGTAGCAAATCAGAGGAGAGTGTAAACATCTCCACTGAACCTCGAAAGGATTGGAGCAGCGGACGTGAAAAATTGATAGGGAGTTCCAAAAGCGGCGGCGCATGTTCTAACTGCTGGCGCCAGTAGTTCAGTTGCTCGTCTAATTCCTGCTCCTCCAGCCATTCACGTTGCCAGAGGGCATAGTCGGCATACTGAATTGGCAATTCCGGCAGTGGTGAGGGCTGTGCTTTGCGATAAGCTTCATAGAGTGCTGCCAATTCTGAAAAAAAGACACCCAGTGACCAGCCATCGCAAATGATATGATGCATATTCAGCAACAACGCATGTTCTTGCTCTGCCAGGCGCAGGAGTGTTACGCGAATGAGAGGGCCGCTTCCCAAATCGAAAGGCTGGCGAGCCTCCACGCTCACAAGCTGTTGCATTACAGCATCTCGCCGATCCTGCTGAGCCAGACCCTGGAGATCCACCAGGGGCAGCGGCAAAACCAGATCTGGAGCGATAACCTGGCGAGGGCTGCCATTGTTCTCAGGGAACGTGGTCCGTAGAGCTTCGTGACGCCGCACGATCTCATTGAGACAGCGCTCAAGAGTTACTACCTCCAAAGACCCCTTGAGTCGTATCACTCCAGGCACATTATAGAAAGGATTGCCAGGTACCAACTGATTGAGAAACCAGAGCCTCTGCTGAGCAAAGGAGAGTGGCAGGTTTTGTGCTTTACCTCTGGGGGCAATAACTTGCTTCGCTTGAGAAAGAAACCCTTCTTCCTTAAGAAGCAATGCCAGCAGTTCTTTTTTATCAGCCAGCGCGGATAGGTCCAGCGCATTTTCCTTTTCCATGCAGTAATTACCCTCGCACCTTTTTCCTGGTCGACAATGCCTGGTGTATTTCATCGGCGGACATCGTGTTGATTTTTATTTGGAGCCGGGCGATAGTCGCGACCTGCCCTGGCTGCTTCTCGTGCAACACCAGGACATTGGCCAGGCGTTCCACGGTAGGGGCCTCGAAGAGCGTGCGCAGAGGCAGGTCAACCTGGAACGTATCATCAATCCTGGAGATTACCTGCGTAGCTAGCAAGGAATGCCCTCCAATTTCAAAAAAATTGTCCCAGATTCCTATTTGCTCGATACTGAGAACATCAACCCAGATAGCGGCCAGAAGCTCTTCCACCGGATTGCGCGGAGCTACATACTCTACCAACTGCAAGGGACGTGCCTGTCCAGGCAGAGGTAAGGCGCGTCGATCCACTTTTCCATTGGCGTTGAGCGGAAGCGCATCCAGTACAACAAACGAGGAGGGAATCATGAACTCAGAGAGCCGCTCCTGTAAATATCCCCTGAGTTGCGGAGCGAGCTTACTGGCGGACTTGAGTTTCTCTCTCAATGGCTGATTAGCATACTGGCTCCATGCTTTAACCTGCGTGGGCCGCGGCCAGGACAGCGCTTGAACCTTTTCGGTAGCTTCAGGACGCCAGAGAACAGCGTCAAAGCTGCCGTCAGTTCCAATACCGGACCAGCGTACATCCACCAGATATCCAAACTCCTGTCCGAGCATATACAGATCCTCAGGCGTAACTCCCTGCATGCGTGGGCCGGTATCCAGAGCCGCGCGCAACTCACCCACTGTTGTCAGATGGTGTGTTGGCGAGGAGAGAAGCCGGAGAGTCTCTATCTCAGTACTCAGACGACTATTAGAGATGTGCGTGAGAGCCAGGAAATCCGGGCGTTGCTCCAGCACCTGCTGGCGTAAGTCGGCCAGCGAGAGTTCCGCCCCCTGCCAGTCGAGCCATTGAGCTTCCGTCTGAGTTGCCTCGGATGCGATACCGCCAATCTTTAGCTGGACATTGTAACGAAATGCTGTAAGTTCGTTGTCGTAGCGACCACGCTTCGGGCGAATGCAGACCTCGCTGATTTGCGGATAACGTTCTTGCAATGCATAGAAGAAAGCAGGATCAAGCAACAACTCGGTCTCCTGCGTCATCTGAACATGCACCCTCTGGCGGAATTGATC
Source organism: uncultured Ktedonobacteraceae bacterium (assembly GCA_964250225.1). Taxonomy (GTDB): domain Bacteria; phylum Chloroflexota; class Ktedonobacteria; order Ktedonobacterales; family Ktedonobacteraceae; genus Paraktedonobacter. The sequence goes on along the minus strand of CAXUEY010000005.1, from coordinate 47,205 downwards.
AAGCGGGCATGCCTCATTATCGCATTTATATAATTCTATTGATGCAGCAAAATGCTCCAGGAGAAGCTGATTGCGAATATCGCCAAGAAAAATAGTGCCAGGGAGCGTGATCTTCTGCAAGGCGCCTTCAAGCACGTCGAGCAGGTAATTGAGGCTGGGGAAATACTGCACGACTGAGTTAAGAATAATGGTATCAAACGTCTGTTCTTCCATACCTGTAAAATCGTCGGCCATACGCTGCAACAACTGCACCTGAGACAGCCCTCTCTTCTGGATATGACGCTGAACCATCTGGAGTGCTCCAGGCGAAAAATCGGTTCCCCAGTATTTCGTGCTATTGGGAGCTAAACGGAAGAGCAAAAGCCCCGATCCACAGCCAATCTCAAGTACCCGCTGAGGCTTTCTCTCGCGTAATTCCTCCAGTGTATGTTCCACCCATTCTCTCATATGCTCGGAAGGGAGAGGCTGGCTGGTATAACTACTATTCCAGCCCATGATGTTAAAGTCGGCATTGTCTTCCGCGAGTGAGGGAGCATAAATATCATCGAAAAGTTCCTGCCAGGTAGTAATAAGCTCGTTGGAGCGGCCCTCTTCTGCTTCCTGCTGAGTGGACTTCTCCTCTGGGCGTGGGACAACATAGGCAACCAGACGCCTATCGCCGGGGATGTCTTCTCGCACGATTACTACAGCTTCTTGAACCGTAGGGTGTTGCTTCAAAAAGAACTCGATTTCTCCTAGCTCGATACGAAAACCCCGCAGCTTCACCTGGTGGTCTACACGTCCGAGAAATTCAATGTTGCCGTCCGCGCGTTGAAGGACAAGATCGCCCGTTTTATAGAGACGCTCCCCCGGCTCTGTACTAAAAGGATGAGGGATAAAATGCATCGCGGTCAGTTCTGGGTGTCCTAGATACCCAAGTGCCAGCCCATCCCCACCTAGATACAGCTCTCCCCTTACCCCAATGGGTACCGGTTGGAGATAATGATCGAGTACATAGCATTGTGTGTTTGCTATTGGGCGTCCAATAGGGATAGTCTCGCTATCTTTGGGCACACCTGGCACCAGGTACCACGAAGAAAAAGTGGTGTTCTCCGTCGGTCCATAGACGTGAAGCAGTCTTCCAGGCGCACCTTGCTCCAGGACCTCTTTCACCCAATTTGGATCAACTGCCTCGCCACCGAAAAGCAGAGAACGCAGCGCTTGAAAGAGCTGGGGATTCTCTTTAATACTCTGGTTAAACAGAGCAGTCGTCACGAAAAGCACCGTAACATGCTGCGTGCGCAGAACCCTGGCAAATGCCTGTGGGTTGAGCGCGATCTCTTTTGCCACACCCACTAAGCAGCCACCATGCAACAGCGTCCCCCAAATCTCAAAGGTTGCGGCATCGAATGCTTCATTTGACGCCTGGGCAACCCGATCATCACACCCTAACTGGACATAATCGGTATGGCATACAAGCCGATTGATCGCCTTATGAGCAACGGCAACTCCCTTGGGTTGCCCCGTGGAACCTGATGTGTAAATAACATAGGCCAGATTCTCCGTTGTTGTCTCGCTTTGAGAGTTATGAGAGGGTTCACGCCCCAACCATGTCCAATCGGTATCCAGACAAATGGTTGGTCCTGAGTAGAATGACACTTGCTTGCGCAATTCGTCTTGTGTGAGCAACACTGCTGCCCGCGCGTCCCGCAACACAAACCGCAACCTTTCGTCAGGGTATGCCAGATCGAGCGGTAGATAGACGCCTCCCGCCTTGAGAATGGCGAGAAACCCTATAATCAGTTCAGGAGAGCGCTCCAGGCAGACACCCACTACCACCTCTGGACCTACCTGCAATTTTCGCAAGGCAGACGCGAGTTGATTAGCTCGCTGATTGAGATCAGAGTAAGTGAGTTGAGTATCACCATAGACCATAGCTACCGCATCAGGTGTTTTGAGGACTTGATCTTCAAAGAGTTCATGTACACATCTCGTGCGAGGATAGGGAGTTCGCGTCGCATTCCAGGTTGTGAGCAATTGCTCACGCTCAGAAGGAGTGAGCAAGGGAAAATCTTCCAGTCTGCGCGCAGGAGCAGTGACAACTTCTTGCAGAAGCATGCAAAAGTGGTCGGCCAGGCGGGCAACTGTAGCGGACTCAAAAACGTCTGCATTATATTCAAACGTCCCTACCAGCCTCTCCCTCTCATCCCTCATGAACAGCGTCAGATCGAACTTTGTCGTTCCGTTATCGGTATCGAGAAGATGCCAGCTAAGATTGGAGAGGTTCTGGCTAAGCACTGGATCATTGAGCAGGGCAAAAGCTGCCTGGAACAGTGGATGACGTATCAGGTTGCGCTCTGGTTGCAGTTCCTCGACAATTTGTTCAAACGGTATATCCTGGTGGGCATAGGCGTCGAGCGCAACCCGGCGCACCTGTTTCAGATAGGCTCGAAAGGTCTGGGTATCTGAAAGTTTGCTACGAAAAACCAGTGTATTGACGAAAAAGCCAATGAGATCCTTGACCTCACTGCGCATACGGTTCGCGATAGGAGAACCTACTGCAATATCATTCTGTCCTGAATGACGATAGAGCAGCAACTGGAAGACCGCCAGCAAGATCATAAAAAGCGTCGTTTTCTCTTGCTGACATGTTTTCCTGATCATCTCAGTGAGGTCAGGGGGAATGACAAATGACCAGAGAGCACCACGATGGGTCTGCGAAGAAGGATAAGGGTGATCGATAGGAAGCTGCAACAAAGGTAAATTGCTCAGTTGGTGTCGCCAATAGGCGAGCTGTTCCTCCAGTACTCCCTCTTGAAACCATTTTCTCTGCCAGAGAGCGTAATCAGAATACTGGAGAGTCAAAACGGGCAAAGGGGATGGCTCACCTTTCACAAAAGCTTCATACAGCACACTCAATTCACGGAAGAATATTTCCATCGACCAGTCATCAGAGACGATATGATGCATACTCAAAAATAGAATGTGCTGCTCTTTATTTAAACGCACAAGTTTTGCTCGCAACAGGGGACTCTGGCTCAGATCAAAGGGCAATTGGCCCTCTTCTCTCTCTAGTTGCTTTGCCGCAGCCATTTGCCTCGCACCTGTAGGCAAATGGCCGAGATCAATAAACATGAGAGAGAAGGGCATTGGCGATGCGATTATTTGCCGAGGTTTGCCTTCGAGCGTGACGAAAGAGGTACGCAGAACTTCGTGGCGCGAAATAATCTCATGAAAGCACCGTTCTAGCACCCAGACCTGCAAATATCCTTCAAGGTGGATAGCCGCGCAGATATTGTAGAAAGGATTGCCCGGCTCTAACCGATCAAGAAACCAGAGCCGTAGCTGCGCAAAAGAGAGTTCAATATTCTCCTCATGCACAAAGGCCTGAAACGTTGCGACAGAAGTCGGCTGTTTCAGAGAAGCACGTGACTCGATATACTCAGCCAGGTCCTTTATCGAAGGATATGTGAAAAACGTGCGCAGGTCCAGAGCCACAAGCAAAGTCTCACGTATCTGAGAGGCGATTCGCGTAGCCATTAAAGAATGTCCGCCCAAATCGAAGAAGTTATCCTGGATACCAATACTCTTTATCCCAAGAACGCGTTTCCAGATATCAGCCAGCGTTTCTTCGAGAGGCGTGCGAGGAGTTATAAAAGGCTCGCCTGTTTCGCTCCGCTCTCTACTGGGGGCTGGTAGAAGGTTGCGGTCTATCTTTCCGCCTGGTGTCAAAGGAAACGCCTCCAGGAAAAGAAATGTCGATGGGATCATGTAATGTGGCAAACGATCTCCGATATACGCGCGTAATTGAGGAATCAAGGTATGGGCAAGACTTACTTGTAATCGATGGGTTTTAACATCCTGGTTGATCATACCTGTGTCAGCGAATTGTGGCCTGGACAACACCTCATTCTCGACAATTTGTGCGCTAAGGTGTGGCACGACATAGGCAACCAGCCGTTTCTCTCCAGATGTCTCCTCCCAGGGTAAAACTATTGCCCCGGCTACCTTCGGGTGTTGACGTAGGACAGCCTCTATCTCGCCCGGCTCTATACGAAAGCCACGTATTTTCACCTGGCTATCGACACGCCCGAGGAACTCAAGGTCTCCATTGGGTAAGAGGCGAACGAGATCACCAGTGCGATAAAGCCGCGCCCCCGGCTCTGTACCAAAGGGATCAGGCAGAAAACGTTCCGCTGTCAGGTCGGGTCGCCGTACATATCCGCGGGCTATACCTGCCCCACCGATAAAGAGTTCTCCAGGAGAACCCTCCAGGACAGGTTGCAAATCCTGATCCAGAAGATAGAGCTGTGTAGAAGCAAACGGACGTCCAATAGGTATGTGCTGGGGTATTTCGCCGTTTCCAGGAAAGGACTCGAAATGTGTCGCAGAAATGGTAGCCTCAGTTGGCCCATACATATTGAAAAAGCGCAACGGCTGGGGCAGGTATTGCGCCCAGAGGCGAAACTTCTCCAGGGAAAGCGCTTCTCCACCAACGGCCATAGCCCTGAGTGTACTCGGAAAAGAGTGGGGATCTTTCACGATTTCATCTACTGCCTGGTGCCATGCAGCGGTGGGAAGATCCAATTTGGTCAGGCCCAGACGTCTCGCGTCCTGCCAAAGATCTAATACCCCTTCCTCTGCCGGCGTTTCTGCCAGGACAAGAGTCGCACCAGTGCATAACGTGAGATATATTTCTTCCGCTGATGCATCAAAGTTCAGCGATATAAACTGGTAATGTCGATCTTCTGGGCTGAGCTGAAAAACCTGCTGAAAGGCTTGTATGCGAGAGAAAAGAGCATGATGAGTCACCATAACCCCTTTAGGTTTACCCGTAGATCCCGAAGTATAAATGATATACGCTGGATTATCTGAATGCACCGAAATAGGGCAAGAAAGCTGATTAACTGTCGGCGCGGGCCAGGGAGTATCAAGACACAAACAGGGGATTGAGAGTGAGGAAAACCTCTCCAGAAGGTCTTGCTGGGTGAGAAGGAGAAGTGCCGCTGTATCCTGAAGGATAAAAGTCCGGCGTTCCTCAGGTAAAGCTGGATCAAGCGGGAGAACACTCCCCCCTGCTTTCAATATCGCCAATATACCTATCAGCATCTCAGGGGAACGCCGCATACACAGCCCAACAGCCTCTTCGGGGCCAACCCCAAATGTGTGGAGTGTGTGAGCCAGATAATCGGCACAATCATTGAACATTTCGTATGTTAGACTTACCTCTCCCATCGTCACCGCCACCGCATCTGGCCTGCACTCCGCTTGCGTTTCTATGAGATTCTGTACAAGCATTTCTTTACGATTCCCTTGTGCAAAAAAATACCATCAATAATCTTCTCAAGCCCAGCTTTGAACATGGGAGTTCCGAATTATGGAAATTTCCCCAACCTGGTATGAAAGAAGATTCACCGATTAGCAAGATTTTCCATAAAATATATGATAACATACCATGCTGTGGTTGTGAAGGTTAGCAAACTTTTTGCTTGAGAAGCTATTTATTTTTTCTCCTTTCAATGCTATACTTCTATCAATGTTTCCTCAAGCAAAGTATAGAAGGAAGCGGATGAGTTTTAATTCTCTGAAGAAGTATGAGAAAACGTGATTATATTCCTTGTAGGTGGGTAAGTTGGCTAAAGTTCAACAATATAACAGGAACAGATCTTTATTACTGAGATCCATTATCTAAAACTTTGCTAAACAATTCTTCAAAGTTTTGAACCTAGAGCGGTGTTCGTAAGAATTGATCCCGGTCTCGTGCAAGCACTTCAGAATTGTTGCTGGCTGGTTGTATGCTCAATGATTCTGTACGCCGCTGTATTAGGTGCAGCAAACTGCATTTCTAAGCACGATGAACAGTTGCCAGATTGATGGATGCACCATCCAGGAGTGTATGTATGCAAAGAGAGTACGAAAAGGCCAAAAACGTTTCGTCTACGAACGAAGCAGTGACGAACGTGGACACTTTGAAACTTCAGCGAGTGATTGAGGCTACACAAAGCGTTCAACCGATCTCTTTTTCTCATTTGCCACTCGATTTCAACTGGAATAGCGAGCCCCATGCCCTTTCACGTGTGCCAGATACCCTTGCTTCTGAGCCTACTCCCCAACAGGCAGCCACCACTGAATTCATATCCGAGTGTTTGCGCGACGGTTTACATGGAACGGCAATCTATCCTTCTGTGGAAAAAATGCTTCGTTACGCCCATGCTCTCAATGATTTTGGGATTAAGCGCGCTATTATCGGTATTTATTCGGGAGAGCAAAATGTCGTTGACAAAACGATAAGAGAACTCCTCAGATGTTTGCGGGATACCCTCCCCTCCCTGACTCCCCTGGTTCTCTGTCTGTGTACCCCCGAAGCGTTAAAGTGGACGGCCAGGTGCAAGGACATTCATCCTGGGCTTGAGGCCTATATCTTCATGGGATCAGCCCCTTCGCGCCGCCTGGTCCAGGAATGGGATCTGGCTTTTATTCTACGGCAACTCTCGCACTCGGTCTCCGAGGCGGTTCGGCTGGGTATACCAGTCACGGCCGCCACCGAACATGCCACGCAAACTCCGCCAGACGATCTCAAGCAAATTATCCAGGTTCAGGTTGAACAGGGTGCTCGTGGCTTTGTTCTTACCGATACGATTGGGATCGCCCGACCATGCGGAGCGTATAGAATCGTTCGTTTCACAAAGGCCATCCTTGATAAGCTGAATGTAGGAGACAGCAAAGTGGAGTGGCATGGACATCGTGACACAGGTAATTCCCTTGCCAACGCCTTGATGGCTATTGCCGCTGGCGCAGTGCGTATTCATGTCGTCTCTCGTGGCATCGGGGAACGCTCCGGGAATACCGCTCTGGAAGACCTGGTGCTTAACCTGGCCGCTATTCTTACTGAGGCCAATCAACCCGTTCCCTGGAATATGTCTCAGCTTCTCAGTCTGCTCTCGCTCTACGAGAATATCACTGAGGTTCCTACGCCTCTTTATGGGTCACTTGGGAAGCGCTATAACCATACAACCCTGGGTATTCATACCGATGCACTTCTCAAAACACGCCTCCTTTCAGAGCAGGCTTCCCAGGCAAAAAACGCTGAAGTTGCTAATACATTGCAAAGAATGGCGCGAACTATCTACTCTGCAGTCGATCCATATGCTATTGGGGGCCAGTGGTCAGTAGGCGTCAGCCCCTGGAGCGGGCGCAGTAGCGTGCGCCTGGCCTATCTGGCATATGGGGGCAAGCCCGAAGATCTTTCGCCGAAAACAATCGATCTTATCCTGGAACATGCACAGGAAGTAGGACGCGAACTGGAGCCCCTCGAATTACAGCTCCTCTTTCAGCAATCAAGGCCGTAAACTTGGATCTGTGGTCCTCTTTACGGCTCCATTTCATAAACTCTGCTTGCACAATGGAAGCCAGAATTACGTATAAGGAGCAAAAAGACAATGACATTTGATCCCTTTTCGCCTGAGCCAGTTCTCCCTTTAGAAACGCAACACAATAAACTACGCCAATTGCGCCAGGCTGTGTTGGCGCACCATCGGCCTCTTTTACAAGAAAAATCTCATGCTATTCGTACTATGGCTCAGATTATTAAAGAGCTGGAACAGGCATGCCGCGAGCATCAGATTACAGAAATCGTGATGCGTGCGGAAATAGTGGATCGCACCGTGGGCGACGTGAATTTGCGTATGGTGACCGAGTGTGAAGACGCTACCAATGATAGGAAGGATTATCGTATTCTTGCCGATGAATTAGGAATAGCACTGCCAGGAGAGCAGCTTCATGGGCGCACTGCGAATGGCGAGACCTATCATTGGCTGCGGGAACGCATGGTAGAAAACGAGCGTTTGCTCCTGGAGCATCATTACGATCCTCGCGTCTATGATGTCTATAGTATAGGAAATCCACTTCTACGTGCCTGGCTCGCTCAAGAAATGCAACGATGGGGCCTTCCAGTGAGCGAACAGCAGACCTATGTGGGACTGGGGGGTATGGACTGCCTTGATAAAGTTCTGCGCGGCCTGGCGCATATCTATCGAACCCAACAACTTCCTGTGGGAGCTATCCTCTTTCCCTCACCGAGCTTCTCTTTTCCTGAATGGTCCGCGCGCTCTAGCGGTTATCGCTTTCACAATGTCTCGACACGCCCCGAGAACCATTTCAAACTTACCGGTGAGCAACTAGAGGATATTCTTCATAACGCTCCCGATATTCGCATTATCTACCTCATCCTCAATAATAACCCAAGCACATTTAGCTATACACCCGATGACTTACGGGCCATTCACGCTGTATTGCAACGCTATCAGGATCAGGGACGAAATATTTTTCTCCTTGTGGACCTCGCTTATATTGGCACAGGCAAACCCGAAGATGACCAGGCCCGCCTGGCAACTTTTTGCGCGCCAGACGCTTTCCAACGCTCCATCTTTATCAGTAGTTTCTCTAAAACATATACCCTGACAGGTGAACGTTTTGGCTGGCTCTCCTGCGGCAATCCTCAAATCGCCGCCAGCCTGCCAACGGTCTGGACTAATACCTATATGTCGCTCCCCGGCGACTGGCAATTGCGCTTTATGGCCTATTATCAGCTCTTCCAGGATCGCCCCTGGCTTGTCGAAAAATTGCGTAGCTTCTACCGTTACCGACGGGTGCTCTTTTTGAAAGAACTCCAGCGTCTGAATGAACAGTTTCAGATCTTTGAGGAAATTTACCTCGACAACGACACAACCATTTACAATTGGAGCAAGCTGCAAGCGGGAGAAGACGTTTTTTCTATCTTTGAAAAAACAGGGATCGCAGGCGTCCCAGGTTCTGGATTTGGGTATACTGATGACTATATTCGTTTCTCGATAGGAGTCGCTCCCTGTACTGGCTAAGAGATGTGCGAAGGTTTCATCCTGGCTAGATTGGCATAACGAATCCAGACATTCGGTTCTTCATAGCAACCCAGATCCCGCTTTTTATCAATGATGACAGGACTAAGTGCTCCCGGAACGGCATAAGAACCGCTCTCAGGAAAACTCATTCCTGTCCATTCCTCCCATCCTCTCACGGTCTCGGTAATGACCATAGAACGGGGAGCGATGCAACACACTTTAGCCCCAAGGCGTGTGTGAATGCGCAGCCAGGGATCGAAAGGGGTATCATCGCCCCGTTTCCATTGAATATATTCCTCAATCGGTATAAATGGATAGTCACTCTTCAACGATGGACGCAAAGGAATAAGTAGATCTGGCAGCCCATAGCGCTCGGCAATGGCTTTCATCGCGCGGGCCATCTCCGAGCCCAGACCGTGCCCCTGGACATCAGGAGCAATGACAATTGAGAGACCACACAAAGCAGTAGGGAAACGGCCCTGTTCATAGTCGTGAAACCCCTGTTCTAATGCAGCATCCCAACCGGAAGGAAGTCCCGCCACCGTGCTATCCCAGGCCAGAGGAATTGTGTGCCCTGCGGCTAACGCAGCACCGTTTTCATCGCAAAGCACGTATTGGAAATCCGCAAAGGTGGAAAAAAGTGACCCCCAGTAACGCATAGCAATGGGATCATGCAAGATAAATTCTGGCCAGCTCTCGCTATGCAAGCGCGGCATCTCCGCTTCCAATTCAGGCTGCTGCGCTAAAGTAATGTAGGTGTAGGACATTGCGCAAATACCTTGCCTCTCATTGAAGTACTGCAGCATAAAACCCGCATCTATCGCCGAAATATCGGGCATTTCTGCTCATTTGCCACCAAATATACCTCTACAGTATTATAAATGCAGAGGATTGACTGGGGGTTACACAGTCAAGACGAAAACAGTGGATGGTTTGTCAGGAAAGTTTCCGTCATGTTTTATTTTTCATTGAGCTGCACCTCCTCAAGAATCACCAGATGACCCATCCCGTTGAGCGTGCTCAATTCAATCTCAGCAACACAACGAACTTTGACATAATTTAGCGTCAAAGTTCCTTCGACATGTGCGATTCCGGTTCCTTCCGCGAAGTTTGCTCGGGTGAGATCTGTAATCGTTGGATCTACTCGGACTCCAAGATCTGTTCCCCCTCGTGTCGTGGTAAACTTGATAAAGACATACCTCATGTCTTCGATGCGTTTTTGAAACTCTTCCAGCGATGGTTTGGGTCCTCCCACGGTGACGGGATGCTCTCCATCGGCAAGACGCTGTACCAGTTCGTTCATCGCTCACTCTCCGCTTTCTGAAGGTGCCCTTTTTCACTTGTTTCCTGGTTAGTATCAGTAGCTCCCGGTTCCTGTTCATAGGCATAGCGCAGATCTTCGGGGATCTCAAAGTGGAGTGTCTCCTTACAAAAGGCCTTCCACTCAGGTGTTACACTCTGCCAGAGTGCCTCTTGATCGGCCAGTACCGGACTTTTGACGACCGTGAAATCGTCCCAGAGATAGACAATGCTCTCTTCCGTCAGTTCTCCATTCTCCTGGGGTTGCACGCTCCAGGAGGGAAACTGGCGCAAATCCTTGAGATAGTAGGCTTTACAATAGGTTCGCACCTTTGCTACTCCTTTTGATGAACTACTCTTTCGTATTGGCTTCAGCCTGCTTCGCTTGCTCTTCCATATGCTTGCGTAGACTCAAGGGGCGCATATCGGTCCAGACCTCCTTGATATATTCCAGACACTCCTGTTTCGGTCCACTTTTTCCCGCGTCCCGCCAGCCCAGAGCATTCTCGCGTTCAACTGGCCAGATCGAATATTGTTCCTCATGGTTGACCACTACTTTGTAGATAGTAGTATCTTCCTGGTCTTCTCTCGTCATATGAATGTGCATCCATCCTTTCGCACTTTTAAATATATAGCAACGGAGAGACGAGCTTCATTGCTTTGTTGTGCTAGTATTATACCATAATAGTATATCTTAAAGTCCAGGATGAGGGGGAAGTAGGAATTTCCTGGTAAATACCATGATCATCACATACTCCCACTCGTATCCACAAAAGTGAGCCACAGTCATTATGGTATGAAACGTCATGCGCTGTGAGCGCACCACTCCTAATGAGGTTATGCCATTCACGGTCATTTGCTCTTCTGTCGGCATTTTGCTCACTCCCCTCGGTAACGTTCGTATTTGAGGGAAGTGTACCCTGTTCAGTAACATTTTATTTGAGAGGGAATGCGAAGTATTGACTAAGGAAATTTTTTGATGGTATAATCGTATGAGTGGTGTCATTGAAGATCTAACTCTACAGCGCGTTCTATTTCAAGACAGCGGGATATCTTTTGGCAAAAGCTTTAAAACATTGTTTTAGCAGATGAGATTGCTCGCACTCCATTTGGAAAAAGGGGGTCTTTCAGCATGGACGGCTCAGGACAGCGAGGAGATCTGTTGGATACGCGAACTAGAAAAGCTCGATTTGTATATCCAACAGATCCAGACCAACATCTACTCCACAAACCGGTTGAAGCGCAATGGCTCGTTGTGCCCGATACAATAGCTGTAGTTTACGAAGATGAGTGTTTAACATATGCAGCGCTTGAGAGCGCAAGTGCTGTGCTGGCACAAAGGCTTCAGGTTTTAGGTATCAGACCTGAAACACGCGTCGCAATTGCCCTGGAACGAGGTTTGGAGCTTGTCATCGGCGTGTTGGGAGTATTAAAAGCTGGGGGAGCTTATGTCCCTCTGGATATGAACTACCCGCCTGAACGCCTGGAATATATCTTACGGGATGCAAACATACAAGCTATTGTGACACAGAAAGCGCTCATAGATCGTCTTCCTTCCATGTCGATTCCCTTGCTGTTCCTGGACACCTTCTCACACGCAGTTCTCGATCACCAGCCTGTAAGCGTTGCACAGATACAACCAGAGAATTGTGCTTACGTCATTTACACCTCAGGCTCAACGGGTCAGCCGAAAGGATCAGAGGTTTCCCACCGCGCTGTTTATCACACCTTGTGTGAGTACAACCAGAACTTGGAGATACACTCAGGAATGCGCCTGCTCCAATTTGCTGCGCTGGGGTTCGATGCAACAGTTCTTGAGATCTTCTCGCCTCTGTACGCCAGCGCCTGCCTGGTTCTAGCTCAGCGTGAACATCTGGAGCCTGGCCCTTTGCTGCTTGAGACGCTACGTCGAACAGCGATTACGGGTGCTATCATTCCTCCCTCGGCACTGGCGGTACTCCCACGCGCGGAATTGCCAGACCTCCGTCTGCTTTTGAGTGCGGGCGAGGCTGTTTCAGCGCGTGTCGTCTCCCATTGGGCGCCGGGACGGCGTTTTTATAACGCTTATGGGCTGACAGAAACCGCTGTTTGTACCACACTGGCACTCTGCCAGGAAGATGAGGCTGCTCCCCCTATCGGGCGTCCAATGGGAGAAACACGGGTATTGTATCTCCTGGATGAAGCGCTTCAACCGGTGCAGGAAGGCGAAATTGGAGGAATCTTTATTGGCGGTATTAGCCTGGCACGAGGCTATTTGGGGAAACCAGAGTTGACCGCGGATCGCTTTCTGCCCGATCCCTTTAGTGGCATCGAGGGTGCTCGACTCTATCGCACGGGTGACCTTGGTCGATATAGAAGCGATGGACAGCTTCTATTTATAGGACGAGAGGACCAGCAAATAAAAATACGCGGTTTTCGCATTGAACTGGGTGAAATTGAGGCGGCGCTCATACGGCATCCCCTGGTACGCGAAGCGGTAGTTATAGCACGGGCAGATATCCCCGGCGAGAGGTTCCTCGTAGCCTATTTTACGTCTGTACAGATGGATACTCAACCGTCTACACAGGATTTGAGAGCCTATCTGAAGGTCAGTTTGCCCGATTATATGATCCCCTCCGTCTTTGTGCCGTTAGCGTTCCTGCCACTTACTTCGCATGGAAAACTGGATCGTCGCGCGCTTCCTGCCCCCACGCGTTCAGAAAGTTATGACGCGCCACGTACCCAGAATGAACTTCTCCTAACCCAGCTCTGGGAGACGCTATTCGATCAACCGCGCATCGGCATTCATGAGAATTTCTTTGAATTGGGAGGACACTCGCTCCTGATTACGCAATTGGTAGTGCGTATCCAGGAGGTGTTTGGGATAGTCCTTCCGATGGCAAGCGTTTTCTCGGCCCCAACCATCACTGAACTGGCAAATAGTCTTGAGATGCATCAAGTACAGGTTTCTCCAGAGAACACTCCTCCCCTACGCGCTATCTCACGTCAGCTTCCTCTTCCTCTCTCGTTCTCTCAGGAACAAGTTTGGTTTTTGCTCCAGCTTGATCCGCAGAATCAATCTTATAATGCTCAGGCTCTCATTGAATTGCATGGCAAACTTGATCTGGAGGCCCTTGAGTGCGGCCTGAATGAGATTGTGCGCCGTCACGAGATCTTCAGGACGACCTTTGAGGAGCGCGATAACCACCCGCTTCAGATTATTCACGCCTTCTTGCCGTTTCGCCTACCAGTGATCGATCTACAAGAATTTCAGGAGCAGAAGCGAGAGCCAGAAGCAGAGCGACTCATACAGGCAGAGATCCGTCGTCCTTTTGTTATTACACAACTTCCCCTGGTGCGCTGGCTACTCCTACGCCTGGACGCATCTACCGCCTGGCTGCTCCATGTGGAGCATCACCTTGTGCATGATGGCTGGTCCTTTACAGTCTTTGTTCGCGAACTGCTCGCACTCTACCAGGCGTTCTCCGTACACCAGCCGTCTCCTCTGCCAGAACTGCCCATCCAGTTTGCTGATTTTGCTTACTGGCAGCGTCAATGGATGCAAGGTGACATCCTGGAAAATCAGATCGCTTATTGGAAGCAACGCCTGGCTGGGAGTCATCCACTCCTTCAATTGCCCATCGACCGGCCTCGCCCACCAGTGCAGTCCTCTCATGGAGCCGCGCTACGCATTCAACTTGCCCCATCCCTGTATACAGACCTGAAAGCACTGAGCCAACGCGAGGGGACCACGCTCTTTCTAACCATGCTGACCGCGCTGTTTATTTTGCTTTATCGCTACACCGGCCAGGAGGATATCTGTGTCGGCTCCGGCGTGGCAAATCGGCGTTGGAAAGAGAGCGAGGCATTGATCGGGATGCTGGTGAATACGATAGTACTGCGTTCCAATCTTTCTGAGAATCCTTCGTTTCGAGCTTTGCTACAGCAGGTGCACACGACTACACTCGAAGCCTATCTCTACCAGGATTTGCCCTTTGATAAACTGGTCAACACGCTTCAGCCAGAACGCAACCTGAGCTATAATCCACTCTTTCAGGTTATTTTCGGCTTTCATGATTCTCCGCTCCCAGACCTGGAGTTGCCTGACTTAACTTTGAAGTTGCGCGAAGGGCTAAACAATGGGTCAGCCAAATTCGATCTGGGCGTCGTGGTAATTCCACGCGGCGAGCAGCATCCTGGAAAGAAGGGGGAAGACAGCATCACCCTGATCTGGGAGTATAACACTGATCTATTCCAAGAGAGTACCATGCAACGGATGGCAAGCTGCTATGAAAGCGTATTGAACGAGATCGTACAACACCCAGACCAACGTATCGCTGACCTGGCGCTGCTCTCCACAAGCCAGCGAGAGCAACTCCTTCTGGCCTGGAATACGACGGAGGTCCTGGCAACGCCCCAACTTTGTCTGCATCAGCGCATTGAACAACAGGCAGAACGCACGCCCGATGCCTGCGCGCTCTGGATAAACGGGTGTGGGCTGACCTACCAGGTGCTAAACGAACGAGCCAATCAACTGGCCTGTCAGTTACAACAACGAGGTATTGGTGCGGATCAGTTGGTCGCTCTCTATTTGCCGCGCTCATTGGAAATGGTCATCGGACAATTGGCGATTCTCAAGGCCGGAGGAGCCTATGTCCCGCTGGACCCTGATCATCCGAGAGATCGCCTCACTTTTCTGCTAGAGGACATGCGCGCTCGCATTGTCCTCACTACCCGGAGTTTGCTATCCAGCCTGCCGCAGCAGCGGGAACGTATCATCTGCCTGGTAGAAGAACAACAGGTAGATATGCGAGAGGAGCAGTTTTCCAATCCTCTCTGCCAGGTCGGGCCTGAACACCTGGCCTACGTGATCTACACCTCTGGCTCAACCGGCAAGCCCAAAGGTGCATCTATACTGCACAAAGGGGTGTGTAATCTAGTTGATGCGCTTGCTACTCGTTGCGAGATGCGAACTGGAGAACGCGTTCTCCGGTTCGCATCCCTGAACTTTGATGCCTCCGTGCTGGAGATTTTCACTGCTCTGACCCACGGAGCCTGCCTGGTGCTTGCCGAGAAAGAGCAGTTGCTGCCAGATGCCCCTCTGCTGGAGCTTTTACGCGCAGAGGCCATCACCTGGACCCTTCTGCCGCCCTCAACGCTAGCCCATCTACCGCCGACAGCGTTGCCTGACCTCCATACGCTGTTCAGTGGAGGCGAAGCATGCTCAGCCAGTGTGATCAGAAACTGGGCGCCAGGGCGCAACTTCTATAATGCTTATGGGCCAACAGAAGCCTCGGTCTGCACGACGCTTGCTCGCTGCACTGGCACCGAGATCTCACCTCCGCTTGGCCGCCCTCTTCCAAATACACAGATATACATTCTTGATACCCATCTCCAACCGGTACCTGACGGAATAATGGGAGAACTCTATATTGGGGGAAGCGGTCTGGCACGCGACTACCTCCATCTTCCGGACCTGACGGCTGAACGTTTTGTCCCCCATCCCTTCAGTCAGGAGGCAGGAGCGCGTCTGTATCGTACAGGTGACCTGGTGCGCTATGCTTCTGATGAAGTGCTAGAATTCCTTGGACGAGGAGACAATCAGGTGAAAATTCGCGGTTTTCGCATTGAGCCTGGGGAGATCGAGGCCACACTGCTAGCCCTCCCTGCCGTTCAGAATGCCGTGGTTATGGCGCGCGAGGATAGGCCCGGTGAGAAGCAGCTTGTAGCCTATATCGTGCTCCAGCCCACCGCATCGCCTGATGCGAAGAAACTCCGCCACCAGATCAAAAGCCGACTTCCTGACTATATGCTCCCGGCCAGCCTGATCTTTCTTGACGCACTGCCCTTCTTGCCCAATGGCAAAATCGATCGGCGCGCACTTCCTCGCCCGGAACTGGTTCAGAGTGACTTTGCTGGGCGATATACCGAGCCCCAGAATGAGCTGGAGCGCGCAATCAGCGCAATCTGGCAGGAGGAACTACACATTGAGCAGATCAGCCGCGACGATAACTTTTTCGATCTAGGCGGTCATTCACTGGCGATGGTACGCGTTCATAAGCAAATGCGTGCGCAGCTCAAGCAGGTATGTTCGCTGGTCGATCTCTTCAGGTATCCCACTATTGATGCACTGGCACGCTATCTGAGAGCGGGAGAAGAAGACTTTACGCTTCAGGAGAACCTGGCACGCGCGGCCACACGCAGGGCAACCACCCAACGGCAACGGGAGTTCTGGTTTCTCCAACGCAACCAGCGCGAAGAGAGAGGAGATGAGTATGAGTGCTGAGAACCAGACCTTTGATCACGATATAGCGATTATTGGCATAGCAGGGCGTTTCCCAGGCGCCAGAGATATTGATGAGTTATGGAGGGTTGTGCGCAATGGAGCCGAAACCATTACCTTTTTCACTGACAGCGAACTGCTCGCAGCGGATATCCCTGCGGAAACGGTAAATGATCCTCAGTATGTGAAGGCATGCGGAAAACTAGATCAAGTTGAATATTTCGACGCTCACTTCTTTGGCTATAGCCCTAGAGAGGCTGAAATTCTCGATCCCCAACAACGCATCTTTCTTGAAGAGGCCTGGCACGCGCTGGAACACGCGGGGTATAACCCAGAAACCTATCGAGGGCGTATCGGTGTCTATGGCGGCTCACGTTTAAGCTCCTATTTGTTGCAGAACCTGAATTCTCATCCCGAACTCTGGAAGACGAGGGGCAATATGCAGATCATGATTGGTAACGATAAGGATACGCTGACAAACCGTGTATCCTATAAACTTAATCTGCGAGGGCCAGCTATCAATGTGCAAACAGCTTGCTCGACCTCCCTGGTCGCGGTTCATCTAGCTTGCCAGAGTTTGCTAAGTGGAGAGAATGATATGGCTCTGGCAGGCGGTTGCGCGATCGGGTTGCCGCAGATCCAGGGATATTTCTATCGCGAGGGGAGTATTGGCTCTTCCGATGGACACTGCCGCGCTTTTGACGCACGCGCGACCGGTACAACCATTGGCAGCGGGGTGGGCCTGGTAGTATTGAAACGCCTGGCAAACGCGTTAGCTGATGGCGATACCATTCACGCCGTGATTAAAGGTTCGGCCATTAACAACGACGGTGCGCTCAAAGTCGGCTTTACCGCTCCCGGAATTGAGGGACAGGCTGAGGTTATCGCGGATGCCCTGGCCCTGGCAGAAGTAAGCGCGGAAAAGATCTCCTATATCGAGGCGCATGGCACAGGAACAACCATTGGCGATCCGATTGAAATAGCCGCCTTAAATCGTGTCTATCAGACCTATACCAAGCGGAAACACTTCTGCGCAATCGGCTCAATTAAGACGAATATGGGGCACCTGGATGCAGCGGCTGGCATTACTGGCCTGATTAAAACTGCTTTGGCGCTCAAACATCAAGAGTTGCCGCCTCATCTGCATTTTGAACAGCCGAACCCGGAAATTGATTTTGAGAACAGCCCTTTTTATGTTAACACGCACCTCGCACCCTGGCCAGCAACTGACGGTCCTCGTTTGGCTGGTGTCAGTTCTTTTGGGATTGGTGGCACAAATGCCCATGTAATTGTGACTGAAGCGCCCGCCCCATCACCCAGCGGCCCATCTCGTCCCTGGCAAGTGATCCCTCTCTCCGCCAAAACCGTAGCCGCCCTGGACCAACAAGTCACCAATCTGGTGACGTTTTTGCAGCAATCTTCAGAGACCGATCTGGCTAACCTGGCTTATACTTGTCAGGTTGGGCGCGGTCATTTTCATCATCGCCTGGTCTGCGTTTGTCAAAATAACGAGGATGCAATCACTGTGCTACGCAGTCGCTCTCCGCAACGAGTTTTTACCCGCGTGGAAGAGCAAAAGAAACGTCCGGTAGCCTTTCTTTTTCCTGGTCAGGGGCCGCAATATGTCGAGATGGGGCGCGAGCTGTATCAGCATGAGCCCGTCTTTCGTGCACAAATTGATCGCTGCGCGGGCATTCTCAGAGGCATACTCGGCCTGGATATTCGTGAGATCCTCTATCCCGAGGTCCAACGAAAAGAGGAAGAGGCCCAAAAGCTCTCTCAAACAGGCTTTGCACAGCCCATTCTCTTTAGTGTGGAGTACGCCCTGGCTCAGTTCTGGATACATCTCGGTCTCCGTCCTTGCGCACTGCTTGGTCACAGCATGGGCGAATATGTTGCTGCTTGCGTGGCTGACGTCTTCTCATTAGAAGATGGCCTGGCTCTCATCGCAACCCGGGCGCGCTTAATGGAGAGTACTGGACCAGGAGCAATGCTCAGTATCCTCCTCTCAGAAGAAGAACTGATGCCTCTGCTTCCCAAACAGCTTGATCTGGCGGTCGTCAATGGTCCGATGCTCTGTACAGTAGCCGGGCCTGTCAACGAGGTTGAGATCTTCCAAACTCATCTCAACCGTCAGGGGATCGATACCCGTTGGCTGCGCATCCCTAGTGCGTCCCACTCAGCATTGATGGAGCCTCTCCTTGATGATCTCCTGGCGGCCTTCCAGGGGATCGAGCTGCGCGAACCTCGCATTCCCTATATCTCGAATGTCACAGGCACCTGGATTACAGCGCGGGAAGCGACTGATCCTTCTTACTGGCAACGTCATCTCCGGCAGACAGCGCGCTTTGCCGATGGTATAGCCGAACTCTTGAAAGAGCCAGACCTGGCGTTATTAGAGTTGGGACCTGGACGCACCTTGAGTACGCTGGTACAACAAACTCAGAAGACATCGCTCTCTCTTTTTCCTACACTGCCTCATGCCCAGGATGCTGACGAGACTTCCTCGCAGCGCTTCTTCCTGGAAACGTTGGGCAAGCTCTGGCTCGTTGGCGTCCATATTGATTGGAGCCGTTTCACCGCACATGAACGGCGCCAGCGCATTCCTCTGCCCCTTTATCCCTTTGACCGCCAGCGCTATTGGATTGAAACGAGACGACCCTCTCTCGCTTCTGCCGTCGTGCAAGCAGAGGCTTGGGAAGCAAATAGCCAGAGCGATGAAACCACGCAGGACACAACCACGATCCAGCAGTACGCGCGCGCGGATCTCCTGACCACCTATGCCGCCCCTGAGAACGAGGTTGAGCGCGCGATTGCGTCCGTTTGGGAGCGGGTTCTGGGTATTGAGCCTGTTGGCATCCACGATAACTTTTTTGAACTCGGTGGACATTCTCTGCTTCTCACTCAAGTCACGGCTCAATTGAACGGACTCTTTCCTGTAGAATTCTCGCTGAGACGTCTCTTGCAAGCTGAGACTGTCGCGCAGATGGCCGTAGTGGCTGAGGAACTGCTGATAGAAAAAATTGAGGAATTGTCAGAGGAAGAGGTTGAGCGTTTTCTGTAAGCCTGGTTAACCTGGATCACGCCAGGAAAAACCCTCTTGGAGGTAGAGCATGCCCGACACTTACGAACCTATAGAGCAATCAGCTCAATTCACGCCTGCTCGGCGCGCACTGCTTGAGAAATGGAAACAGGGAAAATCTGGCAGGACCACTGTGATTGCTCCACGTCGAGAGGTCGGGCCTATCCCTCTTTCATTCCAACAACAGCGGCTCTGGTTCCTTCATCAATTGGAGCCTGAAGCTTCTACCTATATGATGTCCGCCGTGCTCCGGCTGAATGGCGAGCTGCAAATCCCGGCACTGGAGCAAAGCCTGACGCAGCTCGTACAGCGTCACGAACCATTACGCACCTCTTTTCCAATCCTACACGATCAGCCAGTTCAATGTATCTTGCCATCCTCACCGCTCCACTTAACAGTGCTTGATCTCAGCCATCTGCTGAGAGAAACACAGCAAAAGGAGACGCTCTTGCTGTGCAAACGCCTGACCCAGCAGCCGATCTCCCTGGCCTCCGGTTCGCTGTTTCGCCAGTGCCTGCTCCGTCTGGCCCCGCGACAGCATATATTAATCCTCACGATGCACCATACTATTTATGATGGCCTCTCGCTCAATATTCTCGCGCGCGAACTGATGATCTTTTACTACGCCCAGCTAGCGGGTGTACCCGCCTCATTACCGCCACTCGCACTCACATATGCGGACTATACCATCTGGCAGCGCAACCAGCTCCAGGGCAAAGAGCTGGAGATTCTGACCTCGTACTGGAAAAAGCAACTTCAAGGTGCTCCTACCCTGCTGGAACTCCCTACCAATCGTCCGCGTCTGCCAATCCAAACACACAACGGTGCACGCCTGCGTGTTCCTCTACCTGCTCTGCTCACCAGCCGCTTAAAAAGCTGGAGCAAGCAGGAGGGCATCACCTCCTTTATAGTAACGCTGACGGTCTTTCAAATACTCATAGCGCGCTATAGTGGGCAGCATGATTTTGTTATTGGCATTCCGACGGCGAACCGTCCTCGGCCTGAATTTGAGCTATTGATTGGCTTCTTCGCGAATACGTTGGCGCTGCGCGCTACGCTTGCTCGTAATTCATCCTTTCGCTCCCTGCTGCAACAAACACGCAAAGTTGTTCTAGAAGCATATGCACACCAGGAAATCCCCTTTGAGCAACTCGTTGAAATGCTTCAGCCTCCTCGCAGCTTGAGCTATAATCCCCTGGTCCAGATTGTGTTCGCATTGGATCAGCTGGTTCTCCCTCCACAAGAGCCATCCGGGCTTAAGATGGATTTGTTTCCAGGCGATAGCGGCCTGACTCAGTTCGATTTGATCTTTTCCCTGGTCGATACGCATGGCGATATAGAGATAAACGCTCAGTATAATACTGACCTTTTTGATGAAACTACGATTATACGTTTGACACAGCACTATCTCCATCTCCTTGAGACCTGCATGCAAAATCCAGATCAGCGCATATATGCGTTGCCACTACTCCTCGAAGACGAACAGGAGCAAGTACGACGCGGCTGGAATGAACCCCGCGCCCCATACACAGAACAGCGCTGCATTCATGAACTGATTGAGGAACAGGCCCGACGAACGCCGGACTCCCTGGCTGTAGTCCTGGATGAGTACGCGCTCTCCTATCAGGAACTGAATACGCGAGCTGATCAACTGGCTGGCTATTTGAACGCGCTGGGTGTAGGCCCGGATTGCCTGGTTGGTCTCTGTCTTTCACGCTCCCTGGAGACAATCATTGGCCTGCTGGGCATTCTCAAAGCTGGGGGCGCCTATCTTCCACTTGATCCGGCTTATCCAGTAGAGCGCCTGCACTATCTCCTGGCTGATAGTCAGGTCTCTCTTATTCTCACACAACAGGAACTCTCAGAGCAGTTTCAGGCTGATCCAGCGCGTCTCATCAACTTGAGCAGCGACTGGTCCAACATTGTTCAGATCGGGAGCAGATCTGAGATCAGGCCACAGGTTCAACCGGATCACCTGGCCTATGTTATTTATACTTCTGGCTCGACAGGGCGTCCTAAAGGCGTTGCTATTCCTCATCGAGGACTCTGTAATCTGGTCAGCGCGCTGCGTTTTCGTTTTATCGTCGCGCCCGGTGCGCGTGTTTTGCAATTTGCCTCGATGAATTTCGACGCGTCCGTTTTAGAAAGTTTTGTCGCGCTGGCACATGGAGCGTGTCTGGTCCTGGCCAATCGTGAGTCTCTCCTGCCAGGAACACCTCTGGTAGAACTTTTGCAACACCAGGCCATTACCATTACGCTGCTCCCTCCTTCAACGCTGGCTGTCCTGCCGAATGAGGCTACCTTCCCTGATCTCCAGGTATTGCTCGTTGGCGGCGAGGCATGTACAGCCCGCTTGGTCGCAACCTGGGCAGGCGGGCGTACGTTTTTCAACGCCTACGGACCCACTGAAGCTACTGTTTGTGTAACGGTAGCGCACTGCACAGGTGGAGACCAGCCCCCGCCGTTGGGAAAACCACTGGACAATGGCCAGATCTATATTCTCGACGCGGCCTTACAACTTGTTCCACCTGTAGTAAGTGGAGAGATATATCTGGGTGGTGTGGGACTAGCACGAGGATATATCAATAGACCAGATCTGACCGCAGAGCGTTTTATCCCTCACCCTTTCAGTGAGCAGCCAGGCGCGCGCCTGTACCGCACAGGCGACCTTGGCCGCTATGATGTCAACGGCAGGATAGAATTTCTGGGCCGTGCCGATACTCAGATAAAATTGCGCGGTTTCAGGATAGAACCAGGAGAAATTGAAGTCGTGCTCTTAGAAATGCCTGCCATTCAGGATGCAGCAGTGATCGTTCAAGGAGATCAACAGGACGAAAAACAGCTGGTTGCCTATGTTGTGCCCCAGCCTGAGAGCGGTTTGGACGCGCCAATGCTCCGTCGAAACTTGCGCGCCAGGCTCCCAGAGTATATGATACCGACGCGTATTGTCTTTCTAAAAGCACTCCCTCTTACCCTTAGTGAAAAAATCGACCGGAGCGCCTTTCCTGGGCTTGCCGAGGTTCAGGTCAATGAACCTCGTCTCTACCTCTCACCTCAAAGCGGTCTGGAACGTGCCATCAGCGCCACCTGGCAGGAAGTTCTCCAGATAGAGCGAGTTGGACGCAATGACAATTTCTTCGATCTTGGCGGTCACTCGCTGGCCATGGTGCGGGTCCATACCAGCTTACAAGCTCGCTTCAAGCGCAAAATTGCCTTGCTGGATTTATTTCAATACCCCACAGTGGATTCGTTAGCACAGTATTTAAGCGCAGGAACAGGTGTGCCAGAGTACCAGGAGAAGCAGGACAGGGTCAGGGTTCGTAACACCACGCTCCAACGTCAGCAGACATTGCGGCGTACTCGTCCTCAAGAAGGACATGAAAGCGAGAGTCTGTAACATGCATAAAGAAACATCCGATGATTCTATTTCGAAGCAGCACGCTCCCCTTCTCTCGCCAACCAGACGCGCGCTCCTGGAAAAATGGAAACGCGGCAATACAGCTGGCGCCGCGCTTCTTCAACGCATCCCACGTCGCTTATCTGACGAGGCCATTCCGCTCTCGTTTCAGCAGCAGCGGCTCTGGTTTCTGGATCAATTGGAGCCAGGGAATTCCTTTTATACAGGCACTTTGCCTCTGGAAATGCAAGGAAAGCTTCGCATAGATCTGCTGGAGCGTAGTCTGAACATACTGATCGAGCGGCATGAGGCGCTGCGCACTTGTTTTCCAGCGGTCAACGGCCAACCATACCAGCAGATCGCTCCTCTTACAGCATTGCGCCTGCCTGTTCTTGACCTGGATGGACTCTCTGAAAACGTTGCTCAGCAAACGATAGAGCAGTCTATTCTCCCGGCAATGCAAGCTTCCCTCCACCTGGCAAGCGGCCCCCTTTTTCTTGCCTATGTAGTACGTCGGCACGCCTCTTCTCACCTTCTCCTGCTCGTTATGCATCACGCTATTGTTGATGGGCTCTCTGTGAACATTCTGCGCCAAGAATTGACGACAATCTATAAAGCCTTCCTGAGTGATACACCTCTTCCTTTGCTGGCCCTGCCGCTACAATACGCTGACTATGCTGTCTGGCAACAGGCATGGATGAAAAGCCAGGAGATGGAGGAGCAACTCCGTTACTGGAGAGAGCGATTACAAGATGCACCTGTCTTGTTGGAACTCCCTACCGATTTTCCACGACCAGCGGTACAAACCTATCGAGGCGCAGTACTTCGCCAGGAAATCCCCCCCGCTCTGGCAAGTGATCTGAAAAGTTGGAGTAAGCAGGAGGGGGTTACGCTCTTCATGACCATGCTGGCGGCCTTTCAAATCCTGCTCGCCCGTTACAGTGGCCAGACCGATATTGTGGTTGGTATCCCTATAGCTAACCGCTTGCAGCCTGAACTTGAAGCGCTGATTGGCTTTTTTGCGAATACGCTGGTCCTGCGTGCCGATTTGTCTGCTCGGCCAACGTTTCGGCACTACCTGCGCCAGGTGCGCGCCAGAGCATTGGAGGCGTACGCTCACCAGGAAATGCCTTTTGAACGCCTGGTTGAAGTGCTTCAGCCTCCACGCAGTTTGAGCCATAACCCGATTTTCCAGGTTACATTCTCTCTGGATGAGCTAACACTTTCTACCTCTAGCATGAGAGATCTGGAGGTGCGCGTCTTGTCACTGGCAAATGCAACGACAACACAGTTTGATCTATCACTCTCTATTCTCGATACTGATCAGGGAATGAGAATTCTCATCCAGTACAGCACCGATCTCTTTGCGGAGCCGACGATGGCTCGCATGGCACAGCATTATCTCAATCTCCTGTCGGTCATACTATGCACGCCCGATCAGCCCATTGATACGCTCCCGCTCTTGAGTACAAGGGAGCATGGGCAGATTCTTGCCGCATGGAATGCTCATGCTGAGGTTGTTTCTAGTACATGGTGTATTCACGAGTTATTGATGGAACGAGCACGGCAAACTCCTGAGGCTGTTGCCCTTATCGACGGCGAACATCATGTAACCTTTGGCGCGCTCAACAGCCGTGCTAATCAACTCGGTTGGCATTTACGTGCACTGGGCGTGGGGCCAGAGCGCCTGGTTGCTCTCTGCCTGCCGCGTTCGGTAGAGATGCTCGTAAGTTTGCTGGGCGTTCTCAAGGCGGGAGGAGCTTATCTGCCTCTCGACCCAGCTTATCCAACCAGGCATCTGACCTCTCTTTTGCAAGACAGCCAGGCTGAGCTTGTCCTGACCCTGCATGCTCTCCCAACAGAGGTTGACGCGGGGCGAGCTACTGTGTTTGATCTGGCAAGCGCGTGGCCCCGCGTTGTAACAGAAAATAGCGCGGAGTTAGCAAGCGCAGTTGTGCCATCTAACCTGGCGTATGTCGTGTATACATCTGGCTCGACTGGACAGCCCAAAGGGGTTCTGATCTCGCACTCAGCTCTGGTCAGTCATAGCATAACGCTCGCCCGACGCTTTGATCTCTGCCCGGAAGACCGCGTTTTACAATTCGCTTCTTTGAGCTTTGACGTCGCAGCGGAAGAGATCTTCCCTACCTGGCTGACTGGGGCCGGTCTGGTCTTGCACCGGTCTCAGTCACCTCTCCCTTTGGACGAGCTAACTGCTCTGCTCTGGCAGCAAGGTCTGACGGTACTCAACCTTCCAACCTCCTATTGGCATCACTGGACAACAAACCTGGCAGAGACAGGGCAGGGCCTGCCTGGTTCGCTGCGTCTCCTTATAGTGGGCAGCGAAAGCGCGTCTCTCGAACAGCTGCAAAACTGGCGCGCGCAGGCTGGCCAGCCAATCGACTGGCGATATGCGTATGGGGTTACTGAAGCCACTATCACCAGCACGCTCTATGATCTTCCATCTACTCAGACGCCTGATGAGCTTGCAGCTAACGCAACTATCCCCATTGGCCGCCCATTGGAGAACACACAGATCTATGTGCTCGATGCGCATCTGCAACCAGTGCCCATTGGCGTTACCGGCAACCTGTATCTTGGAGGAGTGGCTCTCGCTCGCGGCTATCATCGACGTCCAGAACTTAGCGCTGAGCGCTTTATTCCCCATCCTTTCGCGAGTGAGGCCGGGGCGCGTCTCTATAACACTGGCGATTGCGCGCGCTTGCGCGCTGATGGCATGCTGGAATTTTTGGGCCGCAACGATACGCAGTTGAAAGTGCGCGGCTATCGCATCGAGCCTGCTGAGATAGAGGCTCACCTGCGCGAGCATCCCGGCATTCAAGAGGCGATAGTGAAGACTGCCAGCACATCCACAGATGAACAGATCCTGGTTGCCTATACCCTGACCAGAGAGCATACGTCCTGTTCAGAGCAAGAGCTGCGCGCCTTCCTAAAAATGCGCCTGCCCTCTTATATGCTCCCTAACCGTTTTTGCATGCTCGACAAGCTCCCGCTTACGCCTGGGGGGAAGATAGATCGCGCGGCCCTGATGCTATCGCTGCAAGAGGAGCCAGGCTATAGAGGGCCACGCACCACTCTGGAGGAACTACTCGCGGAGATCTGGGCTGATCTGCTCAATTGCGAGAGGGTGAGTATCTTTGCTAATTTCTTTGTCCTGGGTGGCCATTCGCTGCTTGCAACAAGGTTGATTGCCCAGATACGCGAGACCCTCCTGGTTGATCTTCCGTTACAAAAACTCTTTGAGGCCCCCACGATTGCTGAACTGGCACAGGTCATCGCACACTATCAAGGCAAACAGGAGCAGTATACTGGAACGCTGGCGCTTCTCCCCGAACTGATTCCGGCCCCGGATGAACGTTATCAGCCATTTCCCTTGACTGAGGTCTTACAGGCTTACTGGATCGGACAGTATGCGGCCTTTGAACTGGGTAATATCTCTACCCATGCTTATATCGAGGTGCAGAAGACCGATCTGGATTTGGAGCGCTTTGCTCGGGCCTGGAGGCAGTTGATTGAGCGCCATGATCTCTTAAGAACGATCATTCTACCAGAAGGGCAAATGCAGATTCTCAGCGATGTAGCGCCCTATGAGATCGAGGTCCATGACCTGCGTGGCCAGGATCAACAGGCCAGGGCAGAGCACCTGGAAAACATGCGTCAGCGCATGTCTCACCAGATGTTGCCGACTGATCGCTGGCCGCAGTTTGAGTTACAGGCGACGCTGCTTGATGATGGGCTGACTATGCTACACTTCAGTCTGGGTCCTCTGACTGGCGATGGGACAAGCTGGGCCATTATTGACCGCGAGCTGGCCGGCCTTTATGCCAACCCGGAAATCGCGCTCCCAGCATTCGCGATTTCTTATCGCGACTATGTACTGGCTGAACTGGCACTCAAGCACACTGCCATGTACCAGCGCTCACGGGACTACTGGCAGCGGCGCTTGATGACCATGCCGCCCGCGCCTGACCTTCCCCTGGCTTGTAGCCCTTCATCCCTGACGGAGCCACGCTTCGTTCGCCGCAGCCTGCTTCTAGAGGCGGCCAGTTGGAAGCTCGTCAAAAGTCGCGCCGCCCGGCGAGGCCTGACCCCTTCTGGCGTGGTGCTCACTGCCTTCTCTGAGATACTGGCCAGGTGGAGCAAATCAGCACGCTTTACGCTCAATATGACCGTTTTCAATCGTCTACCCCTCCATCCCCAGGTAAACGACCTGGTAGGAGATTTTACCTCACTCAACTTGTTGGAGATCGATCAACGCAGGCCGGAGACGTTTAGCGAGCGCGCCCGACGTGTTCAGCAACAGCTCTGGGAGGATCTGGATCATCGATACTTCGATGGTGTTCAGGTGGTGCGCGAATTGGCTCGTGCACAGGGCAGCACCCTGGAGGCTCGTATGCCTGTTGTTTTCACCAGCACATTGGGCTATCAGTCTCAGCAGGAGACCACAACACCTTTGTTCATCAGCGGAAATGTGCGCTACAGTATTACCCAGACACCGCAAGTCTGGATCGATCACCAGGTCTCTGAAGCACGAGAGGCTCTGGCTATTAACTGGGATGCAGTCGAAGACCTCTTTCCTTCCGAACTGCTCGATGACATGTTTACCAGTTATAGAGAACTTCTGAACCTTCTGGCCAGCAGCGAAAGCTGTTGGGATAAGCCCCGTATTGACCTGTTGGCCGCCAGGCAGGTTGAGCAACAGCGCGCGTCTAATCAGACCGATGCACCTCTGACGAGCGACCTGCTGCCTACTCTTTTCCTTGCTCAGTGCCAGCAACGGCCCGACGCGCTCGCAGTCATCGCGCCGCGCAAAACACTGAACTATAACGAGGTCTATCTGCGTGCCAACCAGGTTGCTCGACACCTGCGCGCCCAGGGTGCCTCTCCCAATACGCTCGTTGCGATCATCATGGAAAAAGGTTGGGAACAGGTGGTCGCTGTCCTGGGCATTCAGATAGCGGGCGCCGCTTACCTTCCTATTGATGCCGAACTGCCCGCGGAACGTATTGCCTATCTTTTGCAGCATGGTGAGGTTGCGCTCGCCCTGACACAATCCTGGCTGGAAGGTCAGATCCTCTGGCCGCGTGAAATTCAATACTTCAGTTTGGATACGCTTGAGCCGGGTGCTGAAGAGGCCGAACCACTCGCGTGCATCCAGCAACCCACAGACCTGGCCTACGTCATTTATACTTCAGGTTCCACGGGCCTGCCCAAAGGGGTGATGATTAATCATCTTGGTGCCGTGAACACACTCCTCGATGTTAATGAGCGCTTTAGTGTTGGTCCAGGAGATCGTGTCCTGGCCCTCTCAGCACTTAACTTTGATCTCTCAGTCTACGATATTTTTGGGGTACTGGCGGCTGGCGCGAGCATTGTTCTGCCAGAGGCCAGCGCCCGTCAAGACCCCGCGCACTGGGCAGAGTTGTTGGTACGGGAACAGGTTACGATCTGGAATACCGTACCTGCCCTGCTCGATATTCTGGTGGATTACCTGACTCATCTTTCAGGCTCGCTTCCACTCTCGCTGCGGCTGGCCCTCTTGAGCGGCGACTGGATTCCCCTGACACTGCCTGATCAGGCCAGGAAGCTAGCTCCCAATCTGCGCGTAATCAGCCTGGGAGGAGCGACCGAAGCCTCCATCTGGTCTATCCTCTATCCGATAGAACAGGTCGAGCAGAGCTGGAAAAGCATCCCCTACGGCAGCCCGATGCGCAATCAGCGCTTCTCTATTCTCAACGAGCGCATGGAGCCTTGCCCGACCTGGGTACCGGGCCTGCTCTATATCGGAGGAGTCGGGTTGGCTCAGGGTTACTGGCGCGATGAGGCAAAAACAGAGGGCAGCTTTATTCGTCATCCTGAGACCGGCGAGCGCCTCTACCGCACGGGAGACCTGGGCCGCTATCTTCCAAGCGGCGTCATTGAATTTCTAGGGCGCGAGGATTTCCAGGTAAAGATTCAGGGACATCGCATCGAACTGGGCGAAATTGAGGCCGCTCTGCTGAGCCTGAATGGTATACAAACCGCGCTTGTCACGGCGCATGGCCCACAACAGGGCAATCGGCGCCTGATTGCCTATATTGTCCCCCAGCCGAGGTATACCTTTACCTCTGGTGAGCTACGCGCGTTCTTGCAACAAAAACTCCCCAACTATATGCTCCCCTCCATCTTCGTTCTGTTAGAAAGTCTGCCCCTGACCCCCAATGGCAAAATCAATCGCAACGCGCTACCCGATCCCACCGATGCAGTTTCGCAACTGGCGCGCGGTGATGCTCCCTCTGATGCAACTGACGCGGGCACGACGCTAACGATCACACGCCTGGTCGCCACGATTCTTCAGCGCGACCAAATCGATCCCACCCAGAATTTGCTCGACCTGGGCGCGAACTCTATTGATATGTTGCGCATTCTTAACCAGATGGAAAAAGAACTCCGTTTCCGCCCGCCGATGGCCGAATTTTTCAGTCAGCCTAGCATTCATCACCTGATCGCGGCTTATCAGCATCGGCAACCCTTGTCCGCGGCCTCACCTGCGCAAGAAGAGAGCGGGAGCGCTCCTTTTGCGTTGCTGCAAGATCCGCTTGAACGAGATGCCTGGAAACGACGGCACCTGGAACTGCGCCGGGGCGACGAGCAGCGACCGCTCATCCCCCTGCGTATGCACGAAACGGATGAGCAATTGCGCGCCCGTTATCTCAGCCGACGTAGCCAGCGCCGCTTTGCTCATTATCCCTTGCCCTTTGAACATCTGAGTGCTCTTCTCAGTTGCTTGCGCCGCTTCTCTGTTGAAGAAGAGGGCAGGCACCTCTATCCCTCTGCTGGTACCCTCTATCCCATCCAGGTTTACCTCCATAGCAAAGCCCGGCGCGTGGAAAACGTGGAGGCTGGCATCTACTATTATCATCCAGTGCGCCACCAGTTGATCGCTCTTGCTCCCCAGATTGAGCTAGACCCGACGATCCATGATGCTTTGATCAATCAGCCAATCTTTGAAGAAGCTGCTTTCTCGCTCTTCCTGATCGCGCAGCTCTCTGCGATTGCTCCCCTCTATGGTTCTGCTGCCCGCGATTTCTGCCTCTTGGAAGCTGGCTATATGAGCCAGCTCTTAATGGAGACGGCAGCGAAAAACCAGCTTGGTCTCTGTCCAATTGGGGCTCTGGATTTTGCGCGCATTGAGCGTTTTTTCGCACTGGATGAACACCAAATACTTGTTCACTCGCTGCTCGGTGGCACGGAATATGAGGAAGGAGAATTATGAAAACGATGATGCTCGCGGAATTGCTGCAATTTTTGGAAAAACGCGGCATTGAATTACGGCTTGAGAACGGCCTGTTGCGTTATACAGCGCCCAAAGGCGCCCTGACCCCAGAACTGCGGGAGGAGCTAGTCACGCGCAAAGAGGAACTTCTGGGCCATTTAACAGCGCATCCTCGCCAGCAGAGACAGGAGAGCGCCAAAGCAATACCTACGTCTCTGCACGCGCTGTTGCGCTCATCCGAATTGCCGCTCTCCTTCGCGCAACAGCGACTCTGGTTTCTGGCCCAATTGGAGCCAGATAACCCTGCTTATAACATTACCAACGCTCTCCGCCTGGAAGGGACGTTGCGCGTCCGGGACTTTCATCACTGCCTGCAAGAGTTGGTAGACCGTCATGAGCCATTACGTACGACGTTTGTCAGCAGGGCTGGCCAGCCTGGCCAGGTGATTGCTCCCTCGCAGGAACAAGCTTTGCCAGTGATTGATTTGAGTGCACTCTCTGACTTAGAACGGGAGGCTGAGGCCCAACGTCTGGGCGTACAGGACTTCCTGCGCCCCATCAATCTGGTTGAGGGTCCAATGCTGCGTACCCATCTGCTGCGCCTGGGAAACGAAGAGCATGTGTTGTTATTCAATGTGCATCACATCGCCTCTGATGGCTGGTCAATGGGGGTGTTTGTAAACGAGCTAAGTACACTGTACCAGGCATTGCTCCGTGGCGAGAAGACCGTTCTTCCCCCACTGCCAATCCAGTACGCCGATTACGCGGTCTGGCAGCGCGAGCAACTACAAGGCCCACTGCTGGATACTCAACTCAACTACTGGCGAGTGCAACTGGCCGACGC
Organism: uncultured Ktedonobacteraceae bacterium; assembly: GCA_964250225.1. Classification (GTDB taxonomy): domain Bacteria; phylum Chloroflexota; class Ktedonobacteria; order Ktedonobacterales; family Ktedonobacteraceae; genus Paraktedonobacter. The sequence continues at coordinate 16,190 of CAXUEY010000005.1, read as the reverse complement.
GCCGACTGCGGTAGAACTCCCTACTGATTATCCCAGGTCCGTGCGACCAGGCTTTCAGGGTGAGACGCTTATCTTTGCTATTCCACCAGCACTCTATGCTGAACTGAATGCACTGAGCCGAGGTGAGGGTGTAACCCTCTTTACCACCCTCCTTGCCGCCTTTCAGATCCTCCTGGCCCGCTCCAGCGGTCAACGGGATATCGTACTCAGTACACCCGTTGCCGGGCGCAATCGCAGCGAGTTGGAGGGGCTGATTGGCCTCTTTGTTAATACTCTGGTGATACGTATCTCCCTCGCTGGCAATCCCATGTTCCGCGCATTTCTTCAGCGTGTACGTGAAACGGTGTTAGGAGCCTTCGCGCATCAGGATCTCCCCTTTGAACAACTGATTGAGGCGCTCCAACCGCAACGCAATCTCGGCCAGACACCATTTGACCATATCGCCTTTGCCCTGCAAAACACCCCAATGAGTCCGATGAACCTGCCTGGGCTACGTCTGAGTCCGCTGAGAATGACCAATCACTCGGCAAAATCTGATTTGACCCTCTTTATTCAGGAAGAGATCAGCGGTCCCAAAGGGATTCTGGAATACAGGAGCGACCTTTTCCAGGCCGAGACCATTCAGCTTTTTGCCAACCATTATCTCAGGCTGCTTGAACAGATCGTTGTTGATCCTACTCAACGCATTGAAGACCTGGATATTTTAACCCCAACTGAGCGGGCAGAGGTGCTGGCGCTCAGTAACGCGCCAACACGCGACCTGCCAGGATCGCTTGTGCTGCACGAATATATTGAAGTGCAGGCAACACACACACCAGACGCCCTCGCATTAAGCTTTCAAGGCGAACAAATGACCTACCAGGCCTTCGATCAGCGAGCCAACCAACTGGCCCATCTTTTACGCGCATACGGCGTCGGACAGGAGGTCCGGGTTGGACTCTGCCTGGAACGTTCCCTTGAGCAACTGCTGGCCCTCCTGGCGATTCTCAAAGCGGGAGGGGCTTACGTTCCACTTGATCCCCACTATCCACCTGAGCGGTTGATCTTTATGCTGGACACAGCAGAGGCTTCTCTGTTGTTGACTAATCAACACATGCAGGCGCGTCTGCCTGCTTATACAGGCACAACGCTCTGTCTGGACACACTCGAAGAGATCCTATCCCGGCAGCCCAACGAGCGCATTACCTGTGGTGTACAGCCTGCGAACCTGGCCGCGCTGATTTATACCTCCGGCTCGACAGGACAGCCGAAAGGGGTGGCCATTCCTCATCGATCCCTGGTCAATCACTGCCTGGCGGTTGGTGATGCCTATCAACTCACAGCGGCAGACCGGGTTCTGCATTTCGCTTCGTTGAGCTTTGATGTCGCCGCGGAGGAACTCTTCCCAACCTGGGCACGCGGTGGGACAGTCGTGCTCCGTCCGCCACAAAGCGTCCTCGCTTTACCAGATTTCGAAGAACTGATCACGCGGGAACATCTCACCATCATCAATGTGCCCGCTGGTTACTGGCATGCCTGGGTCGATGAACTGGCCCGCCTGGATCGCTGTGTGCCGCGGGAGTTGCGTCACATCATCGTTGGCAGTGAGCGAGTGCTCGGTGAGAAACTGCTCACCTGGTTCAAGATTGGCGGAGACCAGTTCCTTCTGAGCAACGCCTATGGACCGACAGAGGCAACGATCACGTCAACGCTTTATCACGTTCAGCCTGGACGCGATCCCAGCCTGCCGGTCGTGCCAATTGGTCGCCCCATTGCCAATACCCAGGCATATATTCTGGACGAGACGCTTCAGCCGGTCCCCATGGGCGTAGTCGGAACGCTCTATATCGGGGGAGCAGGGTTGGCTCGTGGATATCTCCACGCTTCTGAACTCACCGCCGAACGCTTCATGCCTCATCCCTGGAGCACTATACCTGGCGAGCGCCTTTACCGGACGGGCGACCGGGCACGCTATCTGCGCGATGGTACACTTGAGTTTTTAGGTCGCCAGGATCGCCAGGTAAAAATGCGCGGTTTTCGCGTTGAACTGGGAGAGATCGAGACCGCGCTGACCAGGCACCCTTGTGTACGCGAAGCGGTAGTTACGACACGCACCGATCACGCTGAGGGGGCACACTTGCTCGCCTATGTCGTGGTCGATCAAACACGCCTGGAGCAGAGCACGAAACACGCGGAGCAGGTCGCGCAATGGCAGATTCTCTACGACAAAATCTACAGTCAGCTCTCGCTCCAACGTGATCCACTCTTTAATTTTGAAGGTTGGGATAGCACCTATACCGGTCAACCCATCCCGGAAGCGGAGATGCGCATCTGGGCCGAGCATACAACTGAGCGCATGTTACGTTCCAAACCCACGCGTATCCTGGAGATAGGATGTGGCGCGGGCCTCTTTCTCTGGCGCCTGGCCCCATATTGTATGCACTACCATGGCACAGATTTTTCTCGCGAGGCCCTGAACTACCTCCAAATCGTACTGGAACGACCTGAATATAGTTCACTGGCGGTTACGCTGGAGCAGCGAGAAGCCGACGATTTTTTAGGCATCCCGGAACAGAGCTATGACCTGGTGATCCTCAATTCGGTGATCCAGTACTTCCCAGGTATTGATTACCTTCTGCGTGTGTTGGAAGGCGCGGTGCGAATTGTGCGACCCGGCGGACATATTTTTCTTGGGGATGTCCGCCATCTCCACCTGTCACACGCCTTTCATGCCTCGGTGCAACTCTACCAATCCAAGCCAATCCTCGCTGTTTCTCAACTGCGCCAGCGGGTTCAGCAGCGCGTTCTCCAAGATCCCGAACTGGTACTCGATCCCTCGTTCTTTAGCGCCCTGAAACAGCACCTGCCGCGCATCACGCATGTTCAGGTTGAACCCAGGCGCGGCTCTGCGCGCAACGAGTTGACGCTTTTTCGTTACGATACCACACTGACAGTGGATACATCCAGACCCGCCCGGCGGATCTCTTCCTGGTTGCCCTGGGAGCGGGGTCAAACGCTGGATGATTTACGGCAAAGGTTGCGCATAGGGATGGATACCCTGGGTATTACTGGCATACCTAACGCTCGCTTGCAACCTGAGAATCGTCTGCTTGATCTCCTTGATTATCCCGCAGGCGCGCAAACGGCAGGCGAGCTGAAGGCGCGGCTGGCCTCTACTACAGCCGCGCCTGGCGCGATAGAGATCGAAGATCTTTACAAAATGGCTGATGAGCTTGGTTACGCTATCGAGGTAAGCTGGCTCTGTTCCGGCGCGGATGGTAGCTATGATGTAGCATTTAAAAGGGCTGAGGATCAAACGGCGGAATGGCTTGTCGCTTTCCCAGAGCGTGCCAGGCGTTCTCTTCCCTGGAGCGCATATGCCAGCAATCCGCTCCAGGGAAGGCTGGCCGAGAACGTGGTGCCGGTTCTGCGACAGTTCTTACAAGAGCAACTTCCCCCCTATATGCTGCCCTCCTCCTACATACTGCTCAATGCGTTGCCTCTGCTACCTGGAGGAAAGATCGACTATCGCGCGCTTCCCAGCCCGGAAAGTGGGCGTGCCGAAACTGGCTCGCTCTATGTGTCGCCGCGTACAGAGATCGAGCAAACAATCGCGGCCATCTGGCAGGAGGTGCTCCACGTTGAGAAAGTTGGCGCGCAGGATAACTTTTTTGAACTAGGCGGCCATTCGCTCCTACTGGTCCAGGTGCATAGCCGCTTGAGTACCCTCTTGCAGCAGCCCATCTCGATCGTTGATCTCTTTCAATACTCCACAATCGCTACACTGGCAGCCTATCTTTCCCAGGCACATGATCTTCCAGAAGAACGATCAGCGGGGGAAACCCGCGCTGCCATACGCCAGGGACTCATTAAAGAACAGAGAGGTGACAAAGGTGAAACGCGTACCGGGCGTGAGATTGCTATCATTGGGCTAGCGGGGCGCTTTCCCCAGGCGAAAAATGTTGAGCAGTTCTGGCAGAATATCTGTGCTGGCATCGAATCCATCGAGTTTTTTACCCCAGAAGAGATGATTGCCTTTGGTGTATCTCCTGACATTGCTCGCTTGCCAGCCTATGTGCCCGCCGTCAGTCGCCTGGCTGGCGCCGACCTCTTTGACGCCGATTTCTTTGGCTATACTCCTAGAGAGGCGGAACTCATGGACCCCCAGCAGCGGGTCTTTTTAGAGTGTGCCTGGGAAGCTCTGGAAAATGCTGGTTATGTACCTGATACCTATACTGGCTCAATCGGCGTGTACGCGGGATCTAGTATCAATACATACTTTCTCTTCAATGTTGTGCCCAATCAGGAGATTATCGCTCGCGTAGGTTTCTACCAGGCAATTTTGGGGAACGAGGCTGCGTTTCTCACCACACGCACATCCTATAAACTCAATTTGCGCGGACCGAGCGTAAATGTAAATACTGCTTGTTCAACTTCGCTGGTAGCTATCCACATGGCCTGCCAGAGTTTGCTGCGGGGCGAGTGTGATCTTGCCCTGGCCGGCGGAGTGACCGTTGGTGTTCCCCAGGAGACGGGCTATACGTATGTGGAAGGGATGATTACGTCGCCAGACGGGCACTGCCGAGCGTTCGATGCGCAGGCCAGAGGCACCATTGGTGGCAATGGGGTCGCCCTGGTCGTCCTCAAGCGCCTGGAGGAGGCTCTGCGGGATGGAGATTGCATCTCCGCGATCATCAAGGGGTCCGCCATCAATAATGATGGCTCAGATAAGGTCGGGTTTACAGCTCCCAGCGTCAACGGGCAGGCAGAGGTGATCAACGAAGCGCTGGCAATGGCCGAGATCAACGCCGCCACGGTTGGCTATGTGGAGGCGCATGGAACCGGAACGGTGCTGGGCGACCCCATCGAAATTGCCGCGCTGACTCAGGCATATCATCGACAGACGGAAGCCAGGGGATACTGTGCAATTGGCTCAGTCAAAAGTAACATTGGCCATCTGGACAATGCGGCAGGCGTGGCCGGGTTGATTAAAGCGGCTATGGTATTGCGTACCCGGCAGATCCCCCCGACGCTACATTTTGAACGTCCCAACCCCAAAATCGATTTCGCCAACAGCCCCTTTTATGTCAGCACAACCCTTACGCCCTGGGCAACGAGCGGACTTCCGCGCCGGGCTGGGGTCAGTTCATTTGGTATTGGTGGTACAAATGCCCATGTGGTGCTGGAAGAGGCTCCCGTGAGAAACGGTTCTCCCTCCTCGCGCCCATGGCAACTTGTTCTGCTCTCAGCCAGAACCCCTACCGCTCTGGACACCGCTACAAGCAACCTGGCCGCTCATCTGGAAGTACATCCTGAGATTAACCTGGCTGACCTGGCCTATACCTCCCAGATTGGGCGCAAGGCCTTTGCATGGCGGCGTGTGCTGGTCTGTCGCGATTATGCACACGCCCTGAACTGCCTGCATACGTCTGATGGAACGCATCTGCTCAGCGCGACGTTGCCCGGTGTACCGCGCGCGCTGATCTTTCTCTTTCCTGGCCAGGGAAGCCAATACCTCGGCATGGGACGGGAACTCTATCAGAGCGAACCGGTGTTTCGTACACAGATTGACCGCTGCGCGGATCTCCTCAAACCATCCTTAGGCCTTGATGTGCGCCAGTTGCTCTATCCGCCAGAGGGAGAGATTGAAGAGGCCGCGTTTTTGCTCAACCAGACGGCACAGACCCAGGCTATCCTCTTCACTATCGAATATGCTCTGGCTACGCTCTGGATACATTGGGGCGCGCTCCCGCAGGCGATGCTTGGCCATAGCGTCGGCGAATATGTAGCAGCCTGCCTGGCTGGCGTTTTCTCGCTGGAAGAGGCGTTACAACTGATAGCAGCACGCGGTCGCTTAATGCAGCAACTTCCGCCCGGCAGCATGCTTAGCATTCCGCTACCAGCCGAAGAGGTCATGCCGTTGCTGGGTCAACAACTCTCTCTGGCCGCGATCAATGGGCCATCGCTCTGTGTAGCCTCTGGTCCACGCGAGGCTATCGACATGTTGCGAGAACAACTCACTACGCGGCGGATCACCAGCCAGTTGCTCCATACCTCACATGCCTTCCACTCAACGATGGTAGAAGCCATCCAGGAGGCATTTCTGGCTGAGGTCAGACGCGTCACACTGCGAGCACCAACGATTCCCTATATTTCAGGTCTCACCGGCACCTGGATTACTCCTGAAGAAGTGACTGATCCTACGTATTGGATGCGCCATTTGCGCCAAACCGTCCGTTTCTCCGCTGGCGTTCAGGAGCTGCTCCACGAGGCCCATTCTATTTTCCTGGAGGTTGGCCCTGGGCGCATGTTGGGCACGCTAGTACGCCAACAGCGAGCGAAAGGAGCAAACGAGCGCCTTATTCTCGCCTCACTGCCCCCTGCTCGCTCCGCCCAACGTGTTGAGGAGAGTGAATTGCTCTTCACCACGTTGGGGCATCTCTGGCTCGCGGGCATTGCGCTCGACTGGCCCAGGCTCTCCGCCCATGAACAACGCCAGCGCGTCCCGCTGCCAACCTATCCCTTTGAGCGACAACGCTACTGGCTTGAGCCTCCCCATGCTGGTCTGGCCAGGTATCAGGCAACAAGACAGGAGGAGAAGAGCAACGGCAGCACGGCCAGCACGCGTGTAACTCCTCCTTCTGTACAGATAGTGCAACCAACCCAACAATCTATGCTAGAGAACAATGCTGAATCCATCAGCGAGTTGGAATATACGCTGCGGGTTATCTGGTATGAATTGTTGGGTGTTGAGCAGATTGGTCTTGACGATGACTTCTTTGAACTGGGGGGACATTCGCTGATGGCTACTCAACTCGTTTCTCGCTTACGCGAGACGTTTCCTGTTGAGATCGCGCTGGAGAGCTTTTTCGCCGCGCCAACGATTGCTGAACTGGCCCACACAATCGAGGAACTGATGCTTGAACAGTTAGAAGCCCTCTCCGACGAAGAAGCCCGTCGTCTTGGAGAATAAATACCAATCCTGGAGGTAGCTTATGTCTGAAGTGGATGACCTGAAGCAACGCCGCTTAACGCTCTCCGCTGAAAAGCGCGCCTTGCTCGAAAAATGGACCCGTGGCGGCAACGGGCGCATCCAGAAAAAGTCGGAGATTTCCCGACGAACGCGCCAGGAGCCTGTTCCGCTCTCTTTTGCTCAGCAGCGGCTCTGGTTTATTGACCAGCTTGTGCCCAACAACGCAGCCTATAATATCGCCAGCGCGCTACGCCTGAGCGGACCGCTCCAGGTCGTCGTGCTAGAACGCAGCATAAATGAGCTGATACGACGCCACGAGTCCTTACGAACGAATTTTGCGCTCGTTTCAGGCGAGCCATACCAGTTTATTCTTCCTGAACTCAGGATAGCTCTGCCGGTGAGCAGCCTCGAACAGTTTTCAGAGCAGGAGCAGGAGGCGCGGGTCCTGCAGCTTGCCAACGAGGAGGCTGGCACCCCCTTCTCCCTTGCCCAGGGACCGCTTCTGCGCGTTCACCTGCTACGCCTGGCGCAGGAAGAACATGTATTTTTGTTCACGTTGCATCATATTATCTCCGATGGCTGGTCGCTGAGCCTCATTCACCAGGAGCTTGCTACGCTCTATAGTGCTTTCCTTGCTCACAAACCATCTCCTTTGCCAGATCTGTCCATCCAATATCCCGACTTCGCCCTCTGGCAGCGCGGATGGCTCCAGGGGGATGCTCTCGCGCAGCAACTGGCCTACTGGAAACAGCGATTGGCCGACGCCCCTACGCTGCTCGAATTACCAACGGATTATCCTCGCCCGCCTGTACAGAGCTTTCTCGGCTCGCAATTGACCTTCACGCTTTCTTCAGCTCTCGCAGCCAAACTGCAGATAGTCTGTCAGGAACAGCATACAACTCTGTTTATCCTGCTTCTGGCGGCCTTCCAGACCTTGCTCTATCGTTATACAGGCCAGGAGGAGATTCTGGTCGGCTCGCCAATCGCCAACCGCACCCGTTCGGGCCTCGAAAACTTGATTGGGATGTTTGTGAATACGCTGGTTCTGCGTGCCAGCCTGGCAGGTAATCCCAGCTTTCTGGCCCTCCTGGAACAAGTACACCAGCGAACACTGGAGGCCTACGACCACCAGGATCTCCCGTTTGAGAAACTGGTCGAAGCCTTGCAGCCTGAGCGTGAGATGAGTCATACTCCGCTTTTCCAGGTAATGCTCACCTTCGTGAATACCCCCGCGAAGGAGATTGAGTGGCCGGGATTGACATTACGCCCATTGGAAGCTCATGGAGGAACCGCGCTCTTCGATCTCTGGCTGACGCTGATACAGGAGAACGAACAGGGAGGGCTGATCGGTATTCTGGAATATAGCACTGATCTCTTTACTCAGACCAGTATGGAGCGTCTGTTAACTCATTTTCAAACGCTTCTGGAGAGCATTGTCACTGATTCCAGCCAGCGTATTCTTGACCTGGGGTTGCTTCCAGAAGAGGAACGTCGACTTCTCCTTAGGCAGTGGAATCAGACTGACGTTGCTTATAACCTTGATCTCTGCCTGCACGAGTGGATCGAAATCCAGGTGGCTCGCACACCCGATGCTATCGCGCTGGTTTTTCAGGATGAGCAGCTGACTTATCAGGAGGTAAATAAGCGTGCCAATCAGCTTGCTCATATGCTGCGCAAGCTCAATGTCCAGGTCGAGACCCTGGTAGGGGTGGCGATGGAGCGATCCTGTGCTATGGTAATAGCGCTTCTCGCTATCCTCAAAGCTGGTGGGACCTATCTACCACTCGACCCTACCTATCCAACAGAACGGCTCGCCTTCATGCTTGAGGACGCCGGGGCACCTCTCCTGCTCACCCAGCAACACCTGCTCACGCGTCTCCCCCGGCAGAATGCGCGGGTTCTCTGCCTGGATGCCTGTACAGATGACCTTGAACAGGAGGAAGGCAGCAATCTGGCCAACCAGGTCAGACCGGAGAATAGCGCCTATCTGATCTATACCTCAGGCTCTACAGGAAAGCCAAAGGGTGTGATTATCCCTCACCGGGGTGTTTGTAACCGTCTACTCTGGATGCAGGACGCCTACCAGCTCAAGGCGAACGACTGTGTTTTACAAAAAACGCCCTTTAGCTTTGATGTCTCCGTCTGGGAATTTTTCTGGCCCCTTCAGATCGGTGCTCGCCTGGTTATAGCGGAGCCGGATGGGCATAAGGATAGTACCTATCTGGTGGATCTGATTGCTGGACAGGCTATTACAGTTATGCACTTTGTCCCTTCAATGTTACGTGCTTTTCTGGATGAGCCTCATCTCAAAAAGTGTGTGAGTCTGCACAAAGTCATATGCAGCGGTGAAGCGCTCTCTTACGAGCTACAAGAACGCTTTTTCGCTCGCCTGGACGCTGAACTGCATAATCTCTACGGGCCAACTGAGGCTTCAATCGATGTCACCTTCTGGGCCTGTGCGCGGGAGAACAGCCTTCGCACAGTGCCTATTGGGCGCCCCATCGCCAACACTCAGATCTACCTGCTCGATCAGGCACTATGTCCGGTTCCACTCGGTGTGCCAGGCGAACTTTATATCGGAGGGACCGGGTTGGCGTGTGGCTATCTCCATCGCCCAGAGTTGAGTGCCGAACGTTTCATTCCAGATCCTTTCAGTTCACTCGCTGGCACGCGCCTCTACCGCACCGGCGACCTCGCGCGTTTTTTGCCTGAGGGCGCGATTGAATTTCTGGGGCGCGTCGATGATCAGATCAAATTACGTGGTTTCCGTATTGAGCTAGGCGAAATCGAAACCACCCTGAGATCCCATCCCCTGGTTGAAGAGGCCGTGGTAATGGCACGCGAAGATAGTCCCGGCGAACAGAGGCTCGTCGGCTATCTTGTCCCAAACAGAGAAGCAACCCTGGCCGAACAGCAGGACATGACTCAGCTTTCATATGAGCAGATCGCCCAATGGGAGATGGTCTTTGATGAAGCCTACAGCCGGAGCATGCCTCTGGAAGATCCGTTCCTGAATTTTGCGAGTTGGAATAGTAGCATCACCGGCGAGTCGATTCCACAGGAACAGATGCTTGAATGGGCTGAACAGACAGTAGCGCGCATTCGCCGCCTGGAACCTCAGCGTGTTTGGGAAATTGGATGCGGTACGGGGCTGCTCCTTTTTCGGCTCGCGCCTACGTGCGACTTCTACCTCGGAACAGACGCCTCTGAGCAGGCCATAGTCTACCTCGAACGGCAGCTTGCGCGCCCGGAGTATGCTCTGCCACAGGTCCTGCTACGTCAGCAAAAGGCAGACCTGGCTCCTGACTATGCCCCGCAAACATTTGATCTGGTTATTCTCAATTCGGTGGTCCAATACTTTCCTGACCTCGCGTATCTCTGCGCTGTGTTGGAAACGGCTCTGCCTTTTGTGCGGCCAGGCGGCCATATTTTCATTGGAGATGTGCGCAATCTGCTTCTTCTGGAGACCTTTCACGCATTCGTGGAACTCGCGAAAGCTCCTGCTTCGCTCAATGGTCGGCATTTGCTCCAGCGTATCCGCCAGCGTATTGACCAGGAGGAGGAGTTGCTTCTCCATCCCACCTTCTTCGCGGTTCTGTGCCAACGCTATCCGCAGATTAGCGATGTTCGAGTAGAGGTCAAACGCGGCGAGGCTCAGAATGAGATGATCCACTATCGCTACGATGTCACGATCTCGATTGAGGCTGAGGAAACGAGCAATCCTGACGTTACCACATTCTCCTGGGAAGAACTCGCGTGGTCACCTGAGGCGCTCAGTCAGATCTTACATGCCACCCTAACGCCTGTGTGTATCTCGCATGTTCCTAACACGCGTCTGCAATCCGCCCTGCACATCACAGAACACCTGAAGGAACCGATAACCTCTGGCGAACTCAGGCAGAAACTTCAACAAATTGAGACTGATTCTGTTGACAATGCCCCAGATCCTGAAGCGCTGGTACGCCAGGGCGAAGATCTCGGTTACACCGTAGATCTGAGTTGGTCTGCCGCCTACCCCGACGGCGCATATGATGCTCTCTTCTTTCCAACGATTCACCAGCGTCGTATGCCCACTCTTCCGCTGCCTCACCCCTCTGTCGAGGATAGCCCTTCACAACTACACAACTGGGAAGACTACGCCAATGATCCATTGCATGGGAAACTGACAGGCAGACTGCTTCCGCTTCTGAGCGCGTTTCTCAAAGAGCGGCTCCCTGGTTACATGCTTCCCGCGGCTCTGGTGCTTCTGCATACACTTCCTCTGAATTCCAATGGAAAACTGGATCGTCAGGCCCTCCCTGCCCCAATCATTTCCGTTCCTGAAATGGGAGAGGATTTTATCGCTCCGCGCACATCTCTGGAAGAAACTCTTGCAAGTATCTGGAGCGAAGTACTTGGTGTAGAGCGAGTTGGTCTGCGCAACAATTATTTCACATTGGGCGGCGATTCTATTCGTAGCATCCAGATCGTTACACGCGCCAGGCGCGCTGGCTTGCACATGACGCCCAGGCACCTCTTTCAATATCAGACGATTGCTGAACTGGTCGAGGTCATTTCATTCAGCATACCCGACCGCTCCGATGAGCAGGACTACCAGGAAGCTTTAGGGCTTGCGTCCGCACCCGCTACACGGGACACCGCGCAGATCTTCACCCTGGCAGAATTGCAGCCAGAAGAACTGGCAGCCCTGCTGGCCCGTTGGCCAGATGCCGAGGATGTCTACCCCCTCTCCCCCATGCAGGAAGAGATGCTGGCCTGGTCCCTGCGCAAACCTGGTGAGGGCCTTTATGTGATTCACCAGGTCTTCCCCTTTACAGGTGTCTCGCTTGATATCCCAGCCTTCAAGCACGCCTGGCAACTTGTAATCGAGCGTCACCCTGTTCTGCGCACCTCCTTTACCTGGGAGCAACTAGCACGACCGCTCCAGATTGTCCGGCCTCCGCTGGTGCCCGAAGTAGAGGTCTTCGATCTACGCGGTTTGCTCAGGGAGGAACAGGATCGGATCCTGGAAGATTATATTCGGGAGAAACGACGGCACGGTTTTGATCTGTACAATGTGCCTCAGACGAACCTGGCGCTTTTTCGCTCCGCCGAGGAGAGCTATCAGTTTGTCTGGATGTTTAATTATATGCACCAGGACGGCTGGAGTTTTCCTCTGATCATGAAAGATTTTTTTACTGCCTATACTGCGCTCTGCCAGCAGCGGCAATTGCAGTTTGATCCCCTTCCCACCTATCAACGTTTTATCGCCTGGCTTCTGCACCAGGATCAGGAACGTGCCTCTGCCTTTTGGCGAAATCAACTCAAAGGACTAACCCCCGGCCCCTGGCTGGTCAATCATCGGCCAGAGGAGAACTTTAGCGAGAACGATACCCTCTTTGAGCGACAAGAGATAATGGTCCCGCTCTCCACAACTACTGGCCTACTTGCCCTGGCTCGTCAGCACCAACTGACCTTAAATACGCTCATTCAAGGTGCCTGGGCGCTCTTGCTGGCGCGAGTCAGCGGCAAAGAGAACGTCCTCTTTGGCGCGATTGTCTCTGGTCGCCCGGCCAGCCTGACAGGGGTCGAGGATATGGTAGGATTTTTCAACACAATCCTGCCAGTCTATGCACAGATTACGCCTGCCCAGGATCTTCTCCCCTGGCTGAAAGATCTTCAGGCACAGCAGGCGGAGAGCAGGCAGTACGAATACAGTGCTATGAATGTACTTCGCATGGCTTGCGGCATTTCAGCAGACAAGATGCTTTTTGAAAGCTACCTGGTTTTTGAGAATTTTCCTTTTGATGATTTTGTCCTACAACAGTTTGAAGTTTGGAAAACTGGGACCATCGCTGCTCTGGCTCAGACCGAACACCCACTACGCGTAGAGATTGTTCCAGGCTCGACGCTCTGGATCGGTATGTCCTACTATCGGCGTTATTTCTCACCTGCGCAAATCACACAATTACTCAACGATTTCCAGGCACTTTTAGACGCCATCGCGACCCGTCCACGTCAGTCACTTGGAGCTTTTTTGTAGTGAAAGAGAAGGAGAGAATAAGTATGATTCATCACTCAGATCCCTGGGTTATTATTCCCAGGCCTCGCCCGGAAGCCGCTATCCGTCTCTTCTGTTTTCCCTATGCAGGCGGAAATGCCTCGGTTTTCTATCCCTGGCTAGATGCTGTTCCGCGGGAGATTGAGATCTCCCTGGTACAACCCCCCGGGCGAGGACGGCGTCTGGCAGAGGCGCCATACGCAGACCTCAATCTTCTGGTTCAGATGCTGGCTGAAATATTTGAGCGTTATTTAGATAAGCCTTGCGCTTTTTTTGGCCATAGCATGGGTGCACTGCTCTGTTTTGAACTGGCCCGTCAGCTTCGTCAGCGCTACCGGATCTTACCCAAACATCTCTTTGTTTCCGCGCACCGCGCGCCCCAATTGCCTGCCCGCTATCCTCCCATTCATCATCTCCCTGAGTTAGCGTTTATAGACGAGTTAGGTACTTTTCATGGAACACCTGAAATAATTCTTCATGATAAAGAATTTATGAATTTGATCCTTCCGACTTTGCGAGCAGACTTTACGCTCTGTGAAACGTATACCTATCAACCACAGGAGCCCCTGGCCTGTTCCATTTCGGCTCTAGGCGGGGTAGATGACACGCTCGTAAACCAGGATGAATTGGATGCATGGCGAGTGCAGACAAGCACATCCTTTACACGCCATCTCTTTCCAGGTCATCATTTTTATTTTCAACAAGGAGGGCAGCCTTTGCTACTTATCATCGTCAATCGTTTATTGGCCCTTGCCTGTGTGCCGCCCCATAGTGAAAAAATGTAGGGGTTGAGCTGCGTCGATAAAGGGGAACAATGAGGAGCAATATTCTATCTGCCAGCAGATCGCGAGAACCCTTTGGGTTGGAGAAATGCGGGAAAGAGCGGTTTGAAACTAGAATGCCTGCCCTATATCAAAGAGGTGCTTATGAACAGGTTGCAGAGGAGCGCGAGAACAGCGATGGGTCAGAGGCGAGCAAGGTTTCGGCCTGAGAGCCTCGATCTGACCGGCTTTTAATAGAGCGTTTGTCACAGGTAACTCGCTTACCATAGTAAAGAACGCACCAAATAGTAGTAGATAAGGAGCAATCCTCATGGATGAATTTGTACAACGCCTCTCTGAAGGCACGCACCCGGTTACCGTTGGTGGGCCTACTCCCTCGTTGGAAGAGTTTCAGAAACGCGTCGAGGATATGGGCTACGTGTTTATTAAGTTTACCGGCACACGAGGGGGGACCGATCTGGGTGTACGAGTCGACAAAAATGCCACGAATCTCAGCCACGCTAACTTCGCACAGCGTACCGGGTTGGTTCACGTGGAAGGCACTCTCACTCTCAACTATGTCAAAGTGCGCTGTGTCGCGGATATTGACCTGGAAACCCTGAATGGAACAGGTCATTTAGTTGCTCTGGAAGAAGTGCATCCATAAGTTACGCTAGCTAACCGGCTACCGGGAAAGAGGTCATCTGTCACCTCTTTCCCGGTGGGGCGCACTTTTCATACACGGAGATATAGCGACATTCCTGACCTTTTGAACAACAACATCCATACGCTCCCCTGTTCGGGGACTCTCCAAACGTCGATCAATCTCAGGGACCATTTACAATGGAGGTGTCCAGTGTCAGCGCAATCCAAAGATGTCTCATTTCCGCTTCCCCGCTCAAGAGGCGACTTCTGGAAGTTTTGGGCAGGACAGACTATTTCTAATCTCGGTAACTCTTTCAGTCTCTTTCTGTTTCCTCTTCTGATTTTTACGCTAACTGGATCGGCTATCAATCTCGCCGTAATGTCAGCCGTAGCCTTTTTGCCCTTTCCCCTTTTTGGATTGATTATTGGGGCCTGGGTGGATCGTGTGGATCGCAAACGGCTTATGATTGCTGCTGATACGCTCCAGATGCTGCTTATGTTCTCTCTTCCTGTACTGGGAAGCTTGAATCGCTTGCCTGTCTGGTGGGTATATGTTGTTGCGTTTCTCAGCTCAACTCTGGCTATTGCCTTTGACGCAGCTCAATTTGCCGCTATTCCTTGCCTGGTGGAGACTGATAATCTCGTAAGTGCGAATGGACGCATTCAAGCAAGTTACGCGGCGGCAACCATTGTTGGCCCCATTCTAGCCGGTGTTTTGTTGGGAACATTTTCAACAGCGTCGCTCTTCCTGGTGGATGCCTTTTCATTTCTGGTCTCTGTTTGTTCGCTGCTTCTGATTAGAACAAGTTTCAACGTACCAGGAGAGGAAGATCCAAAGATGAATACTGACGAGGATGCCTCGTTACCGCCGGGGCTTGGTCGCGCTATTGTTGAAGGGCTGCGCTATGTTTGGGATCATCCAGTACTCAGAGCCATCTCGTTAATGATGGCCCTGGTCAATTTCATAGGAAGTACCGTTCTTGCACAACTGGTTTTCTTTGCAAAGCAGCAGTTTGGAGCTACTGATACTCAGGTGGGCTGGATCTTTGCTGCTGGTAGTGTTGGGACGATAGTGCTTTCACTCTCTGCTGGTTTTTTACGCAAACGTTGGCCATTCAGTGTGATCGTTCTGGGATCGTTGGCTCTCTATGGGCTGACTATCTTTGCTTTAGCCCTGGATCGGCTTTACTGGGTTGGGATGGTTCTCTGGGCCATTGTAGCTGGCCTGAGTATTCTCTTTAATATCAGTGTTGGCAGTTTGCGCCAGGCGATTGTGCCAAATCATATGCTGGGTCGTGTGATGACTGTCGCAAGTGTGCTAGCCTTATCTGCGATTCCCGTGGGCACACTGCTTGGAGGCTTTGTTATCGCTCTCCTCAAAAACGTAGCTCCTGTCTACGCAGCAATCGGCCTGCTAATTCTTCTCGTTGCTGGCGCGTTCTTTTTTACTGCTCTTGGCCGTGCTGATAGCTATCTTCCAGACAGCACTGCATTGTCCCCTAAAAATCATCCCTGACCGGTGAGATCGCTGGCCTCTTGGTGAGACTCGCTCGTTCAAGCAAACAGATGTAGTCTTCCTTGGTTTTCATTGTTTCGGGATTGTGCTCGGCGCTACCTTGAGAGATTTTTAACTGGTAAAATGATCTATTCACTTGCTATAGTTCAGTATTACAAACATTGTGACACAATCTCACTTTTGCTCATACAAGTAAGGATAAGTATTCGCCCGAATCAGTATATCGTTTTTATAAACACCAGCGCGAACTAGAGCAACTTATTACACGAGCACCAG
>CAXUEY010000004.1:64671-73998 GCA_964250225.1 uncultured Ktedonobacteraceae bacterium | reverse complement strand
TCAGCAACACCTGAATTTATTATCGCGTATTAAAGAGAACATACGTTTTCTAGTACAAAAAGCGCGCCTTCTCCTGTCTCCCGGAGAAGGCGCGCTCTGCACTAAAGCGTAATGGATGCCATAATCTGACACCTCACGGCGGAAAATAATTAGCAGAGGGCCAGGGCCATGAATGGCTGGTCCTCTGCTGGAGTCGCTGTCTGGAAAAATAGCCGGAAATATGGTACAGTAGTTCATATCAACAACAAAGCTGTTCTATCAACCATCCTCTGGACCCTCCAGGCTTGTACCTCAGCCACCCATGACGGCTCCAAATGTGGTAGAATAGATGTTCTCTCGTTGTTCTCATTCAATGCAAACGTTATGTATAGGGCAGGAGGCTCTGTGTGTCCAAAAGAGAATTTACGATTAACAATGAGTATTCCTTTAGCCAGGCCAGTCCCGCGCGCTGGATTATTTCGCATTTGTGGCGCTACAAACATCTAATCCTCTGCTATATGCTGGCTTCGATCACTGCGAACAGCCTCTATATGACCGTCACGCTTCTGACCGGGGTGGCCTTTAACGCGGTTCTGAGCGGCTCGCTGGATCAATTGGGGCACGTGGGCCTGACGATGCTGGGAGTGGTCTTTCTGGGCGGCTGTGGCGACCTGGGTGCGCGCTTTTTCCCTGAACTGGTCGGCAAACGCGTGGCGCGCGATGCTCGCTCTGAACTGTACCTCAGTCTGCTGGGCAAGAGCCAGACCTTTCACAACCGCCAGCGCGTGGGCGATATCATGGCGCGAGCCGCCAACGATATGACCCAGTTAAGCAATATGATTGTGCCAGGCCTGGATATCCTCTTCGATTCCAATGTCAGCCTGGTTATGACCTTGATCTTTATTGGCTCGATCAACTTGCAACTCCTGCTGCTGCCTCTGCTCTTCACCGTCTCGTTTCTGATCGCGGTGCGCTCCTACTCGCGCCAGCTCGCGCCCGTTTCGGACGAGATGCGTGAGAGTTTTGGCGAACTCAACGCAGGGCTGAACGAGTCGATTAACGGGATTGAAGTGATTAAAGCTACCGCGCAGGAAGAGCAAGAAAAGCGCAAATTTGGGAAGCGAGCGGGCCTCTACCGCGATCTGTTCGTCAAAAATGGTATGGTCCAGGCCTGGTACATGCCGCCGCTGTTGCTCTCTATCGCCCTGGTCTTTGCCTTCCTGCACGCCCTCTTGCTGGTCACGCAGCACCAGATCTCTATCGGCAGCCTGGTGGCCTTTATGGGCTTGATGGTCTTCCTGCGCTACCCGGCCACCAACTCGAACTGGTCCTTTAGCCTGGTGCAACTGGGTGTTGCGGGCGCGGGACGCATCCTGGAGATTCTCAAAGAGGAGACCGATCTGGATGAGAACAGCGGAGGGTATCACGGGATTGCGGGCGGCATGCGCGGCGAGATTGTCTTCGAGCATGTGACCTTCAGCTACGAGGGCGCGCCTGTGCTCAAAGATATCTCCTTCCGCGCCGAACCAGGCTCAACGATTGCGATTGTCGGCCAGACCGGTTCTGGCAAAAGCACGCTGACGAAGCTGATTAACCGCATCTACGACGTGGAGAGCGGGCACATTCTGGTGGATGGCATCGATGTACGCGAGTGGCAACTGGACGCGCTGCGCTCGCAGATCTCAACCATCGAGCAGGATATTTTCCTCTTCTCGCGCTCGATCTCCGAGAACATCGCCTATGGGCTGGGCCAGAAGGCCGATCAGGAGTCCATTGAGCGGGCCGCGCGCGATGCCCAGGCCCATCAGTTTATCCTGGACTTCAAAGAAGGGTATGCCACCGAAATTGGCGAACGCGGCGTCACGCTCTCCGGCGGTCAGCGTCAGCGCATCGCCATCGCCCGCGCCCTGCTGACCGACCCACGCATCCTGATCCTCGATGATTCCACCAGCGCCATCGATAGCGCCACCGAGGACGAGATCCAGCGCGCCATACATCGCGTGCTGGAGGGCCGCACCACGCTGCTCATCACCCATCGCCTCTCGCAGATCCGCTGGGCCGACAAAGTGCTGGTACTGCGTCAGGGCGAACTGATCGACCAGGGCACACACGACGAGTTGCTGGGGCGCTGCGAGACCTACCGCCGCATCTTCGCCCATCACGGCCCGGCTGAGCATGAGCCAGAGGCCGTCGTGGTGGAAGCAGCGAACATCGCCACGGTGAGCAAGCCAGAGATAGACACACGGTCCATCTCGATACGCAGGGCGTAGTTTGCAGCAACCTCAAGGCGCATCATCAGCGAGTCGTCATCTGGACTCCAGCGCCTTGAGGTTGGATACGTTGATACATCACAGAGGTCAAGGGACTTCGCATTGAGAGGGAAGCACATATTATGGGTTTTATCATGGACGGTCTGGACGCCGAAGCATATGACCGCCAATATACAGATCGCGCCCTCGTCAGGCGCATTGTGACGTATTTTCGCGCAAAACTGAAGCTGATGATCCTGGTCGCGGTGATGGTGGTGCTCAGTTCGCTGGTCGATACCGCCTTCCCGCTGCTGGTTTCGCGTGGACTCGACACACTGATCACCTCGAAGACGCTGCAAACCATCGCCGGGCTGATCGCAGCCATCCTGGTCGCAGGCATTCTCTCGTGGGTCTTCAACTTTTTCCGCCTGCGCAGCACGGCACGCGCGGTAGGTCACGTTGTATTGCTCCTGCGCGAAGATGCTTTTTCCGCCGTCATGGACCGGGATATGTCCTTCTACGACAGCTTTTCGTCGGGCAAGATCGTCAGCCGCGTGACCTCGGATACCGAGAATTTTGCGACGGTCGTGACGTTGACACTGAATCTGCTCAGCCAGATCCTGCTCTTCTTCCTGCTGGTAGCCATCCTCTTCTTTAGGAACGTCTACCTGGCTCTGCTGGCGCTGACGATTGTCCCGGCGATTATTGGGATAGCCCTGGGCTTCCGGTATATTGCGCGGCGCGCGACCCAGCGCTCGCAGCGCTCACTGGCACGCGTCAACGCCAATGTGCAGGAGGTAGTCAGCGGGATCACCGTGGCCAAGAACTTTCGACAAGAGCAGAATATGTATGACGAGTTCGTGAAGATTAACGAGCAGTCATACCATGTGAGCGTGCGTTCGGGCTTTATCTATGATGGTGTTTTCCCATTGCTCTTCCTGGTCGCCAACCTCGGCACGACCATCGTGGTCTACTTCGGTGGACGCAGCGTGCTCTCACACAGTATCTCCCCTGGCGACTGGTTTCTCTTTGTGCAAAGCATGGGCCTGATCTGGTTTCCCTTGACCAGCATTGCCTCGTTCTGGAGCCAGTTCCAGCTAGGTCTGGCGGCCAGCGAACGCGTCTTCGCCCTGCTGGATGCCGAGCCACGCGTCCACCAGCACGCGAGCGAGCCGGTGGAGAATCTGCGCGGCCAGATCGAGTTTCGCAAGCTCTTTTTCAGCTACGATGAGCGCCAGAACGTCCTGACCAACTTCAACTTGACCATCCAGCCGGGCGAGACCATCGCCATCGTTGGACATACTGGCGCGGGCAAGTCCAGCCTGGCCAAACTGATTGCGCGCTTCTACGAGTACCAGGGCGGCGAACTGCTCATCGATGGGTGCGACATTCGCAGCTTTGATTTGCGCGAGTATCATCGGCACCTGGGCATTGTGCCACAGTCCCCTTTCCTCTTCTCAGGCACCGTCACCGAGAATATACGCTACGCGCGCCCAACGGCCAGCGACGCCGAGGTCGAGGCGGTCGCGCGCAGCATCGGGCAGGGTGACTGGTTGGAGGCCTTGCCGGAAGGTCTGGAGACGCTCGTTGGCGAGGCAGGACGGGCGCTCTCGATGGGTCAGCGCCAGCTGGTGGCGCTGGCACGTGTGCTCCTGCAAGACCCGGCCATTCTCATTCTCGACGAAGCCACGGCCAGTGTTGATCCGCTCACCGAGGCCCAGATTCAGGAGGGGCTGGACATTCTTCTCAAGCAGCGCACCGCCATTCTCATCGCACACCGCCTCTCTACGATTGAGCACGCCGACCGCATTCTCGTGCTCAATCGCGGGCGGGTCGTCGAAGAGGGCAATCACGAGGCTCTGTTGCGGCAGGCTGGCCACTACGCGCAGCTCTACAACACCTACTTCCGCCACCAATCGCCCGATTACCGGCCCGGCGAGGGTTTTGTGGAGGTCGATCCCGCGCTGGCGGGTTTGTAGTCTGAAGAAGGCGCGTGGTGCTTGAAAGAGGCGAAATATTTTCAAGCACCACGCGCTTACTCAGCTTGGTGGGGAAAACTCTCCGCCTGAGCGAGAGAGTGATTATTGATTGACACTCATATAGATCAGCAGAGCCATCGCATCCAGGCGCATGACATGGTCCTGTGACCCCTGGATTTTCACCGCCCCCTGCATATAATTCGAGGCGGGATTGGCATCGCACCAAAAAATATTGGCCAGATCCTCGCTGCTGCCGCGCACAATCAGGTCAGGCTGCTCAAACTGGCCATCGTGAACGCTGGTCTGACTATTCTTAATAGCCAGAGTGAACGCGGCCTGAATATCGGTGGCCTCCACATAGACATTGCAATTCCAGTTGCGCAGCGAACGCACCACGCGCTCATTTTTCTGGGCCTGGGTTACATAGTCATCGAGTGCCTCGCGCAATTCCTCACGTGTCGCCATACTTTTTGCTCCTGTTTGTGCGGTGAAAGGTTTCCTCGGCAGAACGTAGGTTCATTTTGTCTGCTCAGCTTTTTCAGTATTGTATCACAGGTAGGCAAAGCAGTGGGAAGATTACAAGGGGTGAGTTTCTGTATCGATAAAGACAAAGGAAAGATATGCTAAACTAGCCATTCTCTCTCATAGGCTGTGCAATCGCACAATGGTGGGATATAATCTCAATCGGATATCATCTGAAAGATTTCCCAAAACTCAAGGAGGAAAAAGCATGCCGCGTCGGATAGGTTTCCTTATTTTTTGCATTGCTGGAATACTAGCTATTTCGTTTTCCGCTTACAATATTTATTTCTCTGCCCATCTCTCGCTGGCAGCAAAGAGCACATGTAGCGAGAATTGTACGCAGACTAGTGCCACGCGCATACTGCCTCCTACTCTTACGCCCACTGCAACCACGCAATCCACCGCGCTGGCAGGCTACACACTGACATGGGATGATGAGTTTCAGGGGCACCAGCTTGATAGCAGCAAATGGTATGCTGTCAATAACCTGGGCGGCAATCAACAGCAGGGCTGCTGCCTCGGCTACACATATAGTTCTGTGATCAGCCCCAACCAATTGCACGTCCACGATGGCATGTTGACGATCACCACTAATCGCAACGCCACGAACGGCAAGGCGTATGCCACAGGAGCCATTACCACCGAAACGCTGAGTGATACACCCACGTTCACCTTTACCTATGGAAGAATCGATATTCGCGCCAAACTGCCCGCTGGGAAAGGCGTATGGCCCGCCATGTGGCTGCTCACCGCCCCTGCAACAACACAGGTTGCGGATGAGATTGATATGATGGAAATGTTGGGACAAGACCCCCATACCTTTTATACGGTCAACCATTATACCGGCGGCAGAGATTATTGCAGCTTTACCGGCCCTGACTATTCCCAGGGTTTTCACGTATTCTCGCTGGACTGGGAACCCAATAAGCTCACCTGGTCCGTTGATGGGCAGGTGGTGTGCTCGGCAACGCATCATGTTCCCAATCAACCAATGTATCTCATTATCAACACAGCCATCTCAAATGGCCAATGGGGCAATCCCGTCAACGCTTCGACCCCTTTGCCACAAACCTTTGATATTAATTATGTCAGAGTCTATAAGCAAAAATAGTGAGACGCTCGGCATCTATGCTGTTCGTCCTAAAAAGAAAGTACAGGTTATTCATCTATCCTATGCGACAATGGTACACTCATACACATATGCGCCTCTGGCAACATATCCGCCGCGGCACTACCATACTTACCCATTTCCAGAAACATGGTAAAGAGCATGATTAAGACCACTCCCCTCATCTCAGTTATTATTTGCACCTATACCGAGCAGCGTTGGGAAGATCTGCTAGCCGCCGTGCAATCTATCCAACAGCAGAGCCTGCCCGCGTATGAGCTGATCGTAGTAGTTGATCACAATGCTGCCCTATTTGCACGAGCTCAGGCTACCCTTGCAGATGTGCAAGTCATCGAAAATACGGAGCCGAGGGGCTTATCGGGTGCGCGCAACAGCGGAGTAGCAGCCGCGCGGGGAGATCTAGTCGCTTTTCTGGATGACGATGCAGTCGCGCACCCTCGCTGGTTAGAGCTGACGGGCCAATGCTGTCAGGACTCGCAAGTTCTGGGCGCCGGTGGCATAGTAGAACCGCTCTGGCCAGATCAGGCACCCGCGTGGTTCCCGCAAGAATTTTACTGGGTGCTTGGCTGTAGTTATCAAGACTGGCACGGCCAGGTCAGTAGAGTACGCAGTGCCTTTGGTGGAAATACCTGTATGCGACGTGAAGTTTTTGAGACAGTTGGCGGATTCAGAACCAATCTGGGCAGATCAGAGGGGAAAGGTTTGCCGCTAGGTTGTGAAGAGATTGAACTCTGCCTGCGTGCTCGTCAACACTGGCCCGATAAATTCTTTCTCTGTGATCCAAATGCGATCTCCGGCCATCGCATTCCACTCCAGCGTATCAATGGACGTTATTTTCGCTCCCGTTGCTATGCAGAAGGTCTCTCAAAAGCAGCGATACGCCGGTACATAGGCACGAACGATGCGCTGGCAACGGAACAGGCGTACACACGCCAGATCTTGCCTCGTGGCTTTATGAGGGGTCTACGCGATGGTATGCGCGGTGATCTGGCAGGCTTTATACGTGCCTGGATGATTATCGTTGGCTTTACAACAACAGTTGCAGGATATCTCGTGGGCAGAGTATCGCATGTTTTTCGCTCACGAATAGCAGAGCCACGGCTCGAAACTATTGCGAAACGCCTCTCATAGAGGGCCGTTGTAGCCATTCTAGCTGGCATTGTTGTGTAAATCGTCGTCGTGGAGTACAATTTTCCTGTATGGAAACTACTCACACTAACCTCATATCCCGATGGATACAGGCGAATAACACTCTGCTCAGCAATGCTGCATCCCTGGTGGGAACCACTGGCGTGACCGCGCTGGTTGGTTTTGCCTACTGGTGGGTAGCTGCGCGACAATTTTCGCCAGCCGCAGTAGGTTTTGCTTCGGCAGCTATTTCCACCATGACCTTACTTGGGACATTTGGCATGCTGGGTCTGGGAACGCTTCTTGTGGGAGAACTGCCACGCCAGAAAGGTCAGGAAGCACAACTCATTAGCACCGCTTTACTCGTGGTGGGCTGTGTGAGCTTAGGCCTGGGTATCCTGGTTGCTCTGCTTGCCCCCTATGCCTCAACTGATCTGGCGGGCTTGCGCGCAAATGTCGGTAGTGTGCTGCTGTTTGCATTGGGAGTCAGCGTGACCGCGATTACGCTCGTGCTGGACCAGGCACTGATTGGTCTGCTCCAGGGCGGATTGCAGCTTGGACGCAATACACTGTTCGCGGTAGTGAAACTGGCGGCGCTTTTTCTAGCAGGGTTCTGGCTCTCGAAAACGACGGGACTGACGATTTACGCAACATGGATGATCGGGAATGTCGCTTCGTTACTGATTCTGGCCTGTATTGCCGTATGGAAAGGCGTCAAACCAGGAAAAAACGTGCTCCCACGCTTTGGCTTCCTACGCAAACTGGGGCGCGAAGCTATCAAACATCACACGCTCAACCTGGCCCTGCAGGCTCCATCGCTGTTGCTGCCTGTGCTAGTAACGGTCGCACTTTCAACGACGATGAATGCCTGGTTTTATATCTCCTGGAACCTTTCCAGCATTGGCAATACCGTCGCGTACTCCCTGACCCTGGTGCTCTACGCGGTGAGCGCTGCCCAACCGCATACCCTGGCGCGCAAAATACGCCTGACGTTAAGCCTGGCCTTTGCTGCCACTGTATTGCTCAATGTGGCTTTTCTCCTGGGTACCCAACAAATTTTGGGACTCTTCGGACATACCTACGCAGTACAAGCAACCTGGAGTCTGCGCATCCTCTCCATTGAAACATTCCCCTTTATCATCAAGGGGCACTATATCGCAGTGCAGCGTGTTCATGGGCGTGTCGCGCCTACTACATGGATTACTGTTGCCACAGGCCTGCTCGAAGTGGGAGGTTCCGCGCTGGGCGTGCATTTGGGCGGTTTGACGGGTCTGAGTCTTGGCTGGTTTGCCGCCATGTGCATCGAAGCTGTCTGTATGTTTCCCACCGTCTATAGAGCCACTCGCGCCACTGGATCAGTCCTACCAGGAGCTCACACGGACCTTTTTGCGGAAGAGTTGGAGAATATTACCAGAGAACCAGTTTGGCGCACTGATACCTTGATACAGCCTGTCTGGCTGGCGGATACCCTGACCCTGACGGCGATAGTCCTGCCACAGCAAGCCACAAACGCGGAATTTGGCTTTGCAAACGATCTGCACCTTCAGCCTACGATCCGCCTGGCATCTGTTCCACGGGCAAAGGCATCGCCATCCACCAACGAAAATAATCATTACGTGCCTATACGGCCTGCCCCACGTTTGGTGCGTCTCTCGCAAGATGAACGGGAAGAAGTCACTGAAACATATCGGCGAGAATAAATTATATATATGCTCATATAGTAGAAATAATCATGGCAGGCCATTTTAGTAGATGCGAAGGATAAAAGTACAAACGTATGGATCAAAATAGTGAGAAAAGGCCGATATCAGCGGCCAGACGCCTGGAATTGCTGCTGGATATCTGCCTGTATTATAGTGGGCTGGTCGCGCTGGCCCGCTGGTGGATGCGGCTCTCTGGCAAAAAGCTGGTCGTTCTCTGTTATCATAATGCATCTGGCGGAGACTTGCACAAACACGTGCTTTACCTGAAGCGCTACTATCGTATCCTACACCTTGAGGCCGCGCTGGAAGAACTCTACCAGCCCGCGAAAGGGCAGGTGAAGAACAAAGATCGTCGCACATTACTGGCCCTGACCTTTGACGATGGATATCACGACCATTACACCTATGGCATGCCCCTGGCCCGCACCTTAGAGGTGCCAATCACAGTCTTTCTGATCCCTGGCTATGTCACCAGTGGACGACGCTTCTGGTGGCAGGAAGCAGAATACCTGATACAGAACACACATGTGACGGAAGCAACGCTGCAAGGAGTGACCTATCATTTGCAAAACTCAGTAGAGTGTCAGGCTCTCTTGCGAACTATCGATGCCGGATTGCGCTTTGCTCAGTCTTTTGTC
>CAXUEY010000004.1:34014-64661 GCA_964250225.1 uncultured Ktedonobacteraceae bacterium | reverse complement strand
AAACTTCCTGGCCGCAGCATATAAAGCCCTCGTTGTGCCTTTCTCCGCAGATCGCGCCTGGCAGAAGCCGGGTATGTATCCACTCAACTGGGAGGAAGCGCGCGAGATGGAGCAGAGCGCGTGGGTTTCATTTGGCGCGCACACCATGAACCATCCCACACTGGCCAATCTCAGCGATGCAGCGGAGGCACAATACGAGGTCAGTGAATGCGGCACTGAACTGGAGAAGCAATTAGGGCATCCTATACGCGTTTTTGCCTATCCCATCGGAAAAACAGAACATATCGCGGAACAGGGTCTGCACGCAGCCAAACAGGCCGCCTATCCCTGGGCAATGACCAGCATTCATGGCGTCAATACACTGCGTACCAACCCACATCTGCTCTACCGTATTGTGGTTGATGTCGATCAACATTGGTTGATGGTTGCGGCCAAAGCCTCAGGTTTATGGGATTGGCTAGTACACCTGGGTAAAATGCCCCTTACTTTGTTGAGACATACGTTTAAATACATAATGCGCCAACAATAAGAATTGGATATCTATGGAAATGAGTAAGCAACTCAACATCTTAATGGTAACGCCACGCTACTACCCCTTTATGGGCGGCATCGAAACGCATGTCTATGAAGTTGGGCGGCGGCTCGCTCGGCTTGGGCATCACATCACCATCTTAACGACGATGCTGGCAACTCCTCTGCCGCGCGAGGAGGAGAGCGAGGGTATGCACATTCGACGCGTCCAGGCCTGGCCGCGTCAGCGGGATTATTATCTCGCTCCTGAGTTGCGCGCGATCATCAAACAGGGGCAGTGGGATCTCGTCCACTGTCAGGGCTGCCACACTTTTGTGGCGCCGCTGGCCATGCTAGCCGCCAGGGAAGCGCGTCTCCCTTATCTGCTCACATTCCATACGGGAGGACATTCGTCGCCGCTACGCAATAGCATCAGAGGACTGCAATGGCGGCTGTTACGTCCCCTAATGGCCAGGGCCGCGCATTTCATTGGCGTCTCACAGTTTGAAGCGGACTATTTTCGCCAGAAGCTCCACCTGCCTGCTGAGAAGTTTACGGTGATCCCAAATGGCGCGACACTACCCACTCTGTTGGTTCAGTCTCCTCTCCCCCCTGACCAGACGTTGATCGCATCGGTTGGGCGTTTAGAACGTTTTAAGGGACACCAGCATTTAATCACCGCTCTCCCGCACATACGCTCGTGGCGTCCCAATGCGCGCCTGCTGATTGTCGGTGCCGGTCCCTATGAGCACAACTTGCGTGCCCTGGCGCAACAGGTTGGGGTTGCTGCACACGTAGAAATTCGCACCATTCCTGCGCATGAACGCCTGGCAATGGCTGAATTACTCGCGCAAACAAGCCTGGTGGCACTGCTCAGCGAATGCGAATCGCATCCCATCGCGGTCATGGAAGCACTTTCCCTCCGACGGCCTGTTCTGGTTACCGCCACCTCCGGGTTACAAGAGATCGCGGAGCAGGGTCTTGCGCGTGCTATCCCTCTGCACAGTTCGCCAGGGGAGGTGGCGCGGGCGGTCCAACAGCAAATTGAAGAGCCAGTGCTGCCACCAGCCTCTTTTGCATTACCAACCTGGGACAGCTGTGCCAACCAACTCCAGGACGTGTATCAGAACCTGGTCAGGAGGCTCGCGTGCGTATCCTAATGCTGACCCAGTTTTATGCGCCCATCATTGGTGGGGAAGAGCGCCACGTGGAGAATCTCAGTCGCGCGCTGGTGGCTCGTGGCCACGAGGTTGCCGTGGCCACGTTACGGCATGCCGGCCAGCCAGAGTTTGAGGTTGAGCACGGGGTCCGTTTATATCGTGTGCGAGGGAGTATGCAGCGGCTCGGCATGCTTTTCTCTGAAAAAGGGCGGCAGTTTACCCCCCCCTTTCCCGATCCCGAAGTGCTTGGGGCCTTGCATCGGATTATTCGCGAGGAGAAGCCAGAGATTGTCCATGCACACAACTGGCTGATTCGCTCATTTACGCCGCTTAAAAACTGGAGTAAAGCTCGCTTAGTCATGACCCTGCATGATTATAGCCTGGTATGTGTGCAAAGGCGCATGATGCAGCGCGGTACGCCGTGCAGTGGCCCTGGTCTTGCAAAATGCCTGGGCTGTGCCGGCGAATTTTATGGCGTAGCCAAAGGCTGGCCAACGGTGCTGGCAAACTCTTTCTGGTCCGGCAGAGAGAGGCAGGCGGTTGACCTGTTTTTGCCCGTGAGTCAGGCAACGGCTGATGGCAATCAGTTAGATGCGTACCATGTACCTTATAAGGTTATGCCAAACTTCATGCCAGATCATGTAGATATACGCGATGACGACCATGATCCTCTGCTCTCACAATTACCACAAGACGGTTTCTTACTTTTTGTAGGCGATATCACTTCCGATAAAGGAATAGAAGTCCTCCTGCAGGCCTATGCCGAGCTGCATACTCACCTGCCCCTGGTGTTGATCGGGCGACCATTATTGCCAAACCTGAACAAAAAGCTTCCACCCAATGTTTTTCTGCTTGGGGCATGGCCACATGACGCGGTTATGGGGGCGTGGAAACGCTGTACACTTGGATTAATCCCTTCCATTGTGGCTGAAACGTTCGGTATTGTCGCGTTGGAAGCCATGTCTATGGGCAAGCCAGTGATTGCTACACGCAATGGCGGCCTTATTGATGTAGTCGAAGATGGTAAAACAGGGCTGCTGATCGCTCCAGGTGATGCTTGCGCGCTGCGGGAGGCTATGCAAACATTATTGGATAACCAGGAGCAGCGAGCATATATGGGCAACCAGGCCAAACAGCATACGGTGAAGTTCCGAGCAGAAGTGGTGATTGCAGATTTTGAGCAACTATACCAGGAACTCCTGGGTGGGGCTGTTCAAAACGTTGTATATGCACAAACATTGCACGGGAGGTGATAGGATGACGCAGGATAAATCCAAAGTCTCAAAACCAATAGCCCGTATACGCGCAACACGCCTGAAAGGACCGACAGAACACGAATCGAAACCACATACTCCAATAAACTATATGCGTGCGGCACATCTGGCAGAACCGACAGAACACGCGCGCACTTCCCTAGCTCCGTTGCACAGGCATACGCCCACACCGGAAGAAGCTCGACAGCAAGTCTTACCTGCACCAGCAGATGGTCAGCAACACACCGTTTCCCGGCCAACAGCGATGCGCACATGGGAAACAAACGGCGTTGAAACACCTGCGGGAAGCGATGGCACAGTATCAGAAGAGGGCGAGCATCTGGCTTTCACTCAAACTGAGCAATCTGAGGCGGACGAGGCCAAACCAGGGGAAGATGTCGAGCAACTCCCAACAAGGCACCTGCCTGCTGTCTCAAAAGCAAAAGCGCTCGTCGTCACCATCTTTGGCGGAGCGCCAGGGATTGATCCCCAGGCTCAGGAAGAGATTGAGGAACAAGCGACGCTTCAGCTATCCTCGGTGGAACAAGAGCGTACAGCCGTCCTCCCAGCCAGAACGCCTCCCACAGCAGAAGATAGACAGCAGTCAACGCTGCTCTTACCAGCAGTTTCAGATGTGGCGGATAAACCAACAGCCCAGGTTGAGGCCTTGCCTGAGGTCGGTGCGCATTTGCTGAACCGAGCAGGCATAGCGATGCGGAACATCATTGGGAACGGACTGGCACGTTTGCAAGAGCCACAACCGGAAGGGCCGGTCACGCGTGGCCTGTGGACTGTGAAACCAGGCATCACGCCAGGCCTCTTTCCCCTACTGGCTCTGACCAATGCCCTGGGTCTGAGCCTGGTATCCATCTCGTATTATCTGAGCCAATATGGAGCTTTCGACCTGGAGATCCCATTTCTACTGGGTCTGCTGGTTATTTTTGTCCCAAATGTATTACGCCTGCTCTCTTCATCACCCACGCGTCTTGAACGCCTATACTTGATATGCGCTCTTGGCATCACCTTCTATCTGGTCGCGTTCATGGAGAGTCCACTCCATATTGGAAACTTCGATGCCTTTCTGCATTGGGTCACGGCAGATAATCTCTTACGCACAGGCTCACTCTTCGGCAACAACTCGATGCTGCCTGTCAGCCCTTATTATCCCGGCCTGGAAATCATTACCAATGCGATCAGTTCTATCACAGGATTAAGTACTTTTTATGCCAGTATTCCACCTATTATCGCTTCGCGTCTATTAATGGTGATAGCACTCTTCCTGTTCTACGAGCAAATAACCCGATCCAGTCGCATGGCAGGCATAGCTACACTTATCTATACAGCTAATCCACATTTTCTGTTTTTTGATTCGGTCTATAGTTATGAGACGCTGGCGCTGCCTCTGGCCATCTGTGTCCTCTATATTCTGGCCCGCTATGAGCAGGTCGGCGGCGAACAGCGTTGGATCATCTTTACCTCCTGGCTTGTGCTGCTGGCACTCACCTTCACTCATCATATGACCGATTTCGTCTTTAATGGGCTACTGCTGCTCTGGTTTGCAATCAGCTTTTTCTCGGCAACTGCACGCAAGACCCGTATTCATCTGGCGAGTCTGGCTATTTTTGGTATAGCGATGGCGCTGGCCTATGCCTTCCTGGTGGGTGGCAATCCCGTCTGGAGCTATCTCTCATCCTATTTTAACACCGCATTTATAGAGTTGGAGCATATTATCACCGGCACCGGTTCAGTACGCCCGCTCTTTACCGGCACAAGTACGGGAGTCGCGCCTATCTGGGATCGACTCTTGATGTTGGGAGCAGTCGCAATCGTGTCCTTTGCTTTGCCCTTTGGGTTGCTAACGCTCTGGCATATCCATCGCCGCGCTGCTCTGCCTATGATGTTGGGCATTTTTGCTCTGGCCTATCCTCTCACGCAGGCCTTTCGTTTTACACCCTTTGGTTCCGAAATCCCTGATCGTTCTGCTGCCTTTCTCTTTATCGCAGTTGGCTATATCATAACCATCCTGATTACGCATTTCTGGCCATCGCGCACCCTGAGTAAAAAAACCGTCGCTCTCGTCACTTGCGCTCTCTCAATCATACTTCTGGGTGGAGTCATTCTAGAAGCTGGTCCAGGGTATGCCGATCTCCCAGGCCCATACCTGGTAGGAGCCGATGGACGCTCGGTTGAGCCAGAAGGCGTCAATGCAGCGATCTGGGCGCAGCTCTATCTAGGGCCAAACCATCGCGTCGGTACCGACCGCACCAATCAAATGCTCATGAGTACCTATGGCGATCAACATGTGGTCACTGAAATAGGTGACTTGATAGATGTCTCTCCACTCTTCTACTCTGCAACGTTTACGGGAGGCGACCAAACACTGGTGCGTGCAGGCAACATTCAATATGTGGTAGTTGATATGCGTTTGAGTACCGCTCTGCCCGCTCTAGGATTTTACTTTGTCTCTGATGAGTCTGAAGCGAAACATCTTACCACGCCAATCAGTCAGAGCGCGTTGACAAAATTTGACACGTTGCCTCAGATCAACCGGGTCTTTGATAGTGGCAACCTTGTGATTTATGATACCGGGGCGTTGCTCACTGGACCAGGTTCTTAAAAAAAAGGAAGCCTACGATGCGTTTCAAAAATCTCGATCTCATAGCCGCACTGGTGCTTGCAGTACTCAATGTCGTCTGGGTGCAGTTGCCTGACCGTCCCTGGATCATCGGGTTGCTGCTAGGCCTACCCCTGGTGCTGTATTTACCAGGCTATACTCTAACCCAGGCACTCTTTCGCAAAAGACCTGCTGAGCAGAAGCCGCAGCACGCGCCAGCTCGTCCAAAATCATTTGAGCAGGAACCAAAGACTGCTCCCCTCAGATTGGGGCATGCTATCGGGAAAGCCGACCAGTTGATTCTCAGTCTGGGCTTGAGTCTGGCTATCGATATCCTGGTTGGCTTTGTGCTCAGTATCTTCTCTATCCAATTAGAGGCGCTTTCATGGACGTTTGCATTGGGGCTGCTGATTGCCCTCTGCGCAAGCCTGGCACTCTTTATACGGCGTCATGTTAACGCTGAGACCACCACAAGCGTTCGAGCGCCACAACTACGCCTGACATGGCTCGATGCGGCCTTTTTGCTACTTGCCCTCTGCATTACGCTCAATGCCGTCTGGCTTGCTGTAAACAGACCACCTGTCCCTCAGCCCAGTTTTACACAATTCTGGATGCTGCCGGCCAATTCCCCCAGCAAAATATGCGCAGTCTCGTTGGGAGTACAGAATTTTGAAACAACGTCGCTCACGTATAGTGTTGCTATGACCGTCAACAACGTTGCAGTAACGCCGAGCTGGCCAAAAATTGTACTGACCCCCCAACAAAAATGGGTCCAGCAGGTGCCCATCACGCCGGAGGCACAGAACGACCTCCATGTCGAGGCGCAATTGTTCAGGACAGACCAACCACATACGGCCTATCGGGATGTCCATTTAACGTTTCACGTTGCGACCGTCCTGCAAAATGGGCAGGTTCAGTTGCAATGTACACTTTAAGCCGTAGATTGAACAGAATGAGGATATATGGCGGAAGCAGATTTTTATATCAATGGGCAATATCTGCACAATAACCCTGGCTGGCATCGTGATGCGGCTTTCTGGCGTGCTGCTGCCGTGCAGCAGGCGTTGCAGCGCAATCAGCTCAATCCTCAGAAGGTATGCGATGTAGGGTGCGGCGTCGGGGAGGTTCTACGCTTGCTACAACAAACGATGAAGCCAGACTGTACATTCCTGGGCTACGATATCGCCCCCTATGCTATTGAGCAGGCACGCGCTAACGAAAATGCGGCCTTGCATTTTAAAAGAGGAGATTTCCTCCAGGAAGAGCACGGGTGCTTCGATCTCTTGTTGATGATTGGCGTTCTTGAACACTTTGAAAACGTCTTTCAGGTGTTACGCGATATCAAAGGAAAAAGCGAGTACAAGCTCTTTGTACTGCCACTCGATGTCACAATGACCTCTGCCTTACGCAATCGCTTGATTGAGTTTCGGCGTGCAACTGGACATCTCCACTTCTTTACCAAAGATATCGCGCTGACCATCTTCAAGGATCTGGGCTATGAGGTGGTTGATTACTTCTATGTGCTACCACCGCTGGATACCACCCCCTGGCGCGCGATCAAAGGGAAACCGCTGCGCCTGCTGAAAAAGCTGGCGAAGGTGACGCTTCTCGGTCTATATAGGCTGCCCGCGCTGCTCCTATATGCCGTTCACCAGGATCTGGCGGCGCGGGTATTCAGTGTGTGGCGGTTGCTAGTTTTAGTGAAATAAAAAGAAAGGGTCTACATTTATGAGTGCAATATCAAAAATACAGGAGATGCAGGAAAATCGTGCCTCTACCCAATACGATGTAGATCTCGTTGGAGCCCGACACTATATTATTTCAACGGCGGCCCATCTGGCGGCGCAAGGGTTACGTGTCGCGATTTTTGGGAAACCATTGGAACTCTGGCGGGACAAGATGCCGCCAGGCATGTTTTTACGTTCCCATTGGTGGGCCACCAATCTATCCGATCCGCGCAAAGAATATGGCTTGCAGGACTTTTTTCGGGTTTCAGAGCATAGTGCCTGCTATCCACTGCCCGTCCAGACATTCATCGATTATAGTATGTGGTTTCAAGAACAGGCTGTACCTATGGTTGATCCGGTCTATGTCTCCGCACTTGAGCACACGCGCCGACATTTTCTGCTGACGCTGGCAGATGGGCGCGTGGTAGAAGCTACAGCGGTGGTTATGGCGGTTGGACTCAGCTATTATCAGCGTATTCCTGTTGAGTACCCCAAGCTGCCGGGAGAGCTACTCAGTCATTCCGGCGACCACAACGATTTTCGGCGTTTCGCCGGGCAAAAGGTGGCCATCATCGGTGGCGGCCAGAGCGCGGTGGAATACTCGGCGCTACTGCACGAAGCCGGAGCCGAGGTAGATTTGATTGCGCGACGGCCTATTTCGTGGCTAGCCCCGGATAACGACGACCCGCGTCCCCTGATCGAGCGTCTGCGCGCGCCAAACTCGGCTATCGCACCGGGCTGGAAATATTGGGGACTGGAGGCATTTCCCTATCTTTTTCAAGGTCTGGCACAGGTGCGTAAAGATGGCATCATCAACAATAACCATCATCCAGGGGGATCTGATTGGCTGCGGGAGCGCGTCATCGGCAAAGTGACGCTGCACGAGGGGCAGACGGTCACCAGCATGGAGGAGAACGATAGAGGAGTGGGATTGGCTCTCGCTGATAACACACACTTACAGGTAGAGCATGTGATCCTGGCTACGGGCTATGAGGCGGATATCAGGCGCTTGCCTATGCTTAGTCCGACAGCCCTGGCGCAGATTAAGACTCATCTTGGCTCACCCATCCTCAATCAGTGGTTTGAAAGCAGCATACCTGGACTCTATTTCGTCGGTTTCTCTGCCTTACAAAGTTTTGGGCCACTCTATCGTTTCGTTGGTGGGGTGCCGGCAACGGCTCCGCGGGTGGCACGCGCAGTCGCTCATCGCGTAGCCAGGGTGCATTGAATGGAGCACTATATGCATAGTTCTCAGGAATTTACTGGCAGGCAGCAGGTGCTCTCCCCGCCTGCAACACCGGTAAAAACATACGACGCGCTGGTTCTGGACGCTCATCTACGTCAATCGCTAGTGACAGTGCGCTCATTGGGAAGGTGTGGGATGCGCGTCGCCGCGTTAGAGGTCGCAAACAAGGCCGCGCATCTCCCAACGTTTGTCTCACGCTGGTGCCAGGAAACATTTGTCGCTCCGGACTATGAACAGACTTCAGAACAGTATGTGGAGTATCTGGAGCACCTTCTTGAGACCACCCCCGCACGTGTACTCATCACCTCATCTGATGGCACACTGGATATTCTACGCCAGCATCGCGAGCGGCTGGGGAAGCATACAAAGTTGGCTATTGCCTCAGAGGCCGCGCTAGATATTGCGGTCAATAAAGACCGCACGCTAGCGCTGGCGCGCGAGTTGAGCATCGGCGTGCCCGCCAGTGTCCAGGTAGCGACAGTGGAAGAGGTGCCAGGGGCTCTGCGGGAAGTCGGACTGCCAGCAGTGGTCAAGCCGGCATGTTCCTGGGTCTGGGGTGAGCAGAAGAGCGTGCGCCTGTCCTGCCAGCTTGTGACGAGCGCTGATGAGGCCAGACGCGCGGTTGAGGAGGCAGTATATCTGGGTGGAAGCGTACTGATTCAGCAATTTCTTTCGGGTCGCTGTGAGGCAGTAAATTTCCTTTATGCAGGAGGCGAGGTTTACGCGTGTTTCGCTCAATGGGCCAAACGCATGCAACCGCCGCTGGGAGGCACATCTGTCTTTCGACAGAGCATCGCTGTGCCGGAAGATATTGGTGAGCAGGCCGAACGCCTGGTACGAGCTGCGAACCTGGAGGGATATTGTGAAGTCGAGTTCCGACGCGACGCTACCGGCAAACCGTACCTGATGGAGATCAATCCGCGCCTCTCGGCCTCGATTGAGGTGGCTGTGCGCGCGGGCGTCGATTTTCCGCATCTCATTTTTCAATGGGCCAGTGGCGAACCCATTGCACACGTTGCTACCTACCGCGTTGGCGAATGGATGCGCTACCTGCAAGGGGATTTGCTCACCACCTTGCAAACTATCACGCAACGTGGCCGACCTGGGGTAACGCCGCCGCTCAGGGCGTTTGGCGCTTTTCTCGCCGCGTTTTGTGTGCCTGCCCATTATGATTATCTCGATTGGCGCGATCTCAAGCCAGCGCTGAACGAGACAGTAGATTTTGGGCGCGTTATAGCGCGTACTCTACGCAAACACCTGGAGAGAATAAAAAACTTGCTCAAGAATCTTTTCTTTCCATAAGAAAAGATTCTTGAGCAAGTTCCTGAAAGATTTGAGTATTTTTACAATATATCGATATATTACTAGATTTACCGCGTCTTTCTACGCATACATGAGTTTTTGATCATTTCTGGGAGATGCCAGCACCAACTCACGATAGCTGAGCCTGCGGGCAGGGGATCTCTGCCATCGAGATAGTCATAGTGCATCGGCATAAAGCATGAAGTGCAAAAATCACGTAGGGCACGCGTGGGCGGCGCAACTCCTGGGCGGCCACGTTGCACGATAGTTGCGGCGGTGGTGGCAATGTCGCCTGCCAGGTCACGCATCCACACATCTGTGCGATATCCCGGCACGCGCTTGATGCACTCTCCCATAGCCCATTGGTAAAGGAGATGAGGGAAATCGACGCCCGCGCGCACAGCCAGATCAACGCTCCCAGTTAAACGCGAGTTAATCTCCATCAGATAGGGCGTGCCAGCCGCATCACGCCGAAATTCCACCATACTATACCCCTCTAAATTGATGGCGCGTACTAATTGCTCTGCCTGTGTGCTAATATCTGCTGGAAGAGCGATGCTCTGGCGCAAAACCGAGGCTCCGCCAGCTGGCGGATTCATACGCCTGGAGGACTGCGCGAATTGAGCATAGACCTGCCCATCTGCATAGAACAGACAAATAGCTTCCCGCACGCCTGGAATAAACCGCTGCACAAGCACCTCAGCACCCCTGCGCGTCAGCACCTCAACTGCATGGTGGGCCTCAACAGATGTGGTGACAAACTGCACCTCCTGACGTACTCCTCCACGTTTATCCCAGGACTCGGTTGGTTTCACCACCGCCGGCAGGCCAATCTCGCGCAAAGCTGCGTCCACATCATCCTCTGCTTTCAAATGGACACCTGGCGGCACAGCTATGCCCAGATTTTTGGCGATGTGAATGGTGTGCTCTTTATTAATGGCTATGCTTAAAGCAGGCTCTTGAGCCAGGGCAATGTGTGTATACTGCTCAAGCTGTGCGCGATGGTGCCGAAGTAATTCTATGGTGCCATCTGATGAGGAGATCAATACACGTATACTGGTGGTTTGCAAGATGTGTAGGAGATAGCACAGATAATCCAGCGTTCCTTCAGGCGCTGGGCAGACGAATTTTTGTCGACACCAGCGCGATGCGAACGTCGGTGAGGGCAGCCGCTCACGGGTAGTCAACGCTGCAATGCATAGACCGCGGCTCCCAAGAGAACGCGCGGTTGCCAGAGATTGGCGCAAGGAAGCGTCAAGAAGAAGTGCATCATAACATTGCTGTTTTGCCAGGCGTGGCGCGCCCTGGCTGTTGATAACCGTGTCAATTTCTAGAGACATATATTGTTGCTCATCCCGATATAATTGTAAGGAAAAAGAACCTCCACGTTATCAACCCGCTCAAAGCACTACTTCTTCTGACATCGCTTGCTGACGCGCAGCGGGAGCAGGAGATCTCCACTTCCGATGTTCCTGCAAGATCAGACGCAGGATGCGACAGCCGTCTCTGATGGCCCTGAGATTGCTAGTCCCGTGAATGCGCTGGTACTCAATGCTGGGAATCTCTGCAATGGTCAGACCTGCCAGATGCATGCGGATATTTATAAGCGTCTCTATTTCAAAGCCATCGCTCTCAATCTCGATGTGCTCCAAGCAATGTTTCCAGAAGGCGTTATACCCATAGCAGAGGTCGCTGAAACGCGTCCCAAAGAGCAGATTGACCAGCGAAATAAGCCCGTGGTTGCCAGCGCGCCGAATGAGCGTGATATCATGGCTCCCCCCGCCTTTAATAAAGCGCGAACCCTTTGCAAAATCGTTGCCAGCCAGCAGCGCCTGCACAAAGCGTGGGATCTCCAGTGGATCGGCTGAGCCATCAGCATCCAGCAGGACGACGATATCGCCTGTGGCAACCGTCAAGCCTGCCTGGATAGCGTCGCCTTTCCCGTGCCCAAGCTGCTCAACGATGCGGATGTTTGGCAACAGACGGCGCGCTACCCTGATCGTCTCATCTGTCGAATGCCCATCAACCAGAATGACTTCCGTGACAAACGAGGGAATATGCGGCAACACATACTGAAGATTGCGAGCCTCGTTGCGCGCAGGAACAATCACACTAATACCCAGCCTCTGTTTTAAGAGGTACGTAGCCAGATTCTGCTGTGATAGGCGCGTAGCCAGATCCATGTGATTTCCTCTCACAAAATTACCCGTATACATAATTTCTGAAGATGGCAATATACATATATTGTGCAAAAATGCTTGTATGGAGTGCGTTCCATTGCAAAACATCTCTCCCCATCACATCGCAATGTACCTATATATGCGTGAAGATGAGAGCATGTGCCAGGGGAACATGTGTAAGGCGGATTTGCATTCGTCAATCAAACGTTCCGCTTTATGAAAAAACGCTTACCCCTGCCATGCATTATAGAGGAGTCACCTTATGATTCAGGTTATCAATCGGTTAAGGATTGGTTGAGAAGTGCGGCTACTCAGACCCGATGATGGAGATATCCAGATCAGCAGGGAGCAACTGTAAAGCTGCGAGGTATTGCTCCAGAAGTGTATAAAAAACCCGCCAAAGAGCTAGCGTTCTGCGCATGACTGGGTGAGGGATGTTGAAAACCAGCTAGACGCGTGCTATGATCTCATATCATACTACCTCATCTATAAATGACTGGAGAGGATGGTATCATAGAGCTATAGTATCATTATGGAGAGGCTCTAGATCACATATGAATGTTCATACAACTATCTCTGCCTCGGCAGCGTCCACGCACCAGGTTGAGGTTGTGATTGTGGGCGCGGGACTCGCCGGGCTGGCTGCCGCGCGTACATTGGTGAAAGGCGGCGTGGATGTGGTTGTGTTAGAGGCGCGTGGGCGCGTAGGTGGGCGCACATATAGCCGTCCGGCCAGCGATGGCACCATACTGGACCTCGGTGGCCAGTGGATTGGCCCGACCCAGGACCGCCTGGCAGCTCTGGCTGAAGAGGTTGGCGCCACGACTTT
Organism: uncultured Ktedonobacteraceae bacterium; assembly: GCA_964250225.1. Lineage (GTDB taxonomy): Bacteria > Chloroflexota > Ktedonobacteria > Ktedonobacterales > Ktedonobacteraceae > Paraktedonobacter. Next base: position 51,840 of record CAXUEY010000004.1, on the reverse strand, counting down.
TCCCACTTATAACATCGGCAACAATATCGAGTTTTATAACGGCGAGCGCCATGTCTACGAGGGAGCCATGCCAACACATGACCCTCTGGCCATGATGGAGACCGTCGAGGCGCTGCTCGAACTCAATCTGATGGCCAACGAGGTGCCTCTGGAGACACCCTGGACCGCTGCACAGGCCGTTGAGTGGGATAGCCAGACGGTTGAGACATGGATGCAGGCGCATATCGAGTCTGCCTATACACGCGCGATGCTCACTCTGACCGTCAAATCGGTCTTCTCGGTTGAGCCACGCGATCTCTCGCTACTCCACTTGCTCTTCTATATCCATTCCGGCGGCAACCTCAACCAGCTGATCAGCGTGGACGCGGGCGCGCAGGAGCGGCGTTTTCACGAGGGCGCGCAGTCGATTGCTGAACGCGTGGCCGCGCAATTGGGCGAGCGCGTCATCTTAAACGCACCGGTCCACACGCTGGAGCATAGTGCACACAGTGTGCGCGTGGTGAGTGACGCGCTGGCGGTCACGGCGAAGCGTGCCATCATCGCTCTCCCACCGACCCTGGCCGGACGGCTGCGCTACCGACCCGCGCTGCCCGCCTATCGCGACCAGTTGACGCAACGCGTGCCAATGGGCACCGTCATCAAAGTCCAGGCACTCTACAAGCGACCATTCTGGCGCGACGAGGGCTATTCGGGCCAGGTGATCTCTAACGAGGGAATGGTGCGCCTCACCTTTGATAACTCGCCAGATAGCGGGACACCCGGTATCCTGATGGGCTTTATCGAGGGCGACGAGGGACGGCGCTGGGGGCGCAGATCACCAGAGGAACGGCGCGCAGCGGTGCTTGAATGTTTTGCGCGTTACTTTGGCGCGCAGGCTGCACAGCCAGATGCGTTCGAGGAGATGAACTGGGCTGAGGAAGAATACACTAGAGGTTGTTACGCGGGCTTTCTGGCTCCCGGCGTGTGGTCAGCCTATGGAGAGGCACTGCGCCAACCCATTGGACCGCTCCACTGGGCTGGCACAGAGACCGCGACGGTATGGAATGGCTATATGGACGGCGCGGTGCGTTCAGGCGAACGGGCCGCGGCAGAGATTCTCGCTACCCTCTAAAACGCACTTATGAGCTGCTGATCTTTTAGAAACTCAGCAACCGCCGTGTCTCCGCGCGCGCTTGATCCAGGCTCAGCCCGCACGTTACCAGCGCACCTGCTGCCATGCCACTGCCGCGTAACAGGCCCAGCAGCATATGTTCGGTGCCGAGCGCGGGCTGCCCAAGCTGGCGTGCCTCATCCAGCGCCAGTTCCAGCGCGTGCCTGCCATCGCTAGTGAAACCATCGACTGCTCCTGGCTCACCGCGCTGCTCCTGGACGTCCAAAAGCTCGATGGCGCTCGTGATGCGCTCGCTCTCAACCTTGAGGTTTTTCAGGACGTGGAAAGCGATGCCGTTCTGTTCGCGGATCAGAGCCAGCAGGAGATGCTGCGTGCCCACCTGCTCTTTTTGCTGCTGCTGAGCCTCCGCACCAGCACGCACCAGCACACGCCGCAGACGCAAGGTCAGGCGGTTGCCGTGTTCAGCGGAAGTGGCGGGCGCGGGCACCAGATCGTCCGCGTCCTGAATGGGCGAGGCGGCGCCCGGCTCGATCTGCTTTGCGCCGCGTACATACGCGCTGGCGAACATCAGCGGGTTCTGGAGCGGTGGCCACGTTTGAGACCACCCTCCTTCGGTGGCCACACCCTCCTCACTCTCCGCGCCAGATTGCTCGATCACCAGCACGGTTTTGGTGCGCACCTGCTCCAGCTTCACGCCCAGGCTCTCCAGCACACCGGCGGCAATCCCCTCGCCCTCGCGCACCAGACCCAGCAGGATATGCTCGGTCCCGATATAATGATGCTGCATGCGACGCGCCTCATCCACAGCCAATTCGATTACTTTTTTCGCGCGCGGCGTCAGCCCGATTTCACCCAGCACGATTCTATCGCCGCGTCCAATAATAAATTCAACGGCTGAACGCACGAGAGGTAATTGTATACCCAGTTCGTGCAACACCTGACCCGCCGTGCTCTCCTCCAATCTCACCAATCCCAACAACAGATGCTCGGTCCCGATATAATTGTGCTGGAAACGTTGAGCTTCTTCCTGCGCCAGACTCAGAATCTTGCGCGCATCCTCGGTAAACTTGTCGAAACGATCTCGATCCAGGCGCTCACGATCTGCATAGAACATGGATTGTCGCTTCCTTTCAGCACGCTGAGACGTGGCGCCGTGACTCTGGCTCAAAATCCGGAGAGTCTCTGCCCGCACCCTCTCTCTATTGGCCCCCAATTTTGCCAGCACCTGGGCAGCGACACTTTCCGGCATGCTCGTAATGGCCAGCAAGAGATGCTCCGTGCCGATATAGTGATGATTCAGCCGACGCGCCTCATCAACAGCCTGTTCCACCACGCGCTTGCCCTCCTTCGTCAAACCGATCTCCCCCAGGACGATGCGGTTGCCCTTGTCAAGCTGCTCTCTTACCGCCTCACGCACTTCAGCCAGATCTACGCCCAGATTTTGTAAAATGCGCGCACCCACCCCTTCGCCTTCGCGCACAAGCCCCAACAAGATGTGCTCACTGCCGATAGTATTGTGCTGCATGCGCTGAGATTCTGCTTGCGCCAGGCTCAATACTTTTTTAGCCCGCTCGGTAAATTTGTCGAAGCTGTCTCTCTTCTGAAAGAACATCGGTATTTGACTCCCTTCTGACCAGGGTTGCTATATTCTTCGATATCCGTGGGACGTCGGTTGCAATGGGGATTCTGCGTACCTATACAATGCGCTGTAGTATGGCTGTATTCTACAATTTCCTTGAGAAAAGGGCAAAACGAGGAAGGAAAACCAGTTGAAGCGATCCTCCAATGGTTGTATTATATGTACGAACGACGCTATTACCAGGGAGACTTCGAACTTAAACCTGATCTATTTCTAGTACATAGGTGGAGGACTGTACATGCCTGTTGAGACACATAAAGAGACACTGGGCTTCCAGGCGGAAGTGACTCAGTTACTCAATTTGATGATTCATTCTTTGTATAGCAACAAAGAGATTTTTCTGCGCGAACTGATTTCAAACGCGTCTGACGCGCTTGACCACCTGCGCTTTGCGATGCTCTCTGATAAGAGCTTGCACGAGGACGATGCCGAACTGACGATCCATGTCTCCTACGATAAGGAGGCGCGCACGATTACGGTCAGCGATAACGGCATTGGCATGGCTCGCGAAGAGGTAGTGCAGCAAATCGGCACTATCGCCAAATCGGGCACGCGCGAGTTTTTCCAATCGCTGACCGGCGACCAGCAGCGCGACGCCAATCTAATCGGTCAGTTCGGCGTGGGCTTCTACTCGGCTTTTGTGGTGGCCGATAGGGTGACGCTGACCACGCGCAAGGTCGGGCATAGTGCCGAGGATGGCGCGCGTTGGGAGTCCGCCGGCGAGGGACAGTATACACTGGAGAGCGTGGAGAAACCCACGCGCGGCACCGAGGTCACGCTGCACCTGCGCGAGGGCGAAGATGAGCTGCTCGATGGCTATCGCCTGCGCGCGATTATCCGCAAATACTCGGACCACATCAGCGTCCCCATCCTCATGCCTGTTGAAGACAAAGAGCGCGCAGGCGAGGATGAACGCGTCAATCAGGCCTCGGCCCTCTGGGTGCGCCCACGCAATCAGATCACGCCTGAAGAGTATAGCGAATTCTACAAACACCTGGCCTACGACAATGAAGAGCCGCTGATTACCCTGCATAGTCGCATGGAGGGCACACAGGAGTATATTTTGCTGCTCTACGTGCCAGCCAGCGCGCCCTATGATCTGTGGAGTCGCGAGCACCGGCATGGTGTGAAGCTCTATGTGCGTCGCGTCTTTATTATGGAAGGCGCAGAGGAGCTGATCCCCAGCTATCTGCGCTTCCTGCGCGGCGTGATCGATTCCAACGACCTGCCCCTGAATGTCTCACGGGAGATCCTGCAGCAGAACCGCCTGGTTGAGGCCATCCGCTCCACCACGATAAAGAAGGTACTGGGTCAGCTCTCCGACCTCGCGAAAAACGAGCCGGAGAAGTACGCGACCTTCTGGCGGATCTTTGGCCGCGTGCTCAAAGAAGGCATCGCTGAGGATCACGCCAACCAGGAGAGCCTGGCAAAGCTCTTCCGTTTCAGCACCACCCTCTCCAATAGCGAGACACAGGATGTCTCGCTGGAGACCTATGCGGCGCGCATGAAAGAGGGCCAGGAAAAGATCTACTTTATCACCGCCGAGAGCTACGGAGCAGCCAAAGATAGCCCCTTGTTGGAGATCTTCAAGCAGAAAGGCGTCGAGGTGCTGCTGCTCTCCGATCCGGTGGACTATCTCTTCGGCAATGAGCTGCGCGAATTCAACAAGCTACCGCTCCAATCCGTGTCGCGTGGCGCAGTCGATCTCAGCAAAATCGTCGCGCCAGAGGGCGAGGCACCCGCTGAACAGTCTGAGCCCGCGGAGGCCGCCAACGCCGATGAGGTACAGGCGCTGCTCAATCGTCTCAAGGACGCGCTGAAAGATGAGGTGAAGGAGGTGCGCGTCACCACGCGCCTGACCAGCTCACCCGCCTGCCTGGTGGTGGGCGAGTACGATCTGGACCCACAACTCCAGCGCCTGCTCAAAGCCGCCGGCCAGTCGGTGCCGCTCTCCAAGCCGATCCTGGAGATCAACACCCAGCACGCGATTATGCGCAAACTCCTGCACGAGCAGGACGAGGCGCGCTTCGCGGACTGGGCGCATATCCTCTACGATCAATCGGTGCTCAGTCTCGGCGAGCAGTTGGAGAACCCGGTGAGTTTTGTCAAACGGCTCAATAGCTTGCTCGCGCAACTTTGATACGCCCATGCGCGTGGATATTTTCTGGCCCTGGAAGGAGGCAGAAAATATCCACGCACACCCGACATGCTGGCTCAACGGTCAGTGAAGCGAGGCATGTTCAGGTCAGAGGGGCATCGTTGGAAACTGGCCCGCCCAGACACGTTTACACGCCGCTATACCATTACGCACCCCTTGCGTAATCGACTGGCTATTCCAGGGAAACTGGGTAGTAGTATCCGTGCCACTGTTATCCCAGGCATAGTAAACAATCCCCGTCGCGCCGTGTTGACAAAACGCAGCAGTTTGCGCCTCAATACTTGCCGCCGTCGCAAATGGAAAGGGTTCACCTAGATTGCCGCCAAAGGCCTGGGGAATGCCTATAAACGGCTCTTTCTGCATATCCCAGCCGCGCTTCAATAAACTGGCAAAGATCGCCGGAAGAATATCTGACATCGTCCAATCATATGTTCCCTGAGTATATGCTTCTCCATAGATATAGAGGCCAACCATATCACAGCCCTGGGAAGAAAAATTTGCGGCAACCCCATCGGACCAGTCATACTTTTGTTGAGGAAGAGGCCAGATCGATCCCCCAAACCCACAGATCGATGGGCGAGCAGGCGTAATGAAATGGATAAGCCTGTTTATTTGTATCAAAATATCCTTTGCCCCTCCATAATCCTCAGGAAACGGCCAATCATCCAGCACCCAATAGCCAATAATTAAGGGATTTTGTCTTACCTGCTGCAGATGTGCAGCAACCGCGGTGAGGAGGGCCTGTGTACTTGTTAACTTCAAATTCGCGCTGGTAGTATAATCATCGGCGGGGCATGTTTTATGGATATAACATTCATAATAATAGAGGTACGTTTGAGGGATAGCATCGATGAGCCGCATATGCTTCGTCTGTAATGCAGTTCCCACCGGGTCTTGTGGTGTATAAGGGTCACCATACTTCAAATCAACCTCTATGCCATTTTCTGCAGCGTTTACAACTTTGAGTGGGGAATCGATGCTAAATCCGCCGGTAAAATGATAGAGAGATTGCAGCGTAAAAGAGGGGGGCTGCTTCGTCTCCGCGTGTTTTGGAATCGAGAGAATGGTGATGAGGATAAGGCATGATGCCCCCAGAGCACAGGTCACTCGCCATTTCGTACTCAACAAAAAGTCGCTACGCATCAGCGTACCGATGGATACTTTTGTGCGCCAGCGCTTCGAGTATCTATAAGCCACTACGCGCCTTGCCTCCTATATACTTATTTCTCTTCAATTAGCCCTATGCAGTTATTCAAAGACACGTGACAGAATTATCTCATACCAGCTATATGCTGCGCTTCTCGCTCCACGATTGGAGTATGCCACATCTTGCAAAACATTGCCAGCATCGGTGATACTCTGCGTCAGAACCCAGCCTCCCCCCGAATACGCGACTGGCTGACACGTCGTGCCGTGTCCTGGTGCGCAACCGGAGAAAGAGCCTCCCAGGGTATTCGCAGATGGCAGATTAAAGCCGCCAGTGAAGCTATAAACCGCGTCTCCAAGTGTATTAAACACGGTGAACTGCACATTGCCTTGCATGTCTATCGCCCCGCTAAAAGTGCCATTCTGTGTGGGTGATGAAAACGTGCCATTAATCTGGCTTTGCTGCTGCTGGATAGTCAACGAGAAGGTGCTCTGAGAGTTGGAAAGGGAATACAGCTTCCCCTGATACACACCAGCAATATTGCGATACTGGCCGCTATTCGCAGGAGTTGTGGGTGTGACTTTGTGGCCTGCTGTAGAAGTTGCCTGAAGCGCGGCTTGCGTCGTGCTATGAGAGGGCTGTGGCCCGGCGGCGAACTGGCCCCGCAGCACTCCCCATGTACCCACGCCCACGAGCAGGAGCGCGCATATGATGGCCACCACAATCAACCCTCGGCGGTGCAAGATACTCTCGCGGGCTTCTCCACCTGAGCGCGAATCAGCGGAGACAGTCGCTGGCCCTGCGGTTGCTGCTGTCTCGTTGCCGCCAGCAATGGGTACGCCAGGATTGTGCCGGGTTTGCGGCGCGGGCGTGCTTCCAGAGGCAGTATGCAAGGCCTGCCAGAAGTCCTGCATCGAGACAAAACGCTGCGTGGGGTCCAACGCAAGCGAACGGTGAAGTACCTCGGCAAACACACGCGGCAATGTTAGGACAAGCTCATTGGCTGCAAGCAAGGGATCAGGCTCGCCTTTCTTCGTATGTTGCAGACGTGTCGCGGCATCCACAGGCGTCTGGCCGGTCAGGAGTACATACAGGGTCGCACCCAATTCATAGATATCAGTAGCTTCATCGATTTTACCAGAGAGATGCTCTGGCGCGCGCAGATTGGAGCGATGGGTTGAGGAGAACTGTCCGCGCGTATCAGCAACTCCAGTCTGCGCATAGCCCAGATCGACCAGCATAACAGCCCCGGAGCTGGCCTGCCGGATCAGGTTGAGCGGCTTGATATCTCCATGAAAAACGGGCTGCGCCTGCTTGTGCAGGTAGGTGAGCGCCTCGCCAATAGGGGCGAGCATTGTACGCAGATCAAGCCAGGGAAAGCGTCCAGTTGGCTGCTCCTGGCGCAACGTCTCCAGGTCCACGCCTTCGATATAATCCATGACCAGATAGATACGCTCGTTGCGATCATCATTAAAAATATGGTAGACCACCGGCAGCGCGGGATGGCGCAGTTGGCGCAGAGATTCCCCGCTGAAGAGGAGTCGGTAGCGCTCCTCCTGGCTCAAACCGCACAACTCTTTCAAGGCAAATTGCTCATGCTGCGTAGGTAGCGCCTGCTGATCTTTGACGAGATAGACCGTCCCACTATGGCCCGCACCAAGAATATTTTTAATCAGATAGCGTCCACGCACAAGCGTGCCTACAGACAGGGTGGTTTGTTCCAGATGCATAAACATTTTTCTCCCACAGGGTTGATTCTCTGAGATTTCTCCAGTACAATATTCTCGGATCATATAAGACAGCACAAACGGCACACGACTTTCTATAGGTAGCTATCGTTACCCAATCACTAATTAAAACGTACCTGTTATCGAGAGTAACAGATAGACAGAAAGTCGTCCAGAAAATTGCATTTATAGATGCAATTTTATTTCTCAAAAAGAGTGTGATACCTCTTCAAGTTGTCTCGGGCAGAGAGCGGAAAGAGGGTAGGGGCAGGCCCTCAGGAGTAGATTTCATGGTTGATACGCAGGATTACACCGGGCAACAGATTAGCGAGTATCGCTTGCAGCGCCAGTTGGGACGGGGGACCTTTGGCGTAGTCTACCTGGCCGAACATATCCACGATCAGAGCCTGGCGGCGATTAAATTGCTGCGCCTGCAACTGACGCGCAGCCTGGAACTCAAGGATTTTCTGAATGAGGCGCGTGTCATGCGTCTACGCCATCCCTATATTATCCCTATTCTGGACTTTGGCATCAGCCCGCAAGACACGCCTTTTATTATCATGGAGTACGCGGCGGGCGGGGCCATTCGAGATCGTTTCTGGCATGGTGCCAGTCTGCCCCTGCCTGAGATCGTGACCTACACGGCCCAGGTAGCCGCGGCTTTGCAATTCGCGCATTCGCGCCGCCTGATTCACCGGGATGTCAAACCGGAGAATATTCTGTTGGGAGCTGATGGGACAATTCGACTCTGTGATTTCGGCATTGCGAAAATTATGGAACAGAGTTCCACGATGAGCATTCACGCCCAGGCGGGCACTCCGGCGTATATGGCACCGGAACAGGGTGAGGGCGAGCCGTGTCCAGCCAGCGACCAGTACGCGCTGGCGGTGGTAGTCTACGAGTGGCTGACAGGCCGTCGTCCGTTTCTGGGCACACCTATTGAAGTGGCAGTTCAGCATCGTCTCAACGCGCCCCCACCCCTGCGTATCCTGCGGCCTGGGCTGCCTGATGAAGCGGAGCAGGTCGTTTTGAAGGCTCTGGCTAAAAATCCAGAAGAGCGCTTTGAGAGCGTCGCGCAGTTTGCACAGGCTCTGCAATCTGCTATCGATGGCTCACCCACGGAGAAGGTGCCTGCAATCTCGGTGTTACTGGCTCCTTCTGGCCGCCCAACCTCGCTACCAGAACAGGCAACGAACTTGCTTCCCAGACCGACCCGTCAGTTATCACCCAATCATTCGCCAAACCTTCTTAGCGAACAGGGGGAGTTCCCGGTCTCAGAGATAGTTGCCGTTGAAGATCTCACTACTATCCGCGAGGTAACACCGCCCGTGAATGATGAAGGGAGCGCTGTGAGTCGGGAGCAGGCGCCTATTTCCACTGACAGAGAACAAGATGCCCAGACGCCGTTGCCCGCCAGTCTGGCTCCGCTTGACCGCAGGCAATTACGCGGGCAAATTATCCCCAGAAGACATCGCCTTATCACGGCACTGCTGGCCTTTCTCATCATTACTGGCTGCATCCTGGGCTACTTCGCATTTCTACTCCCTGGCTCAGCTCCGCCAGCGAGCCAGGTGAGCCAGAGAAACACCTATGATAAAGCGGTAGCCACAGCCGGTGTCATGGCAGGTTTTAACGCGCAACATACTGGCGTCAATCTTTACGAACAGAATGTGAGCGCGGGCAACATTAACAAGCTCGCCCTCAAATGGAACATGCAAACCGGTAGCTTCCTCGCATCCTCACCCGTGGTGGCTAACGGCCTGGTCTATATTGGCTCCAATACTGGCCAGCTTCTGGCTTTCGATAGTACATCTGGCACGCTCAAATGGACTGCTTCCACCGGCGGGATTACGCAGTCCTCGCCCGCGGTGGGCGATGGACTGGTCTATATTGGCTCAACCGATGGCAAACTGTATGTGTTTCACGCGCATACTGGCAAATTGGCATGGTCGGCCTTGACGGGCGGCCCTATCGAATCCTCGCCCACTTTCGCCAATGATCTGATCTATATTGGCTCCGAAAGCGGCCAGTTGTACGCCTTCGATGCACGTTCCGGTAAACTCGCATGGGTCGTCTCTATCAACAACCTGGGCGGCGCTGCCAGGAGTCCCATTCTCACTGCGCCCGCAGTTGCCAACGGACTGCTTTATCTCGGCTCAAGCAATAGCAAGCTTTATGTATTTAATGCCCAGACTGGCAAGCTTATCTGGGCCACGCCCAGCATTAACAACGGTTTTAGCTTCTCCTCGCCTGTGATCGCCAATGGCCGGGTCTATGTAAGCTTAGAAGACCCCATTGATTCAAGCAATAATATGCTCTACGCTTTCTACACCTCGAATGGCGTGGAAAGCTGGAATACTGATCCTATGCAATTTGCACTCTCGTCTCCTGCTAGCGCCAATAACCTGGTCTATGTCGGCTCGCACGATGGTCAACTCTCGGCCTTTGATGCAGCTTCTGGCAAGTCCGTGTGGAGCAGGAAAATCCCAGGTGCCATTATCTCGTCGCCCATCATTGCCAATGGCCTGGTCTACGTCGGCTCACAGGATGGCAAGATCGCTGTTTTTGACGCCCTCTCCGGCAAACAGGTATGGAACTATCCCACTGGCAATGCGCTCGAATCCTCGCTGACTATCGCCAATGGCATTCTCTATGCCAGTTCACGCACCGGTGAACTCTACGCATTCGCCCTCTCCACAAAATGAGATCCTACCAGATAACAAGACATGACCACTTTTATGCAGTCGAGAGCGCTATATTGACTCCATCGGATATTGCGCTATAATGGCATGAGATGAAGCACTGTAGAACCTGTTCGTAGAGTCTCTGTACCTTCTCGCTTATGTTATCTGAGAAGAGGGCGCGATGGAAGGTAAAACCATTCACTATCGCCAGCAGAAAAATTTTTGCAACAAACCCGGCTGCCGCCCATGCCGCGAGGGCAAGGGGCATGGGCCTTATTGGTATGCGTACCAGCTGGTCAATGGGCGCTTAGTGCGCACATATGTTGGCAAAAAGCTGCCCGCGGACGCGAAACCTGAACAAATTATGCCTGCCATTCCCACGCCTGAAACACATACATCCCACAAGGCCATGCAGCAGGGACGCAAGAGGCACGTTCTGCCTGGAGAGCGGCACAAGTCGGCAGTCATCTCTCATACCGACATACAATCTGACATGCTCATCGAGCACGATGCACAGACGCGCACCTCGGCTCAGCAAGCTGCTTTCGATGAAGAGGGAGTAACAGAACATGCGCAACAAGCACATGCAGCAGAGGAGGCTAAAACCATGACTTCTGAGATCTCTATCGGACGCATGAACCAGAGCACGTTGGTCGGGCGCGACCGCGAACTGGACGCACTTCACCAGTTGCTGATGCAGGTCGAGTTGAGCCAGCACACTGGCGCAACTGCTGCCGCGCAAATCGCGAGCCAACGCCCGCGCGCGTGTTGTCTGATCTTAATGGGCGAAGCTGGCATCGGAAAAACACGCCTGGCGGAGGAGAACGCGCGCGAGGCCCAAAAACGCGGATGGAATGTCCTCTGGGGCCGCGTCTATCCTCAGGAGCGCAGTATTCCCTATCGCCTCTGGACGGCCATGCTGCGTAGTGTCTTAAGCAATACCCCCAATCTGATCCCACACAGTACAGAATACGCCTCTGCCGCTATCTATCAACCCTTACACATGCTCATCCCAGAAATGCAGGAGAAGCTGGTTGGCGCGGGCATCAAAGCTGCGCCAGAGCCTCTGCTCTATGGTGCGCCTTCACCCGAACTGGAAGAGTTACGTCTGCGCGACGCCATTTATACCTTTCTCTGTACCCTCAGTCTGCATGCACCCTTATTACTTGTACTGGACGATATTCAGTGGACTGATGAGAGTAGCGCGCAAATGCTGGGCTATCTCGCGCGACGTATGAGCGCCTATCCTATCGTACTCCTGGCCAGTTGCCGCGAAAAAGAACTGATCGCTAACCGCACGTTAAAAGAGCTGCTCGCCAGTATGCAGCGCGAACAGGTGGTAGAATTTCTGCGCGTCCAACCCTTGAGCGATGAGCAGATCGGGACACTGGTCTCCTATCTACCCACCTCCGCAATCACACACGTCCAGAGCCAGGCGGCGGGCAATCCATTTTTTGCTGAAGAACTGGGCTACTCCCTGCGTGCCAACGTCGCGCCCCCAACCTCGGCTCCAATGGACACACTCGAAGAGATCCAGATTCTTCCTGCCAGTATTATTGCGGCGCTCGACTATCGCCTGACGCGCCTCAGTAAAGATTGTCAGGACCTGCTGGGGAAGGCCGCTGTCCTGGGCGGATCGTTCGATGCTGAACTGATCGCAGAAATGGAGACGGGCAACGCGGCAGGGGATGATGAGGCAGTCCTGATTTTGCTCCAGGAGGCACTGGACGCCGATGTGCTCACGGAAGAAGGCGGGCCGGCCCATATCGTCTATCATTTCTGGCATCCTCTCCTGGCCACCCATCTCTATCAAGGGCTGACCGCAACCCGGCGCGCTCGTCTGCACCTGCGCGCCGCTGATACACTCTGCCGCATCTACGCGACCCGCGAGAGCGCGGAAGCGGCAACCATTACCCCTCACCTGGTACGTGGTGGCGCTGAACCAGCTCGCATCGCGCACTACGCAGAGATGGCTGCCAACCACGCCTATGCCCTCTTTGCTTATCCTGGGGCCGCGCGCTATTACCGCATCGCGCTTAAGCACCTGGCACCTGCCCTGCTTGAACCTCTGATGGACGCCTCAGCGGAGGTGCCCGCGTTGCCCGCCAGCATCCTGGAACAACATCTGCACCTCGCCTTGCTGATCGAGCGCATGGCCGAGTGCGAGCGTATCCTGGGCAACTTTAGCGAGGCACGTAATCACTATGCGCGCGCCCTGCAACTGCGCACCACGCCACCACGCGTGTTCGCGACACCAGCCGAAGCACAGCTGGAAGCACAGATCCAGGCCGTGCTCTGGAGCGAGAGCGCCTGGATCTGGCGCTATACTGGCGACACCGCGCGCGCGCGCTCCTGCTATGAACGGGGTGCAGAGGTGTTGCACGCCGCGGGGATCACGGACGGACCGGCCTGGGGCAGCCTGCGCCTCCAGCGCGGCAGCCTCTACTGGCAGGAAGGCTATTATCAAGAGGCCTTCCAGGCTGCGCAAGAAGCTTTGGCGTTGTTTACGAACACACCTGCTTCCGAACTGAGTATCCCGGCCAGCGCGCAAACGCGTATCAGACGCACCTTGCTTGGAGACCCCACCAACCTGGGGCGCGCACACAACTTGCTCGGTATCCTGTATATGATTATGGGGCAATTTGGCGAGTCTCTTCAGCATTTACAGCAGGCCATGACCATTAACGATCAATACGAACAACGGCGCGAAAGTGCAAATGTCTACTGCAATACCGGCCACATCCATCTTATGCGTGGCGAATACAAGCAGGCCCAGCATTTCTTCCAGCGCGCACTCGCGTATGCGGAACAGAGTGAAGATATCCCGGTGAAGTCCATTGTCCTTAGTAACCTGGCGGAGATGGCGGCAGAGGCTCAGCACTTTGATGAGGCCGAACACATCTATCGCGAGTGTCTGGGCATGGCTGAGCAGATGAATGATCGTGAATACCTCAGCCAGTGGAGCGCCGCCCTGGGCAGAACCTATCAGGAGCATGGCGACTTTACTGCGGCAGCCGGGGCCATCCGGCGCGCGCTCTCCATCGCTCGCACCATGTCCAACCAGACCTGTATTGGCATTGCACTGATTGCTCTGGCCAATCTGCGCCTGGCGCTGGTTGAACACACCGGGAATGCAACCAGTCACCAGGGCCAGCGCGCGCTCCAGCATGCGGCAACCGATCTGCGGCGCGCCCTGAGTTCGCGCGGATTGGATACCGAGACACGCACGCGGGCACACCTTGCGAGTGCGCACGTCTCGCGCCTGCGCGGTGAGTTCGCGCTCGCCCGCCAGCAAGGCCAGGAGGTATGTGCCGCCGCCGAGCAATACGAACTCAAAGCCATTCAGACGCGCTGCCAACAGTTACTGGCCGCGCTTCCGAATGGAGAAACATGTTAACATGCCAGAGAAGGCCAGGCCAGGCCAGGGCCAATTTTCCTTCCCCCTGCGCGCTATTTTCCACTGTGTTAGAATAGCTAGCAGAGCACATTCTCGTCAGGATACTCTAATAATGCGTGCTTCCGCGAGACGCTTTTCTTTTTAACGAAAGCTCTGGCATTCTTAACTAGGACGTGGATGAAGTGGAGAAAAGAGCATCTATGGTATTGAAAAAAGTAGGAGAGGCTGGTAAAATGGATGGAGAGAGCCGATGAATACCTTTCACGATCAGGGGTGGTGCATACGTTTTACTACAGTAATTAGAGCAGGAACCCATATGCGACCCAATACGCTTTTGAAGCCAGGATTTTTCCCAATCCTGTGCAGTCTATTTGTGCTGCTCCTGGCGGCCTGTAGTGGCTCAACCCCTGGAGTAAACAATGGCGCGGGTCAGAGCAAAGCGCCAGCCGCTCAGCAGGTCTATCGCTATGGAGATGTCGCGTCGGACATCTCGACCTTTGACCCTGGTCAGGCTACCGATCAACCCTCGATTGAAGCCATTACGATGGCCTTCACTGGATTGGTGCAGCTCGACGATAAATTACAGGTGCAGCCACAACTGGCGCAGTCGTACAGTGTCTCGCCCGATGGCCTGACTTACACCTTTCACCTGCGCCCCGCTTTGAAGTTCAGCGATGGCACCCCACTCACCTCACAGGATGTCGCCTATAGCCTTGACCGGGCGCTCTCCCCAGCAATTTCCAGCCTCAACGGGGTCACTCTGACCTATCTCGGCCAGATTAAGGGCGCGGCTGATCGCGTGAATGGGAAGATCCCGACCTTGCTTGGCGATGGCATCAAAACGCCCGACGCCAATACGGTCCAACTGACGACAAGCCAGAAAACGGCCTATTTTCTGCAAGCGCTGACCTACCCGACCTCCTATGTAGTTGAGAAGAGTGTGATCGATAAATGGGGGAGCAAATGGACCGATCACCTGGGCGACAATGGCGGTCAGGGCGGCGACGGCCCTTTCAAGGTCCAGAGCTATAGCCATAGCACTGGGATCAAGTTTGTGCCGAATTCCTACTATTATAAGGACAAACCTCAACTGCAAAAAGTGGAGTTTGACTTCTATAAAACACCTGAAACAGCTTTCCACGCGTATCAGGCGAATCAGGTGGACTTCGTGAAAGCGGTGCCACCCGAACAACTCCAGCTCGCCAGAACACTGCCCAACAATCAGTATAGCCAGACATCTCAGTTGACGATAGACTATATCGCGATGAATTATCTGTACAAGCCGTTTGATAACGTCCATATTCGCCAGGCCTTCGAGCTGGCAACCAACAAGGATATTATCGCCCAGGCCATTTACAATAACGTGCGTACTCCAACCTGTCACATCATTCCCAATGGCATGCCTGGCTACAATTCCAGCCTGCAATGTCCTGCTGGTGCTCCAACCAGCGGTGACACTGCGAAAGCCAAAGCGCTTTTCCAGCAGGGTATGAGCGAAGAGGGCCTGACGCTGGCTACCTTCCCGAAAGTCCAGATCACCTATGAGAGCAACGTTCCCGCGCTGGAGAAAGAGGTCACGACCCTGCGCCAGAATTGGCAACAGGTGCTCGGTGTGGATATCGGCAGCCAGGTGCTCGACTTTGTGACCCTGCTCAAAGCTGAGTCCCAGACACTCTGCACACAGACCGATCTGACAAAGTGCCAGAATCAGGGCTTGCAGATGTGGGCTGCGGCCTGGGGCGCGGACTATCCCGATCCCCAGGACTGGACTACGCTGCAATTTGCGAAAAACGCGCCCAATAACCAGTGGAACTATGGTCAGAACCTGAGTTCCACTGCCAGCGCGCAACAGCAGTTACAAACACAAATGGGGCAGGCTGACATTGAGTCAACTCAGACCACACGCTTCTCGCTATATAACCACATCGAGCAGCAACTGGTCAACGACGTGGCCTGGATGCCGATGGACCAACGCAACGCCTCGCACGTGCTCAAACCCTACATCGTTGGGCAGACCAGTAGCGCGGTGGATCTGATCCCACCCGATGACTGGAGCAAGATCTATGTGACCTCGCACTAAGCAGGAATACCGGCTATACGAAAAAAGAAGAGAGGGCTGGCGGCGCGTGCCCTCTCTTCTTTTTTCAGGTCATTATGCATACATTTCTCCCCAAAAATGACAGATAGCCAGTTTTTCTTGACCTCGGAGGGAAGAATGGAGTATTCTACACATCAATAACGTCGGCAGTACTCACAGTTGAGTCAGAAAGGACTCCGGCTATGTCTGAAAACATGGTTTCACCCGAACTCTTCCGTCCGCCACTCACCTTTCCTGATGTACCGTATGACTACCTCCTGCGTATGGCCGCCACGCGCGTGCCTGACCGGACCGCGATGGTCTATCACAATCTCTCGTTCACCTATCGCGAGATGATTTCGATGGTCAACGCTCTCGCCAATGGTCTCTACAACCTCGGTCTGCGCAAAGGTGAGAAAATCTGTCTCCTGACCACCAATCGTCCAGAGTATACCGTCACTTTTATCGCTGCCGCCAGCATCGGCCTGATCTCCAGCCCGATGAACCCGGCCTACAAAGAGCGCGAGGTCGGCTATCAGTTGGAGAACGCCGAGGCCAGCGCGATCCTTATCCAGCGCGAACTCCTACCGCTCCTGCAAGTGGTGCTCAGCCAGAAGTCTCTTCCTAATCTCAAACATATCATCGTGACCGGTGAGAGCGTGCCTGAGGATATGCCACAGGCGATCCCGTGGGCGAAACTGCTGCGCACATCCTCGCCTGAACTGCCGCCCAAAGTCGAGATCCGCAGCGACGATCTGGTAGCGCTGCCCTACTCGTCCGGCACAACTGGCCTGCCCAAAGGTGTGATGCTCACACACCGCAACCTGGTCGCGAACAACCTGCAATTCATCACCGCCTTGCAAGCTGATATCAACGACGTGGCGCTAATCTTCCTGCCGTTCTATCATATCTATGGCGTCATGCTCACCGGAGGCTTCCTGGCCTGCGGAGGCACACAGGTCTTGATGGAACGCTTCGACCTCGTGCAGTCGTTGGAGATGTGCGCAACGTATGGCGTGACTTACTATTTTGCGGTACCCCCAATCATTGTGGCCCTGGCCAACGCGCCTGTGGACCTGAACAAGATGAAAACGGTGGAGTATGTCTTCTCAGGCGCCGCCCCCCTGCCGCTGGACCCCGCGCGCCGTCTGGAAGAGAAAACCGGTCTGCAGGTCGTGCAGGGTTACGGCCTGACCGAGACCTCGCCTCTCACACACGCCCAACCCAAAAATACAGCCCTGGTACGCCCGTCAAGCGTGGGTCTGCCGGTCAACAACACGTTCCAGAAAATCGTCGATATCGAAACTGGTGAGCGCGAACTGCCTCCCGGCGAGGACGGCGAGATCATTATCAGCGGCCCCCAGGTCATGCAGGGCTACTGGAAGGCACCGGAGTCTAACGCGCAATCGCTGCGCAACGGCTGGCTCTACACTGGTGATATTGGCCATGTCGATGCAAATGGATTCACCTATATCGTGGACCGCAAGAAAGAGATGATTAAGTACAAGGGCTTTGGCATCGCCCCTGCCGAGATAGAGGCGTTGTTGATGGAGCATCCCTCCGTGATGGACTCCGCCGTCATCGGCGTCCCCGATGAAGAGGCGGGCGAAGTGCCTAAAGGCTTTGTTGTGCTGCGCCCCAACCACACAGCCACGCCCGACGAGATCATCACCTTCGCCAATGGGAAACTCGCTGGCTATAAGAAGGTTCATCTGGTGGAGATTGTGACGGCGATCCCCAAGAATGCTTCGGGGAAGATTCTGCGCCGCGATCTCAGAGAAATGGAAAAAGCTCGTAGAGAGGGAAAATAAAACAGCATTTTTGTGGGGGGGGGGGGGGGGGGGGGGGGGGGGCGGGCGCGGCGGATGAGGAGACATAATAATTAG